>JBDIBD010000093.1:0-12378 GCA_039812725.1 Vicinamibacteria bacterium | reverse complement strand
GGCCCGCCAGGCCGTGGCGCTCGACGACAAGTCGGGCGAGGCCCTGGCCGCGCTGGCCCTGGCCCACCTGGCCGGGGACCCCGCCGACGCGAAGAACGACGCCATCGCGCAGGCCCAGCAGGCCGTCTTCCTCGAGCCCCGCAACGCCCAGCTCAAGCTGGTGGTGGCGCGCGTCTTCGAGGCCCGCGGCCAGTTCGACCAGGCCTCGGCGGCCTACCGCGAGGCCGCCGCGCTCGATCCCGGGCTGGCCTTCGCCCGCCTGGCCACGGTCGAGCTGCGCTACCGGCGCAACGAGTGGGACGCGGCCCTGGCCGAGCTGGCCCAGCTCCCGACTGCCGAGCGCGAGGGCCTCGACGCGCTGCTGCTCGAGGGGCGCGTGCGCATGGCCAAGGAGGATTTCACGGGCGCCGCCGCGGCCTTCGACAAGGCCGCCCGCCTGCGGGTCGACTCGGCCGAGGTGCAGTCGTTCCTGGGCAACGCCTGGTACCTGGCCAAGCAGAACGAGAAGGCCCTGGCCGCCTACAAGCGCGCCACCGAGCTCGACCCGGCCAACGTCACCTACGCCTCCAACTACGCCCTGCTGCTGGGCTACTCCGGCCGGACCGAGCAGGCCGTGCAGGTGCTCAGGAAGCTGACCTCGGCCCCCGGCTACGCCGACCCGGCCGGCTTCATCAACCTGGGCTGGCAGTACCGCGCCATGCAGCCCGTGCGGGTGGCCGAGGCCGTGGCCGCCTACGAGAAGGCGCTGCGCCTCGACCCGAAGAACGGCCAGGCGGCCTACGGCATCGCCCTCACGTACTACCGGGCCAGGCAGTGGGACGACGCGGTGCGCGCCTTCCAGCGCGCGGCGGCGGTCGACAGGCGCCTCACGGGCGACGCCACCAACGCCATCGGCTGGTGCCGCTACTACCAGCGCGACATGGCCGGAGCGCGGGCCAAGGCCGAGGAGGCCCAGCGGGCCGGCGTCCCCGACGCGGCCGACCTGCTGGCCGCCATCCAGCGCTACCAGGAGGCGGTCAAGCTGGGCGAGGCCGCGGCGCGCGCCGCGATCAACGACGCCATGAAGAAGCAGCGCGCCGAGGCCGGGGCGGGGACGGACCTGGGCGGGCTGCTCAACCAGCTGCGCGAGGGCAACCCGTCGCAGCAGAAGCTGGCCGCGAACAAGCTCTGCCGGGTGGGCAAGGAGGCCGTGCCGCACCTGGCCTACGCGCTCATGTCGGCCGACGTCGGCGCCCGGGAGGACATCGTGTCCTGCGTGGCCGCCATGGCGCCGCCGGCCTGCGCCGCCCTGCCGGTGCTGGAGCGCCTGGTGGCCGAGGGCCCGCCCGTCCCCGACCCCAACTGCAAGCCCGCCGAGTGCGCCCTCGAGCTGCGCGAGGCGCGGCTGGTGAGCGACATGGCCCGGGCGCAGGCCCGCCTCCGTGCGGCCTGCCGCTGAGGACGCGGCGGCGCTTGCCGGCGGCCCGGTTTCCTGAGACTCTTGAACGGGTTCGTGCGAGGCGGCCGGCCCCGCCGGCGCGCCGCGTGTGGCTGAGGTCCGCGCGGCTGCCTCGTGAAAGCATGTGACGCGCGGAATGCGCCCCGACACGCGGAGTACCATCGATTGAGCGCGGGCCGGCCACGGCCGCCCGCGGCGCGTTGGGGATGGCAGCGAGGAGTCGCTCGATGAACGCAATGAAGCTGGCCGCACTGGCCCTGGCGTTGGCGGTGGCGGCGCCGGCCTGGGCGGACAAGAAGCTCGACGACGCCGTGGCCAAGGCCGAGGATCAGCTCGCCAAGGGGCGCCAGGACGAGGCCGTCAAGACCCTGCAGAAGGTCGTCAAGGACGCGCAGTCCGACCCGCTGGCGCACCTGGCGCTGGCGCGCCTGCTGCAGAAGCTGGGCCGCCTCGACGAGGCCGGCCAGAGCATCTCCACGGCCGCCCAGCTGGGCGCCTCCGCGGCGCCGGGCGTGAAGGCCCAGGCCCTGGCCGCGCAGGCCGAGTTCGAGCTGGCCACCGGCGCGGGCCGTGCGGCCCTGGGCCACGCCCAGGAGGCCGTGCAGGCCGAGGCCACGGGCCGCACGCTGTCGATCCTGGCCACCGCCCAGGCCCGCCTGGGCGACGGCGCGGCCGTGCAGACCGCCGACAAGGCCGTGGCGGCGTCTCCGAACAACGCCGACGCCCTGGCCGCACGCGGCTGGGCGCAGGCCGGCATCCGGCAGTGGCCACAGGCCGAGGCCGCCTTCCGCGAGGCGCTCAAGGCCGACCCGCGCCACGTGCGCGCGCTGGTGGGCCTGGCCACGACCCTCACCGAGCAGGGCCGCCCGGCCGAGGCCGAGGCCGAGGCCCGCAAGGCCGCCGAGATCGCCCAGCAGGCGGCCGAGGCCTTCGCGGCCCTGGGGCTGGCGCTGCTCAAGAAGGACCCGGCCAAGAACTGGGGCGAGGCCATCAACCAGGCCCAGCAGGGCAACTTCCTCAACCCGAAGAGCGTGTTCACGCAGCTGATCGTGGGCCAGATCTTCGAGGCGGCCGGGCGCTACAACGAGGCCATCAGCGCCTACGACAAGGCCCTCGAGGTCGACACCGGCTTCACCGCGGCGCGCCTGGCCAAGGTCAAGGTGCAGATGCGCCAGAACCCCAAGACGGCCGTGGCCGAGGCCTGCAAGGTGGCGGCCGAGCTGGCCGCCAGCGCCGACATGCAGATGCTGTGCGCCAACTCGCTGCTGCTCTCGGGCGAGTACCAGAAGGCCATCCCCTACCTCGAGAAGGCCGCCCAGCTCTCGCCCTCGATGTCGGAAGCCCACCTGCGGCTGGCCTCGGCCCTGTTCCTGACCAACCAGGCCGACAAGGCCCTGCCGGCGTGCAAGAAGGCCGCCGAGCTCGACGCTTCCAACGTCGAGACGCTGTCGGCCTGCGGCCTGATCATGGCCAAGGGCGGCGACTCGGCCGGCGGCATCAAGCTGCTGGCCGACGCCACCCGGCGCGACCCGAAGAACGTCAACGCCTGGATGAACCTGGGCTGGGCCAACCGCAGCATGGAGCCACCCAAGGTCGACGACTCGGTGGCGGCCTACAAGAAGGCCCTCGAGCTCGACCCCAAGAACACCCAGGCCGCGCTGGGCATGGCCTGGGCCCACGTCTACGCCGAGCACTGGCCCGAGGCCGAGGCGGCCTTCGCCAGGGTGGCCGAGCTCGACCCGAACATGGTCGGCGAGGCCAACTACGGCATCGCCCGCACCTGGTACTTCCGCACCGACATGGCCAAGGCCCGCGAGTTCGCCCAGAAGGCCGCCACGGCCGGACGCGACGTGGCCGCCCTCAACCAGGCCATCGAGAAGTACGAGAAGGCCTCGGCCGACGCCGAGGCCCGCAAGAAGCTGCTGGCCGAGCAGCGCCGGCAGCAGCAGCAGGCCGCCGACAGCGGCGGCAGCCTGGCCGACTCGCTGCAGCGGCTCAACTACGGCAAGCCCGACGCCAAGCGCGCCGCCTGCCGCGAGGTGGCCGCCTTCGGGGCCCCGGGCGCGCCCCAGCTGGCCCGCGTGCTGCAAGTGGAGCGCGACATCAGCGTGCGCGAGGCCTGCGTCGACGCCCTCGGCTCGCTGGGCTCCAAGGCCCGCGAGGCCATCCCGGTGCTCGAGTACCTGATCAACGACCCGCCGGCGGTCAACCCCAACGCCAACAAGGACGAGCTGGCGGCGGAGATGCGCGAGCTCGACCTGCTCAAGCGCATGAAGTCCGCCCTGGCCAAGATCAAGGGCTAGGCGCACCCAGCGTCATCCTGAGGCCCTGCCGTCCTGCCCTGGGCCGAAGGATCCTGCGGGTCGTACGACCCGCAGGATCCTTCGTCGCCGACTTGGACGGCGGCCCCTCAGGATGACGGGGCGGCGGCCGTCAGCGGGCGGCGGGCGCCTGCCTGGGCCTGCGCCACGGTCCAGACCCCCGGGACGCGCCGCGCGCAGACCGGGCAGCAGCCGTCGCGCAGGCGGTTCGACAGGACGCGGAAGCCGTGGCGCTCCACCAGCGTCGTGCCGCAGCCGGGGCAGCGGGTGTCCTCGAGGTCGCCCGTGTGGCCGGGCAGGTTGCCGGCGTAGACGAAGCGCAGCCCGGAGCGCCGCCCGATCTCGGCCGCCCGCAGCAGCGCCGCGGGGCTGGTGTCGCGCGGGCCGAACATGCGGTAGTCGCGGTGGAAGGCCGTGACGTGCCAGGGGAGGTCGGGCGACAGCCCCGCCAGGAAGCCCGTCAGGTCCGCCAGCTCGTCGGCCGAGTCGTTGAAGCCCGGCACCAGCAGGGTCACGACCTCGACCCACAGCCCGCGCGCCACCAGGCCGCGCAGCGTCTGCGTCACCCGCTCGAGCGTGCCGCCCAGCTCGCGGTAGGGCCTGTCGCGGAAGCTCTTGAGGTCGACCTTGTAGAGCGAGACCCAGGGCGCCAGGTAGTCGAGCACCTCGGGCGTGCCGTTGCCGTTGGAGACGTACGAGCAGACCAGCCCGGCCGCGCGCGCCTCGCGGAAGACGGCCACGGCCCACTCGCTGGTGACGAGCGGCTCGTTGTAGGTCGAGGTCACCACCTCGGCGCCGTGCTCGAGGGCCAGCCGCACGATCTCGCCGGGCTCGACCTCGCGGGCCGGGGCCAGCGCCTCCGGGTCGCGCAGGGCCTGGGAGGACAGCCAGTTCTGGCAGTAGGCGCAGTGCAGGTCGCAGCCCAGCATGCCGAACGACAGCGCCCGCGCCCCGGGCAGGGCGTGGAAGAAGGGCTTCTTCTCGATCGGGTCGACCTGCAGCCCGGCCACGTAGCCCCAGGGCGCCAGCAGCGTGCCGTCGCGGTTGAAGCGCACGCGGCAGACGCCCTCGCGGCCGGGGGGCACGAGGCAGCGGTGGCCGCAGGCCAGGCAGCGCACGCGCCCTTCCGGCAGGCGCTCGACCAGCTCGGCGGGACGCGTGAGGCGCGCCAACCGCTCGCGCAACGACCTGACCGCGACCATGGCGGGTTCCTGAGCTGAGTCTAGCCCCGACGCCCGGGCTTGCCGTAAGACGAAATAAAAGCGAAGATGCTGCATGCCCGCCCGCCCGCGCGCCGTCCCCGGCCTGCCGGCCCCCAGCCTGCGCGCCCGCCTGGGCGAGACGCCCCTGCGCGAGCACGCCGGGCTGCGCTACCTGCCGCTGCGCTCACGCTCGCTGATGGGCCGCTGCAGCTCGGAGCGCATGCCGTTCGAGTGGACCGTCAACCCGTACAGAGGCTGCGCGATGGGCTGCCGCTACTGCTACGCCGCCTACACCCACGAGTTCGTGGGGCGCTCCGCCGCGGCGGAGTTCCACAGCATCATCTACGTCAAGCAGGACGCCTGGGACGAGACCGCGCGGGCCCTGCGGGCCGCCGCGCGCCGCGGCCAGCGCGTGGCCCTCGGCACCGCCACCGACCCCTACCAGCCGGGCGAGAGCGAGTGGCGCGTGACGCGCCGCTTCCTCGAGCTGGCCGCGGCCGTCCCCGGGCTCAGGCTCGGCCTGACCACCAAGGGCGCGGGGGTGCTGCGCGACCTCGACCTCCTGGCGCAGGTCCACCGGCGCGGCCGGCTGCGCCTGCACGTCTCGCTGATCTCGCCCCGGGCCGAGCTCCTGCGCCGGTTGGAGCCCTGGGCGCCCCCGCCGGCGGTGCGCCTGGAGGTGCTGCGGCGCCTGCGCGAGGAAGGACTCGACGCCTGGCTGTCGATCGCGCCGGTGCTGCCCGGGATCAGCGACCGCGAGCAGGACCTGGCGGCGCTGCTGCGCGCCGCCCGCGCGGCGGGCGTGAGCCACGCACGCTTCAACCTGCTGTTCCTGCGCTCGCCCACGCGCGAGATCTACCTCGACTTCGTGGCACGGGAGTTCCCGGCGCTGCTGCCGGCCTACCGGCGCGCCTACCAGGGCCGGGTCTACTTGGGCGGAGACTACCCCGCGCGCCTGCGCGCGCGGCTGCGTGCCCTGATCGCGGCCGCAGGCCTGCAGGGCGACGACGAGGCGCGGGCCGAGGGCGAGGCCGGGCCGGCCTGGGTGGCGGAGCAGCTCGGGCTGTGGGAGCGCGTATAATCCGCGGCTCAACCTCTCGGCAGGAGCCTCCGAATGAGCACCGTCAAGCTGGAACGCCAGGGCCGCGTGGCCGTCCTGCGCCTCGACAAGGACCGCGGCAACGCCATCGACGCCCGCCTGCTGGAGGACCTCGGCCGGCTGGTCCCCGAGGTGGCCCAGGACGACGCGGTGCACGGCGTGCTGCTGGCCTCGGCCAACCCCAAGCTATTCTGCCCGGGGCTCGACCTGGTGGCCCTGGTGGACTACGACCGCCAGTCGCTGGAGAGCTTCATGGGGCGCTTCGCCAGCGTGGTCTGGGCGCTCTACGCCCTGCGCAAACCCGTGCTGGCCGCCCTCAACGGCCACGCCGTGGCGGGCGGCTGCGTGCTGGCGCTGACGGCCGACTATCGCGTGCTGCGGCGCGGGGCCCAGATCGGCCTCAACGAGGTGCGCGTGGGCGTGCCCCTGCCCTGGAGCGTGGCGCTGCTGCTGCGGGCCTCGGTCAACCCGGGCGCGCTGCCGCACGTGGCCCTGCTGGGCAAGAACTTCGCGGGCGACGAGGCCCTGGCGGCCGGGCTGGCCCACGAGCTGGCCGAGGCCGAGGGCTTCGAGGCCGCCTGCCTGGCGCGGCTGGACGAGTTCGCCGACAAGGACCCGCGCGCGCTGGCCGCCACCAAGTCCTACCTGCGGGCCGGCATCCTGTCCGACATGCGCAACGGCGAGATGCACTACGTGCGCGAGTTCGCCGACTGCTGGTTCTCGCCGGGGACCCAGGAGCGCATCCGCGCCACCGTGGCCGGCCTGAAGAAGTAGCGCCTCAGCGCCGCGCGCGGCGCCAGATCCACCACGCCGCCAGGGCCGCGGCCACGGCCCCGACGATCCCGAGCACGCGCGTGGAGTCGTCGATCAGGCCGCGCACGCGCGGCCAGCTCAGCCCCAGGGCCGCGCCGGCCACGATCAGCAGCGCGTACCAGACGGCCGAGGCCACGGCGCAGGGCAAGAGCGCCCGCGCCGGCGAGAGGCCCACCGCCCCGGCGAAGGGCAGCACGGCGGCGCGCACCCCCGGCAGGAAGCGGCTCAGGAAGATGCCCGTCACCCCGTGGCGCTGGTAGGCCCCGCGGATGGCGTCGAGGGCCGCGGGCGGCACGATCGGCCGCACCCAGCGGTGGGCGAAGAAGGCCTGCCCCTCGCGCCGCGCCAGGTAGTAGACGGCCGTGGCCGAGAGCTGGTTGGCGCCCCAGCACAGCACGCCCAGCAGCGGGGCCGAGACCTCCCCGCGCTGCGCCAGGAAGGCCCCCAGGGCCACGGCCACGTCGGCCGGCACCGGCGGGAAGACGTTCTCGACCGACGACAGCAGCGCCAGCACGAGGTAGGTGGGCAGCGGCGGCAGGCGCGCCAGCCAGTCGAGGAAGGCCTCCAGCACGGCCCCCCCTAGCGCTCGATCACGTCGGGGGCCACGGCCACCTTGAAGCGGTAGCGCGTGCCCCCGGCGTTGACCGTCACGGTGGCCGTGTGGTGCGTGGTCAGCATGTCGCGGGTCATGCCGTTGGCGTTGCTGGTGAGCAGCCGCCCCTGCGAGTAGAGCGTGCCCTGCGAGGCGGTCAGCTGCACGTCCACGCCCGGGAAGGGCTTGCCGCTGCGCTTCTGGACCCGCACCAGGATGTGGGCCTGGCCTCCGCCCTCCGCCAGGCGCGGCGGCTCCGACCAGGCCGCCACCACCACCTCCTCCGGGGCTTTGCGCACCTTTGGCAAGGGCGTGGGCGCCGGAGTGGGGGTGGCGGCCGGAGCGGGCGTCGGGACGGAAGGCGGCGGGGGAGGAGCCGGGACGGGGCCCGCCGAGCGGCAGGCCAGCGCCAGGCCCAGGGCCCCGGCCAGCAGGGCGGCTCGCGCGACGGTACGGCAGGGCTGGACGGGGGCGGGCGGCATGGCGGGACGCGGCGAGTATATCCCCGGCCACGAGGGGGCAGGTCTACAATCGGCCACCCATGAGCGAGCTCTCCGGCCGTGCGATCCTGCTCACCGGCGCCTCGCAGGGCATCGGCCGGGCGCTGGCCCTCGAGCTGGCGTCGCGCCGGGCCCGGCTGATGCTGGCGGCCCGCGACCTGCCGGCCCTCGAGCAGGTGGCCGCCCTGTGCCGCGAGCGCGGGGCCGAGGCGCGGGCGGTGCGCTGCGACGTGGCGGAGGAGGAGCAGTGCCGGGCCGCGGTCGAGGCCGCGGTGCAGGCCTTCGGCGGGCTCGACGTGCTGGTCAACAACGCCGGCATCGGGATGATGGCGCGCTTCGACGAGGTGGCCGACCTGGCTCCGTACGAGCGCCTCATGCGCGTCAACTACCTGGGCTGCGTCTACCTGACCCACCACGCGCTGCCCGAGCTGAAGAAGAGCCGCGGGCGCATCGCAGTGGTGGCCAGCCTGGCCGGCCTGACGGGCGTCCCCACCCGCACGGCGTACGCGGCCAGCAAGCACGCCGTGTTCGGCTTCTTCGACTCGCTGCGGGTCGAGCTGCGCGCCAGCGGCGTGACCGTCACCCTGCTGGCGCCCGACTTCGTGGTCTCCGAGATCCACCGGCGCGCGCTCGGCCCCGACGGGCGTCCCCTCGGCAAGAGCCCGATGCAGGAGTCGCGGATCATGACCGCCGAGACCTGCGCGGCCCGCATCGCGCGCGCCATCGAGGCCCGCGAGCGGTTGGTGGTCATGTCGCCGCGCGGTCGCGTGGGACGCTTCGTGCGCCTGTTCTTCCCGGGCCTGATCGACCGCATCGCCGAGAAGGCCGTGCGCGAGGGGCGCTGAGCACGGCCCGGGCGTTCGCGGGCCTGCCCGTGATCCCGCGCTAGTCGCGAGCCGTGGCCGGCGACCAGCGCACGTCCCGCAGCCGCAGCGCCATGTCGAGCGGCGGCTCCCAGTCGATCTCGCGCGCCAGGGCCAGGGTCTCGGTCTGCACGACCAAGGGCAGCACCGGCCGCAGCTGGGCCACCCGCGCCAGGGCCCCGGCGAGCAGGAGCGAGCGCTCGTCCAGGCGCGGGCTGGCGTGGGCCGCGTCGATGAGCCGGTCCAGCTCGGGATCCGAGAGGAACTGCACGTTCTCGAAGCCGACCCCGTTCGGCGTGGGGGTGTGCATCAGGGCCTCGAGGGCGTCCCCCGCGTGGCCCGTGCTCGAGCTCCAGCCGAACAGGTAGAAGCTCGGGACCTTGCGGTCGAGCAGCGCGAAGAACTCCTCCTTCGGGCGCGCCGCCACCTCGACCCGCACGCCCACCAGGGCCAGCTGGCGTGCCACCTCGAGCAGGATGGCGCCGTCGTTGACGTAGCGGTTGTTGGGCCCGTCGAGCCGCACCGAGAGGCCGCTGCCGTAGCCAGCCTCGGCCAGCAAGCGGCGGGCGCGCTCGCGGTCGGGGCGGGTCGGCCGCAGGTCGGGGTTGTGGCCCAGCACCGCCGCCGGGACGAGCTGGGCCGCGGGCTGCCCGTGGCCGTCCAGGGCGCGCCGGATCAGCTCGTCGCGGTCGAGGGCGAGGTCGAAGGCCTCGCGCACGCGCGCGTCGGCGAAGGGCGGCTCGTTCATGCGCAGGGCCAGGAAGAGCACCCGCAGCCCCGGTCGGCTGACGACCCGCACCGCCGGGGAGCTGCTCAGCCGGGCGAATTGGGCCAGCGGCACGTTGTCGGCGATGTGCGCGCGCCCGGCCAAGAGCGCGGCGCTGCGCGCCGCGGGGTCGGCCATGACGGTCAGGCGCACGCGCCGGAACGCGGGCCGCGGCCCGCGATAGCGGGCGTTCTCCACCAGCACCAGCTCGCGGCCCGGGAGCCAGGACTCGAGCGCGTACGGCCCCGTGCCGATGGGGGCGACGGACGGCGGCCGCAGCGCGGCGGCGGGCAGGACGAAGCCCGCGGTCAGGTGCCGCAGCAGCACCGGGAACGGGTACCTGGTCCGCACGCGGACCAGGTCCGGGGCGAGCGCCTCGACCGACTCGACGGGCGACAGGATGTTGCGCGCCACGGCCCGAGGCCCCTGGCCGAACGTGAGCGCGGCCGCCACGTCCGTGGCGGTCACGGGCGTGCCGTCCGAGAAGCGCAGCCCGGGCCGCAGCCGGAACAGCCAGGTACGCTCGTCGGGGTTCTCCCAGCGCTCCGCCAGGGCCGGCTCGGCGGTCAGGTCCTGGCGCGGGCGCACCAGCCCCTCGAAGATGTTGGAGTTGACGTCGAAGGAGAACGACTCCTCGCGCATGGCCGGATAGACACCGGTCACGTCGGCCTGCACCGCGATCTCGAGCGTCTCGGGCGCCGCGGGAGGGGCTGCCGGACGACAGCCGGCAGCCACGGCGGCCACGAGGAGCAGGGCGCCTCGGGACGTCACGGGCGCAAGCATATGCCCGTCGGGGGCGGGTGGGGGCGTCGACCTGCTGCGGCCGGCTGCTCTAGCGCGGGTCCGGCAGCTTGAAGGTGTCGCACTGGCTCGGGTCGCCGGTCTCGAGCCCCTTCCGGAACCAGGCCACCCGCTGGCGCGACGAGCCGTGGGTGAAGCTCTCGGGGTTGACCCGCCCCCCGGCCTGCGACTGGATGCGGTCGTCGCCGATGGCCGCGGCCGCGCCCAGCCCCTCCTCCACGTCGCCCTTCTCGAGGATGTCGCGCTGGGCCGTGGAGTGGCCCCAGACCCCCGCCAGGCAGTCGGCCTGCAGCTCCATCCGCACCGACAGGGCGTTGGCCTCGCGCGGGCGGGCCTGCTGCCGGCGGCGCACCTGGGGCTCGACGCCGGTGACGTTCTGGACGTGGTGGCCCAGCTCGTGCGCGATCACGTAGGCCTGGGCGAAGTCGCCGGGGGCGCCGAAGCGCTGCTTGAGCTCGTCGTAGAAGGCCAGGTCGATGTAGACCTTCTCGTCCCCCGGGCAGTAGAACGGGCCGCTGGCCGACTCCGCCATGCCGCAGGCCGAGTCGATCGCGTCGCGGAACAGCACCAGCTTGGCGCGGCGGTACTCGGGCAGCAGCTTCTGCCAGGTGTCCTGGGCGTCGTTCAGCACGAACTTGACGAACTCGACCTGGGGCGCCTCGCGCTGGTCGCGCTGCGGGTCGGGGACCGACCCGGTGCCGGGGCCCACGGGCTGGCTGGTGTCGAGCAGCGAGAGGAAGTTGCGGCCGGTGAGCAGGCTCAGGCCGAGCAGGACGAGCACGCCCACGAGACCCACCTTCAGGCCGCCGCCGCGCCTGCCGCCGCCCTCGCCGCGGCGGTCCTCGACGTCCTGGTCCGACCCTCCGGGTGTCCAGCGCATGCCTGCCTCCTGAGACCTGTTCGTAGCACGACCCGCGCTGCGGCGCCAGCCCCGTCTCGCATATCGTTGGGGGATGAGCGCTCCCGCGCCGCGCGGCTTCACCGCGCTGTCGATGGACGAGCTGACCGAGCTGCTCGGCAGCCGCACCCGGGCCCTGCGCGCGCGCGAGTGGCTCTACGGCGACGCGCCGCTGCCGCCCGAGCTGCCCGAGCGCGTGCCTGGGGTGACGCCCAGCGCCTGGGCGGCGCTGCGCCAACGGGCGCCGCTGCCCTTCCACCGCCTGGTGCGGCAGGAATCGGCTCCCGACGGCACCACCAAGCTGGCGCTCGAGCTGGCCAGCGGCGCCCAGGTCGAGACAGTCCTGATCCCCGGCCCCGGGCGCAGCACGGTGTGCGTCTCCAGCCAGGCCGGCTGCACGCGCCAGTGCTCGTTCTGCGCCACGGCCTCGCTGGGCTTCGGGCGGCAGCTCACGACGGCCGAGATCGTGCTGCAGTTCGCCCTGGCGCGGCACTTCGCGCCGCCCGGGGCCCCGGCTCGCAACGTGGTCTTCATGGGCATGGGCGAGCCGCTGGACAACCTCGACGCGGTGCTGCCGGCGGTCGAGCGCTTCCTCGAGAACCCCTGCCCCGCGCTGGGGACCGAGCACGTCACGGTCTCGACCGCGGGGGTCGCGCCGGGCATGGAGCGCTTCCTGCGCGAGTCCTCGGCGCTGCTGGCGCTCTCGCTCAACGCCACCACCGACGAGCAGCGCGAGCGCCTCATGCCCCACAACCGGCGCTGGCCGATCGCCGCGCTGCTCGACGTGCTGCGGCGCGACGCGGCCGCCGCGAGCGGGCGGCGCTACTTCGTGGGCTACGTGCTGTTCGACGGCGAGAACGACGGCGACGACGACGCCCGGCGCCTGGGCGCGCTGCTGGCGGGGCTGCCGGCCCACGTCAACCTCATTCCGCACAACCCCTGGCCCGGCAACCCGTACCGCCCGTCGCCCCCCGAGCGGGTGCTGGGCTTCCAGGCCGTGCTGCGGGCCGCGGGCGTGCGCTGCCTGGTGCGCTGGCCACGCGGGCGCGAGATCGCCGCGGCCTGCGGCCAGCTGGCGCTCTTGG
>JBDIBD010000092.1:0-12387 GCA_039812725.1 Vicinamibacteria bacterium | reverse complement strand
CCGGGCCGTCTCGGCTGCGCCGCTCGCGCCGGCGGAGCGCCAGGCGCTCGAGACCACGCTGCGCGGGCTGACCGGGCGCGAGGTCGAGCTCCAGGCGGACGTCGACCCGCAGCTGATGGGCGGGCTGGTGCTGGAGATGGAGGGGCGGGTCTACGACGGCAGCGTGCGGGCCCGGCTGGGCGCGCTGCGCGAGCACCTCGCCCGGGGCGCGCGCCGTGCCTGAGCGCGCGCCCGGCCTGCGGAACACGCGCTAGGAGTCGAAGCGAGCTATGGAGATTCGCGCCGAGGACATCACCCGCATCATCCGCGAGCAGCTGGCCGGTTTCAGCGCCGGCGTGGACGTGGCCGAGGTCGGCACCGTGCTGTCGGTGGGCGACGGCATCGCGCGCATCCACGGCCTGACGCGCTGCATGGCCGGCGAGCTGCTCGAGCTGCCGCACGGCGTGGCCGCCCTGGCCCTCAACCTCGAAGAGGACTCGGTCGGCGCGGTCCTGATGGGCGAGGGCTCGCTCATCCGCGAGGGCGACCAGGTCAAGCGCACCGGCCGCATCATGTCCGTGCCGGTCGGCCCGGCGCTGGTGGGCCGCGTGGTCGACGCGCTGGGCCAGCCCATCGACGGCAAGGGCCCGATCGCCACCAGCGAGCTCGGCGAGGTCGAGCGCATCGCCCCGGGCGTGGTCGAGCGCCAGCCCGTGCGCGAGCCGCTCGAGACCGGCATCAAGGCCATCGACTCGATGGTCAACATCGGCCGCGGCCAGCGCGAGCTGGTGATCGGCGACCGCCAGACCGGCAAGACCGCCATCGCCGTCGACACGATCATCAACCAGAAGGGCAAGGGCGTCATCTGCATCTACGTGGCCATCGGGCAGAAGCGCTCGACCGTGGCCCAGGTGGTGCGCACGCTCGAGGAGTTCGGGGCCATGGAGCACACCATCGTGGTGTCCGCCACGGCCTCCGACCCGGCCCCCTTCCTCTACATCGCGCCCTACTCCGGCACGGCCATGGGCGAGTACTTCCGCGACAAGGGCCAGCACGCCCTGTGCATCTACGACGACCTCTCCAAGCACGCGGCGGCCTACCGCGAGATCTCGCTGCTGCTGCGCCGGCCGCCGGGCCGCGAGGCCTACCCCGGCGACGTCTTCTACCTGCACAGCCGCCTGCTCGAGCGCGCCGCCAAGCTCAACGACAAGAAGGGCGGCGGCAGCCTGACCTCGATCCCGATCATCGAGACCCAGGCCGGCGACATCTCGGCCTACATCCCGACCAACGTCATCTCGATCACGGACGGGCAGATCTTCCTCGAGGCCGACCTGTTCAACTCGGGCATCCGGCCGGCCGTCAACGTCGGCAACTCGGTCTCGCGCGTGGGCGGCTCGGCCCAGACCAAGGCCATGAAGGCCGTGGCCGGGCGCCTGCGCCTCGACCTGGCCCAGTTCCGCGAGCTGGCGGCCTTCGCCATGTTCGCGGGCGACCTCGACAAGGCCACCCAGGCCATGCTGGCCAAGGGCGAGCGCCTGACCGAGATCCTCAAGCAGCGCCAGTACAGCCCGGCCTCGATGGAGAAGCAGGTCCTGATCATCTTCGCTGCCACGGGCGGCTACCTGGACCGCTACGCCGTCTCGGACTGCCTGCGCTACGAGAGCGAGCTGTCGACCTACATGGACGCCCACCACGCCCCGCTGCTCAAGGAGATCGCCGAGAAGAAGGACATCAAGGGCGAGATCACCGAGCGGCTCAAGAAGGCGCTGGAGGAGTTCGGCCAGATCTTCCAGGGCAAGGGCCAGGCCTAGCCCCGGGGAAGAGCTCTCCATGCCCGCGCTGATCGACATCCGCCGCCGGATCCGCAGCACCAAGAGCACGCAGCAGATCACCAAGGCCATGAAGATGGTCTCGGCGGCCAAGCTGCGCCGGGCCCAGGAGGCCATGTTCGCGGCGCGGCCCTACGCGCGCAAGATGATGGAAGTCCTCAACAGCCTGGCCACCCGCGCCCAGACCGAGGCCCACCCGCTGCTGGGCGAGCGCGAGGTCAAGCGCGTGCTGGTGGTGGTGGTGACCGCCGACAAGGGGCTGTGCGGCGGCTTCAACGCCAACATCCTGAGGGCGGCCCAGCGCGTGCACGAGGAGCACGCGGGCGTCGAGCTCGAGCTGGTCACGGTCGGCCGCAAGGCCCGCGACTTCTTCCGCCGCCGCCACGCCACCATCCGCTCCGAGCACGTGGGCATCTTCCAGCCCCTGCGCTACGCCGCGGCCCAGGGCCTGGCCCAGGAGCTGATCGAGGCCTACGTGGGCGGCACCTGCGACCGGGTCATGCTGCTCTTCAACGAGTTCAAGAGCGTGATCCAGCAGCGCGTGGTGGTCGAGCAGCTGCTGCCGATCCGGCGCCTCGAGCTCCAGCCCCACGAGCCGGCCCAGGACTACGTCTACGAGCCCGCCCCCGCGGCCATCTTCGGCGCGCTGCTGCCCAAGCACGTCGAGGTGCAGATCTGGCGGGCCCTGCTCGAGTCTTCGGCGGCCGAGCACGGCGCCCGCATGGCGGCCATGGACGCCGCCACCCGCAACGCCGGCGAGATGATCGACCGGCTGACGCTCTACATGAACAAGGTTCGCCAGGCCGGCATCACCAAGGAGATCATCGAGGTGGTCTCCGGCGCCGGCTCGCCCCAGTAGGCTTCCGCGTGAAGCCCACGGACGGAGTTCCAGGAATGGCTGCAGAGAACGTCGGTCAGGTCGTCCAGATCATCGGGCCGGTGGTGGACGTCGAGTTCGCCGGCCACGTCCCGCCCATCTACAACGCCGTGCGCATCGTCGGCGGCCCGGCGGGCGAGGTGGTGGCCGAGGTGCAGCAGCACCTGGGCGAGAACCGCGTGCGCTGCGTCAGCATGCTGCCCACCGAGGGCATGGTGCGCGGCATGCAGGTGGTCGACACCGGCGCGCCCATCGCGGTGCCGGTCGGCCCGGGCACCCTGGGGCGCGTGCTCAACGTGATCGGCGAGCCGGTCGACGAGCTGGGCCCGGTCAAGGTCAGCAAGCGCATGCCGATCCACCGCCTGGCGCCGACCTTCGACGAGCAGTCCACCAAGCTCGAGATGTTCGAGACCGGCATCAAGGTCATCGACCTGATCGAGCCCTACCTGCGCGGCGGCAAGATCGGCCTGTTCGGCGGCGCCGGCGTGGGCAAGACCGTCATCATCCAGGAGCTGATCTTCAACCTGGCCAAGCAGCACGGCGGCGTGTCGGTCTTCGCCGGGGTGGGCGAGCGCACCCGCGAGGGCAACGACCTGTGGCTGGAGTTCCAGGAGTCGAAGGTGCTCGACCTGGAGGACTTCAGCAAGTCCAAGGCCGCCCTGATCTACGGCCAGATGACCGAGCCGCCCGGCGCCCGCCTGCGCGTGGCCCTGACCGGCCTGACCGTGGCCGAGTCGTTCCGCGACGACGAGGGCAAGGACGTGCTGCTGTTCATCGACAACATCTTCCGCTTCACCCAGGCCGGCTCCGAGGTCTCGGCCCTGCTGGGCCGCATGCCCTCGGCCGTGGGCTACCAGCCCACCCTGCAGAGCGAGATGGGCGAGCTGCAGGAGCGCATCACCTCCACCAAGAAGGGCTCGATCACCTCGATCCAGGCCATCTACGTGCCGGCCGACGACTACACCGACCCGGCCCCGGCCACGACCTTCGCGCACCTCGACGCCACCACCAACCTGTCGCGCCAGATCGCCCAGCTGGGCATCTACCCGGCCGTGGACCCGCTGGCCTCCAGCTCGCGCATCCTCGACCCGCGCATCCTGGGCGACGAGCACTACAACGTGGCCAAGGACGTCAAGCAGATCCTGCAGCGCTACAAGGACCTGCAGGACATCATCGCCATCCTGGGCATCGACGAGCTCAGCGAGGACGACAAGGTCACCGTGGCCCGGGCCCGCAAGATCCAGCGCTTCCTGTCCCAGCCCTTCCACGTGGCCGAGCAGTTCACGGGCATCGCCGGGAAGTACGTCCCCTTGAAGGACAGCATCCGCAGCTTCAAGATGATCGTGGACGGCGAGGTGGACCACCTGCCCGAGCAGGCCTTCTACATGGTCGGCACCATCGAAGAGGTCTTCGAGCAGGCCAAGAAGATGCAGGCCTAGGCCGGGCCCGCGGAGCGGAGCATGGACGCCAACCTGCCCAAGCACCTGACGCTCGAGGTGGTGACCCCCGAGGGGCTGCTGCTGCGCGAGGAGGTCGACGACGTCACGGCCCCCGGCGAGCAGGGCTACTTCGGGGTGCGCCCCGGGCACACGCCCTTCCTGTCGACCCTCGGCGCGGGCGAGATCTCCTACGGGCGCGACCACCGGCGCTTCCACATGACCTGCTTCTGGGGCTTCTGCGAGGTGCTGCCCGACCGGGTCAGCATCCTGGCCGAGATCGGCGAGCGGGCCGAGGACATCGACGTGCAGCGCGCCGAGGCGGCCCTGCAGCGCGCCCAGGAGCGCCTCAAGGCCGTCAAGGACGAGGCCGGATTCGGGCAGGCCCACGACGACTACGTCAAGGCCGTCACGCGCCTGGCCGTCGGCCGCAAGCGCTCCGGCTAGGGTTCCGGGGCCGCGCCCCGCCCGCATGCTCCAGCAGCTCGCCACCCTGTTCCGCTACCGCCTGCTCATCCAGAGCCTGGTGAGCCGGGAGCTCAAGGCCCGCTACCGCGGCAGCGTGCTGGGCTTCCTGTGGAGCTTCATCAACCCGCTGCTGCTGCTGCTCACCTACGGGCTGGTGTTCACCTACGTCTTCCCCGGGGTGCGCTCCAAGACCGTCGAGCCGTACTTCCTCTTCCTGTTCTGCGGCATCCTGCCCTGGACCTGGTTCCAGGCCTCGATCGCCGAGGCCTCCGGCGTGCTCATCGCCGGTGGCAACCTGATCAAGAAGGTGCTCTTCCCGGCCGAGGTGCTGCCGGTCGTGACGGTCTTCTCGAACCTGGTGCACATGCTGCTGGCGGTGCCCGTGATGCTGTTCTTCCTGGCCTGGGAGGGCCGGCTGACCTGGAGCGCCCTGCTGTTCCCGTTGCCGCTGCTGGTGCAGCTGGTCTTCACCCTCGGCCTGGCGCTGATCTTCTCGGCCCTCACGGTGCACTTCCGCGACCTGCGCGACATCCTCTCGCACGTGCTGCACTTGTGGTTCTGGGGCTCGCCGGTGCTGTACTTCTACGGCGACATCCAGGGCCGCTTCCGAGCCGTGCTGCGGCTCAACCCCCTCTCGCACGTGCTGGTCTCGTACCAGCAGATGCTCTTCGCCGGGTCGTTCGACCACTGGCGCGGCCTGGCGCTGGCCGGAGCCGTCTCGTGCCTGGTCTTCGCGCTGGGAGCCTTCCTGTTCGACCGGCTGCGCGACACGCTGGCGGAGGAGGTCTAGGGTGGCGCGCCCGGCCGTGCAGGCCCACGACCTGGCCAAGGTCTACCGGCGCTTCCTGCACCAGAACCAGTTCAAGACCCTCAAGAGCGCCCTCCTGACCGGCAGCCTGCTCACGGACCTGCGCCCCGACCAGACCTTCACGGCCCTCGACGGCGTCTCCTTCGAGGTCCCGCGCGGCTGCACCTTCGGCGTGATCGGCGAGAACGGCTCCGGCAAGTCGACCCTGCTCAAGCTGCTGGCGGGCATCACCAAGCCCACCCGCGGCCGCCTCGAGGTGGACGGGCGGGTCTCGGCCCTGATCGAGCTGGGGGCCGGCTTCCACCCCGAGATCAGCGGGCGCGAGAACGTGGCCATCAACGGCATCATGCTGGGCCTGACCCGGCGCGAGGTCGAGCAGCGCTTCGACGAGATCGTGGCCTTCGCCGAGCTGGAGCGCTTCATCGACGCGCCGGTCAAGACCTACTCCTCGGGCATGTACATGCGCCTGGGCTTCGCCGTGGCCATCCACGTCGACCCCGACGTGCTGCTGATCGACGAGGTGCTGGCGGTGGGCGACGAGGCCTTCACGCGCAAGTGCCTGGACAAGATCGGCGAGTTCCGGCGGCGCGGCAAGACCATCGTGCTGGTCTCGCACAGCCTCGGGCTGGTGGAGAAGATGTGCGACGACGTGCTGTGGGTGCGGCGCGGCAGGAAGGCCGACCAGGGCGACCCCAAGCGCGTGGTGGACGCCTACCTGACCTACGTGGCCGGCGGCGAGGAGGCCCTGCTGCGCCAGCAGGTCCAGGCCGACGCCCAGGCCCCGCCGCCCGAGACGGCCCCGGGCGAGGCCGGCCCCGAGGGCGGCTACCGCGAGGGGCGCTGGGGCAGCCGGGCGGTCGAGATCACCCAGGTGCGGCTCGTCGACGCGCGCGGACGCGAGCGGCACGTCTACGTCCCCGGCGAGAGCCTGACGGTCGAGCTTCACCTGCGCGCCGAGCAGCCCGTGGACGACTTCGTCTTCGGCCTGGGCCTGTTCACCGCCGACGGCGTCTCGGTCTACGGCACCAACACCCACCTCGAGGACTGGCGCGCCCGCCGCCTGGAGGGGACCGCGCGGGTGGCCTTGACGCTGCGCGACCTGCGATTGGTGGAGGGCACCTACCTGCTCGACGTGGCCGTGCACCAGAAGGACGGCACGCCCTACGACTACCACCGCGGGCTCTACTCGCTGCGCGTCAAGAGCCGCGTCAAGGACGTGGGCATCTACCGCCCGGAGCACGCCTGGTCCTTCTCGGGCGGCGTGGAGCTCGAGCCGCCGCGGCCGCGGCCCGAGCTGGACCTGTCCGAGGAGCCCGGCCCCGAGGCATGAGCGCCGCGACGCCGCTGCGCGAGCTGGTGGCCGAGCGGCAGGCCTGGCGCTCGGCGGGCCGGCGGGTGGTCTTCACCAACGGCTGCTTCGACCTCCTGCACGCGGGCCACGTGCGGCTGCTCGAGGCCGCGCGGGTCCAGGGCGACCTGCTGGTGGTGGGCCTCAACAGCGACACCTCGGTGCGCCGCCTCAAGGGCCCTTCCCGCCCGGTCTTGCCCGAGGACGAGCGGGCCGAGGCCCTGCGGGCCCTCGAGGCCGTCGATCGGGTGGTGCTCTACGAGCAGGACACGCCCCTCGAGACCATCCAGGCCCTGCTCCCCGACGTGCTCGTCAAGGGCGCGGATTGGGCGCCGGGCACGATCGTGGGCGCGGACGTGGTCGAGGCGGCCGGCGGCCGCGTGGTGCGGGTCGAGTTGCTGGCGGGGCGATCGACGACGGGGCTGATCGAGCGCACCCGGCGCCCGTGAGCACCTGGCTCCAGGAGCTGGCCGGCGCGCCGCGCCTGCTGGCCCTGCGCGAGGCCCTCGAGCAGGGCGGTCAGCTCGACCTCTCGGGGCTGCAGGGCCCGGCCCGGCTGCTGGTCCCGCTCCTGCTCGGCCCGCAGCCGCTGCTCGTCGTGACGCCCCGCGAACGCGACCTCGAGCCCGTGGCGGCCGACCTGCGCACCTGGCTGCGGGAGCTGGGCGAGAGCGGCGCCGTGGGGCTCTTCCCGGCCCCCGACCCGGGGCCGTTCCGGGGCCTGCAGCGCAACCCCGAGGCCACCCTGCAGCGGGCCGCCACGCTGCACGCGGCCGGCCGCCGCAGGCTGCGCGCGCTGGTGGCTTCGCCCACGGGCCTGCTGCGCCCGTCCCTGGCGCCCGGGCTGCTCGAAACCCGCGTGGTGACCCTGCGCCGCGGCGAGGAGATGACGCCCGAGATCCTGCTCGAGGCCCTCGACGAGGGCGGCTACCGGCACGAGGACCCGGTCACTGCCCCCGGGCAGGTGGCGCGCCGCGGCGGCATCCTCGACGTCTTCCCGCCCGAGGCCGAGCTGCCCGTGCGC
This sequence comes from Vicinamibacteria bacterium, assembly GCA_039812725.1. Taxonomy (GTDB): domain Bacteria; phylum Acidobacteriota; class Vicinamibacteria; order Fen-336; family Fen-336; genus JBDIBD01. The sequence continues at coordinate 4,618 of JBDIBD010000092.1, read as the reverse complement.
CTGGAGTTCTTCGGCGACACCCTCGAGAGCCTGCGGCGCTTCGACCCGGCCACCCAGCGCAGCTCCGCGGAGATCGACGCGCTCGAGCTGCTGCCCCTGGCCGACGTCTTCCCGACCCGCTCGCTTTCCGCGCGCCTGCGCGACCTGCTGGCCGAGCGCTTCGCCGGCCAGCGCGGCCTGCCGCTGCTGCTCGAGCGGCTCGAGCACGGGCTGGGCTGGGAGGAACTGCCGGACTTCATCCCGCTGGTGCCCGGCGCCACCCGCCCGGCCTGGCAGCACCTCGGCCAGGCCCTGGCGGTGGTGCTCGAGCCGGAGGCCGTGGCCGAAGAGGCCCGCCGCGTGCACGAGCGCGCGCGCGCCGACCACGCCGGGCGCACGGGCGTCCTGCTGCCCGACCCGCGGGAGGCGCTGGTGCCGGCCGAGGCCGTCGCCGAGCGCCTGGCCGCCGGCGCGGCGCTGCGCCTCTTCGACCTCGAGGCCGGCCCCGCGGGCCAGCACCTGGCCTGCCGCCCGGCGCGCGCCTACGCCGGCGACCTCAAGGCCCTGGTGGCCGACCTCAAGGCTCGCCCGCCCGGCCGCGTCGTGCTCTTCCTCGGCAGCAGCGGCCGGGCCGAGCGCCTGGGGGAGGTCCTGCGCGAGGAGGGCCTGCCGACCGGGGCCGAGGCCGGCCTCGAGACGCGCGTGGGGGCGCTCTCCACGGGCTTCGAGCTGCCCGAGGAGGGGCTGCTGGTGCTGGCCGACGGGGACGTCTTCCCGGAAGAGGTCCACCTGCACGCGCGCCAGCGCGGCCGCGGCCTGCGCAGCTTCCTGTCGGACTTCCGCGACCTGAGGACCGGCGACCTGGTGGTGCACGAGGACCACGGCATCGGCCGCTACGCGGGCCTCGAGGTGCTCGAGGTGGGCGGCACGCGGCGCGAGTTCATGGTCCTCACCTACAAGGGCGGCGACCGGCTCAAGGTGCCCGTGGACGGCTTCGACCGCGTCCAGCGCTACTCCTCGAGCGAGGGCGCCCGCCCGTCGGTGGACCAGCTCGGCAGCGGCCAGTGGGAGAAGGTCAAGACCCGCGTCAAGAAGGCCATGCGCGACATGGCCGCCGAGCTGCTGCGGCTGTACGCCGAGCGCCGCGCGCGCCCCGGCCACGCCTTCACGGCCGAGAGCCCCTGGATGCGCGAGTTCGAGGAGGCCTTCGAGTACGAGGAGACCCCCGACCAGGAGGCGGCCATCGCCGACGTGGGCCGCGACATGGCGGAGCCCCGGCCGATGGACCGGCTGGTGTGCGGCGACGTGGGCTACGGCAAGACCGAGGTGGCCATGCGCGCCGCCATGCGCTGCGTGCTGGACGGCAAGCAGGTGGCGGTGCTGGCGCCCACCACGGTGCTGGCCTTCCAGCACTGGAAGACCTTCCGCCAGCGCTTCGCCCCCTTCCCCGTGACGGTCGAGATGGTCTCGCGCTTCCGGCCGGCGCGCGAGGTCAAGCAGGTGCTGGGCCGCCTGCAGCGCGGCCAGGTGGACGTGCTGATCGGCACCCACCGGCTGCTCTCGAAGGACGTGCTCTTCGCCGATCTGGGCCTGCTGGTGATCGACGAGGAGCAGCGCTTCGGCGTGGCCGCCAAGGAGCGCCTCAAGCAGCTCAAGACCAGCGTCGACTGCCTGACCCTCTCGGCCACGCCCATCCCGCGCACGCTGCAGATGGGCCTGTCGGGCATCCGCGACATGTCGGTCATCGAGACCCCGCCCAAGGACCGGCTGGCGATCCAGACCAGCATCGTCAAGTTCTCGACCGAGGCCATCGCCGCGGCCCTGCGCCAGGAGCTGCAGCGCGACGGCCAGGTCTACCTGGTGCACCACCGGGTCGAGTCGATCTACGCCTTCGCCGGCATGGTGCAGCGCCTGGTCCCCGAGGCGCGCGTGGCCGTGGCCCACGGGCAGATGCCCGAGGCCGAGCTGGAGAAGGCCATGCTGGCCTTCGTGGAAGGGCGCGCCGACGTGCTGGTGGCCACCACCATCATCGAGAACGGCCTCGACATCCCGCGCGCCAACACCCTGATCGTCAACCGCGCCGACCGCTACGGCCTGGCCCAGCTCTACCAGCTGCGCGGGCGGGTGGGGCGCTCCGACCGCCGGGCCTACGCCTGGCTGCTGGTGCCGCCCGACAAGGTGCTGTCGGAGGTGGCCAGGAAGCGCCTGCAGGCCATCCGCGAGTTCTCCGAGCTGGGGGCCGGCTTCCGCATCGCGGCCCTCGACCTGGAGCTGCGCGGGGCTGGCAACCTCCTGGGCGGCCAGCAGAGCGGCCACATCCAGGCAGTTGGCTTCGACCTCTACATGAAGCTGCTCGAGGAGACCATCCTGGAGCTGAAGGGCGAGCCGCCCCGCGAGGGGCCGGCGGTGCAGCTCAACCTGCGGGTCGACCTGCGCGTCCCCGAGGGCTACGTCCCCGAGGTGCAGCAGCGCCTGCAGCTCTACAAGCGCGTCAGCCGCCTGCACGACGAGGGCGAGATCCTGGCCCTGCTGGCCGAGCTGCGCGACCGCTACGGCGAGCCGCCGCCCGAGGTCGACACGCTGCTGGCCTGCGCCCGGCTGCGCCTGCAAGCTGCCGCCCTGGGCGTGCGCCAGGTCGACCGCACCGGGGCGGCCCTGCTGCTGCACCTGCGCCCCGACACGCCCCTGCCGGCCGCCGGCCTGGCGCGCTGGGTCACCCAGCACAAGGGCGCCAGCCTCTCCCCCGAGGGGGCCCTGCGCGTGCCGCTGCCCCCGGACGAAGCGCCCCTGGCGCGCCTGGCCGGCGCCCTGGGCGCGCTGCAGCTCCTGGCCGTGGGCGGCCCGGGGGCTCGCCTATAATGGAAGCTTGGCCTCGCTGCGCGCCCTCCTGCTTCCGGCCGGCCTCACGATCCTGGGGCTGGGCGCCGCCTGCCGCTCGACCGAGCAGGACCCGGCCCTGCTGACCCTGGGGCGCGAGACCGTCCGGCGCAGCGAGTTCGAGCTGCACCTCAAGCGCTTCGAGGCCCGCGCCGGGGAGCCGCTCGAGCCCGAGGCGCGCCAGGGCCTGCTGGAGAGCTTCCTCGAGGAGCGCCTGCTGGTGCTCGAGGCCCGCCGGCGCGGCCTGGTGGCCCCCGGGGCGGGTGAGACGGCCGAGGCCGCCGCCGTCCGCCGGCTGATCGAGACCGACGTGCTGCCGCGGGCGCGCGTGGCAGACGACGAGGTGCAGGCCTGGTGCGCGGAGCACGCCGCCGAGTTCCACCTGCCCGAGCGGCGCACGCTGCGGCAGGTCCTGACCACCAGCCTCAACGAGGCCCGCGACGTGCGCCGCAGGCTGGAGCGCGACCCGAACAGCTTCGAGGTGCTGGCCCGCACGCGCTCGCGCGGCCCCGAGGCCGCCCAGGGCGGGCTGATGGGGACCTTCGTGCGCGGCGAGCTGCCCCCCGAGCTGGACCAGGCGGCCTTCAGCCTGGCGGCCGGCCAGCTCTCGGGCGTGATCGAGAGCCCGCACGGCTTCCACGTGCTGCGGGTCGAGGCGGTCGAGCCCGCGCGCGAGCCCTCGTCGGCCGAGTGCGCCCAGAAGACACGCGCCCGCCTGCTGGCCGAACGCAGCGAGCAGGCCCGGCGCGATTTCGTCCGGGGCCTGAGGGCCCTGGCCCAGGTGAACCATGAAGCTGCCGACCAGCCTGCTGCTCAGCGCTAGCCTGCTCGGGGCCGCGGCCCTGCGGGCCGAGGTGATCGAGCGCGTGGTGGCGCGCGTCAACGGGGACATCGTGACGCTCTCGGAGTTCGAGCAGCGGCAGGTCGCGGCCCTGCAGGCGGCGCGCATCGGGCCCGACGGTGTCGAGCGCTACCTGCGCGAGAACAACCAGCGCATCCTCCAGGATGCCATCGACGAGCTGCTGGTGGTGCAACGCGCGGACGAGCTCGGCATCAAGGTGCGGGCCGAGTACATCGACGAGATCCTGGAAGGGATCAAGCGCGACAACAACATCCAGAGCGACGAACAGTTCCAGGAGCAGCTGCGCCGCGAGGGACTGTCGGTGGACGAGCTGCGCCGCAACGTGACGCGCTCGATCCTCAAGCGCCAGGTCCTGGCGCGCGAGCTGGAGCCCAAGACCGCCGTCAGCGACGCCGAGGTGGCGGCCGAGTACGAGAAGAACCGCGCGGCCTGGAACCGCCCGGCCACCGTCACGCTGCGCGAGATCCTGGTGGGCGGGCCCGACGGCCGCGAGCGGGCCGACGACCTGGTGCGGCGGGCACGGGCGGGCGAGGACTTCGCGGCCCTGGCCCGCCAGAGCTCCACCTCGCCTTCGGCGGCCAGCGGCGGCGACCTGGGACGCATCGCCCGCGGCGAGCTGGCCCGCAACCTGGAGGAGGCCGCCTTCGCCCTGCCCGCGGGCGGCGTCTCCGACCCCATCCCGTCGGGCGCCGGCTGGCGCATCCTGAAGGTCGAGCAGAAGACCGAGGCCGGGCTGGTGACCTTCGACGAGGCCCGCCGGGAGCTGACCGAGCGGCTCCGGCAGGAGCGCCTGGCCGCCGAGTACGAGAAGTACATCGCGGGCCTGCGCGCCTCGGCCGTCACCATCAACGTCATGGTGCGCGAGGTGCCGCTCGACGTGCAGCTGCCGCCGGGCGCCCT
>JBDIBD010000091.1:0-12404 GCA_039812725.1 Vicinamibacteria bacterium | reverse complement strand
CGCGCGCCGCGCGCCGCTCCGGGCGCGACCGCCGGCCGGTCAGGCGCCCCAGCGCGGCCAGCAGCTCGAGCAGCGTCACCGCCCGTCCGGTGGCCACGTTGACCGCCTGACCGCGCAGCCCCGGCGCGGTCAGGGCCCGCAGGTTGGCCGCCACCACGTTCTCCACGTACGTGAAGTCGCGGCTCTGGCGGCCGTCGCCGTAGATCACCGGCGTGCGGCCCTCCAGCAAGGCCGTGGTGAACAGGCTGATCACGCCGCTGTAGGGCGAGCCCGGGTCCTGGCGCGGGCCGAAGACGTTGAAGTAGCGCAGGGCCACGGTCTCGAGCCCGTAGAGCTGCGCGAAGACCCGCAGGTAGTGCTCGCCGGTGAGCTTGTCGACCGCGTAGGGCGAGAGCGGCTGCGGCGCCAGGCGCTCGTGCTTGGCGGGCTCGCGCGAGTCGCCGTAGACCGACGAGGACGAGGCGTACACGAAGCGCCGCACGCCCGCGTCGCGCGCGGCCACCAGCATGGTCAGCGTGGCCGTGGCGTTGGCGCGGTGCGAGGGCAGCGGCTGCTCGACCGAGCGCGCCACGCTGGGGATGGCGGCCTCGTGGTAGACCGCCTCGACCCCGGCCACGGCCCGGGCCGCGGCGCGCGGGTCGGCGCAGTCGCCCCGCAGGACCTCCACGTCGCCGCGCACGGCGCGCAGGTTGGCGCGCTTGCCCGAGGCGAAGTTGTCGATCACGCGCACGCGGTGGCCCGCGCGCACCAGGGCTTCGGCGAGGTGGCTGCCGATGAAGCCGGCGCCACCGGTGACGAGCACTTTCATGCGTGTTCCTGGGATGGGTGGAGTGGGTGTCCGGGAAGCGGGCCTGTAAGCCGGATCTTGTGCCCGCGGCGCCTCTCGGAGCCGCGGGCGGCGACCATTCCTCTAGCCGGACGGTTGCCCGCCCGGTCGTGCGACCTACCCGGGAGCTTCAGCCGGGCCAGCCTCGAACGCTCCCCTATTTGGTCTTGCTCCGCGTGGGGTTTTCCCTGCCCGCCGTGTCGCCACGACGGCGGTGCGCTCTTACCGCACCTTTTCACCCTTGCCACCCCCGGTCGCCCGGGAGTTCGGCGGTGTGTTTTCTGTGGCACTTTCCCTGAGGTCACCCTCGCTGGCCGTTAGCCAGCACGCTGCCCTTTGGAGTCCGGACTTTCCTCCCCGGCCCGACGCCGGCCGCGGCGGCCGCCCGTCCCGCTTCACGGACGCGGCTAGCCTACCACGGGCTCCCCGGCGGGCTCGTAGTCCAGCCACGGCGCCAGCCAGCGCTCGACCGCGTGCTGGTCGAGGCCCTTGCGGCGCTTGTAGTCGAGCACCTGGTCGAGGCCGATGCGGCCGACCTGGAAGTAGCGCGCCTCCGGATGCGAGAAGAAGAAGCCCGAGACGGCCGCGGTCGGCAGCATGGCGTAGCTCTCGGTCAGCGTCAGGCCGATGCGTGGCGTGGCCTCGAGCAGCTCGAACAGGCGGCCCTTCGCCGTGTGGTCGGGGCAGGCCGGATAGCCCGGCGCCGGCCGGATGCCACGGTAGCGCTCGCGGATCAGGTCCTCGACCGCGAGGCGCTCGTCGCGTCCGTAACCCCACTCGGCCCGGGCCCGGCGGTGCAGCCACTCGGCCAGGGCCTCGGCCAGGCGGTCGGCCAGCGACTTGGCCAGGATGGCCGAGTAGTCGTCGTGGTCGGCGGCGAAGCGCTCGAGCCAGGGCTCGAGGCCGAAGCCGGCCGAGACCGCGAACAGGCCCAGGTAGTCGGCCCGGCCGCTGTCGCGCGGGGCCACGTAGTCGGCCAGGCAGCGGTTCGGCTCGCGCTCGGTCATGTCGGCCTGCGAGCGCAGCATCGGGAAGGTGGCCAGCGGGTGCCGGCGCGAGTCGTCCGAGTACAGCTCGACGTCGTCGCCCACGGCGCCCGCGGCGAAGAAGCCGTAGACCGCGCGGGCCTGGGGCACGCCCTCCGCCAGCATCCGGTCGAGCATCTTCTGCGCGTCCTCGAACAGCTCGCGCGCCTTGGTCCCCCACTCGGGGTGCTCGAAGATCTTCGGGTAGGTCCCCTTCAGCTCCCAGGCGGAGAAGAAGGGCGACCAGTCGATCAGCGGCCGTAGCTCGCGCAGCGGCACGTCGAGCTGGCGCAGGCCCAGGAACTCGGGCCGCGGGGGCTGGTAGCCGTGCCAGTCGAGGCTCAGGCGCCGGCGGCGGGCTTCGTCGAGCGGCAGCAGCGGCCGGGCGCTGCCGGACGCCTTGTGGGCCGCGCGCAGCTGCTCCTGTTCGGCCCGCAGCTGCGCCAGCCAGGCCTCGCGCTCGGAGCCGACCAGAGCCCCCGCCACGGTCACGGCGCGCGAGGCGTCGAGCACGTGCACGACCGGCCCGGCGTAATGCTGGGCGATCTTGACCGCGGTGTGGGCCTTCGAGGTGGTGGCGCCGCCGATGAGCAGGGGCACCTGGAAGCCCTGGCGCTGCATCTCGCGCGCCACGTGGGCCATCTCCTCCAGCGAGGGGGTGATGAGCCCCGAGAGCCCCACCAGGTCGACCTGCCGCTCGCGGGCCGCCTCGAGGATCTTCTCGCAGGGCACCATCACGCCCAGGTCGATCACCTCGTAGCCGTTGCAGGCCAGCACCACGCCGACGATGTTCTTGCCGATGTCGTGCACGTCGCCCTTGACCGTGGCCAGCAGCACGCGCGCCTGGGCCGCGCCGCCCGAGGCGGCCTTCTCGGCCTCCATGTGCGGCAGCAGGAAGGCCACGGCCTTCTTCATCACGCGCGCCGACTTGACCACCTGGGGCAGGAACATCTTGCCCGAGCCGAACAGGTCGCCGACCACGTTCATGCCGGCCATCAGCGGCCCCTCGATGACCAGCAGGGGCCGGCCGTACTTGGCCAGGGCCTCCGCCACGTCGGCGTCGACGTGGTCGGCCACGCCCTTGACCAGCGCGTGGCCGAGCCGCTCCTCGACGCTGCCCTGGCGCCAGGCCTCGGCTGCCACGGCGCCCTTGTCCTGCTGCTTGACCGACTCGGCGAAGGCCACCAGGCGCTCGGTGGCGTCGGGGCGCCGGTCGAGCAGCACGTCCTCGACGCGCTCCAGCAGGTCCTTGGGGATCTCCTCGTAGACCGCCAGCTGGCCGGGGTTGACGATGCCCAGGTCGAGGCCGGCCCGGATGGCGTGGTAGAGGAAGGCCGCGTGCATGGCCTCGCGCACCGGGTTGTTGCCGCGGAACGAGAACGAGACGTTGCTGATGCCGCCGCTGACCTTGGCGTGGGGCAGGCTGGCCTTGATGCGGCGGGTGGCCTCGATGAAGGCCAGGCCGTACCCGGCGTGCTCCTCGATGCCGGTGCCCACCGTCAGCACGTTCGGGTCGAAGATCACGTCCTCGGGTGGGAAGCCCACCCGCTCGGTCAGGATGCGGTAGGCCCGCGCGCAGATTTCGAGCTTGCGAAGGGCCGTGTCGGCCTGGCCCTGCTCGTCGAAGGCCATCACGATCACGGCCGCGCCGTAGCGCCGCACCAGCCGGGCCCGGCGCTCGAACTCGGCCTCGCCGTCCTTGAGGCTGATCGAGTTGACGACGCCCTTGCCCTGCAGGCACTTCAGGCCGGCCTCGAGCACGCTCCACTTCGAGGAGTCGATCATGACCGGCACGCGCGCGATTTCGGGCTCGGCCGCCACCAGGTTGAGGAAGCGCGTCATGGCCGCCTCGGAGTCGAGCAGGCCCTCGTCCATGTTGACGTCGATCAGCTGCGCGCCGTTCTCGACCTGCTGGCGCGCCACGGCCACGGCCTCCTCGTACTTGCCGTCCAGGACCAGCCGCGCGAACTTGGGCGAGCCCGTGACGTTGGTGCGCTCGCCCACGTTGACGAAGTTGGTGTCGGGGCGGATCACCAGCGGGTCGAGCCCCGACAGGCGCGTGTGGCGCTCCACCACGGGAGGCTGGCGGGGCGGGACCCCGGCCACGGCGGCGGCGATGGCCCGGATGTGGTCGGGCGTCGTGCCGCAGCAGCCGCCCACGATGTTGAGCAGGCCGTCCCGGGCCCACTCGCGCAGCACCGGGGCCATGTCCTCCGGCCCCTCCGGGAAGCCGGTGGGCAGCAGCGGGTTGGGCAGCCCGGCGTTCGGGTAGGCGCTGACGCAGATCGGCGCCAGCCGCGACAGCTCCTCGATGTGCGGCCGCATCTCCTTGGGCCCGAGCGCGCAGTTGATGCCCACCGAGAGCAGCGGCGCGTGCGAGATCGAGATCCACAGGGCCTCGACGGTCTGGCCGGTGAGCATGCGGTCGGAGCCGACCTGGGTGAAGGTCACCGAGGCCAGCACCGGCACGCGCCGGGCGCCGTCGTCGAACAGCTTCTGGATCGCGAAGAGGGCCGCCTTGAGGTTGAGCGTGTCGAAGGTGGTCTCGGGCAGCAGCACGTCGGACCCGCCGTCGAGCAGCCCGCGGGCCTGGTCGTAGTAGGCCGCCACCAGGTCGTCGAAGGTCACCTGGCGCGCCCCCGGGTCGGCCACGTCGCGCGACATCGAGGCCGTGCGCGTGGTCGGGCCCAGCGCCCCGGCCACGAAACGCGGTCGCGACGGGTCCTTCGCCCGGGCCTCGTCCACCGCCCGCCGGGCGATGCGGGCCGCCTCGACGTTGAGCTCGTAGGCCAGGTGCGTCAGCTGGTAGTCGGCCAGCGAGATCGCGTTGGCGTTGAAGGTGTTGGTCTCGACGATGTCGGCCCCGGCCGCCAGGTACTGGGCGTGGATCTCCTGCACGATCTCCGGCCGCACCAGGTTGAGCAGCTCGTTGGCGTTCTTGAGGTCCACCGGGTGGGAGGCGAAGCGCTGCCCGCGGTAGTCGGCCTCGCCCAGGCTGTAGCGCTGGATCATGGTGCCCATGGCCCCGTCGATGACCGCGATGCGCTCGCGGAGCAGGGCCTCGAGGGGGTGCAGGCGGGTGTCGCTCATGGTGGCTCGAGTTTATCAGGCCCTCCGGCGCCGGCCCGCCGGGCTGTGTGTCATGTTGTAGACTCCCGCGACCGGAGGGAGCGGCTTGGGCGAGACGGAGTTCCTGCGGCTGTGGGACGAGCAGCTGGCCACGTTCTGCGTCGAGGACCTCATGCCCGCCGGGCGGGAGGCGGCCCTGCTGCAGCCGCTGGCAGCCCTGCCGGCCGCGGCCGAGCGCCTGGTGAGGCGCGCGGGCCTGTGCGACGACCACCGCCAGCGCCGCGCCGCCGCCATCCTGGCCGGCTTCTCGCACATCCGGAGCCTGGACCTGCTGGACGAGCTCTTCGAGCGCGAGTCGGAACGGGCCGCGGCCGCCCCGACCGACTCGCTCGAGCCGCTCTACTCGCAGGCCGTGGTGGAGGACCTGGTGCTGGCAGCCACGCGCTGGTGCCGCTCCGGGGCCCTGCGGGAGCCGGCCCTGGCCCTGCTCCGCAAGGTCGTCGAGCGCACGCTCGTGGGCGAATACTGGAGCAGCGCGGCCTACGCGCTCACCACGCTGCTCCGCCACCAGGCCCCGGGCAGCGACGTGCTGCTCGAGGCCTTCGCCAGCTTCGCCTTCCGGCCCCCGCCCGACCACCCCACCAACCCCAGCCTGCGCACCGAGCAGAGCTTCGTGGACGCGCTGCAGTCGGCGGGTGGAGAGCGCCTGTCGGCCGTGGAGGACATGCTCGACCGGCAGGAGGCCGAGGGGGCCGGCGTGGTCTTCGACCCGGAGACCCAGGCGGTGGTCGACCGCTGGCTGACGCTCGCCGCCACCGTCCGCTAGCTAGCCCCCCGTCATTCTGAGTCCGGACCGCAACGGTGCGGTCGGCGAGGTCGAGAGACGTCTTCGTCATCCTGAGTCGCCGCCGTCCAGATCGGCGACGAAGGATCTCTCGGGCGTACGACCCGGCAGATCCTTCGGCCTCGAGCAGGACGGCAGGGCCTCAGGATGACGGTGGGGCCTCAGCCCTGGCCGTGCTCGCCCATGCCGAAGAAGCGCCGGATGCTCGACAGGAAGTCGTGCTTGGCCTCGGCCAGCTTGCGGCTGCGGGCCTCGGCGTCGAGCTCCTGCCGCGCCGCCTCCAGGCCCACCGTGCGTTGGGCCAGGATCTCGGCCGCGTGCTCGGCCAGCTGCGGCCGGGTCTGCAGCACCTCCTGGAAGACCGACTTGTCCAGGCGGTAGCACTCCACGTCGCTGAGGGCGGTGACGGTGGCCGTGCGCGGCGAGCCGGTCAGCAGGGCCATCTCGCCGAAGACGTCGCCCGGGCGCAGGCGCGCCACGGCCCGCTCCTGGCCGCCCTCGCCCCGCACCGCGACCTTGGCCTCGCCCTCCAGCACGAGGTAGAGCCAGTGAGCCTGGTCGCCCTGGCGCGTGATGACCTCGCCGGCCGCGAAGGGCGTGTAGCGCAGGCCGTCCGCCAGGCGGGCCCGGTCCGGCTCGGCCAGGGGCAGGAACAGGTCGATGCGCTGCAGGGCCTGCAGCCGCCGCTGGCGCTCCTCGGCCGCCTTCTCCTGCTTGCGGCGCCGCGACTCCTCGGTCAGGAACACGGCGTGGGCCGGCAGCGAGAGCGGGATGTTGGCCCGCCGCAGGGCCATGAAGATGCGCGTGCGCACCAGGCTGTCCGTGGGGTCGTCCTTGGCCAGGTCGGACAGCCAGTAGCGCACCGCGTAGCGCCCGTAGCTCTCGTGCAGGTCCATCAGGATGCAGTTCGGGCGCGGCTCGGCGGCCATGTTCTCGATCGGGTCCTTGACCAGCATCTCCTCGACCGCCGAGATCACGTCGCCCGGGGCGAAGCGGAAGTCGACGTTGAAGTAGACCCAGCGGCGCCACAGCTCGGGCGCGTCGCGACGCCGCCCCAGCACCAGGAACTGGTTGCGCACCAGCAAGCTGTTGGGCACCACCAGGGTCTCCCAGTTGCGCGTCTCCAGGCTGGTGGAGCGCCAGCGGATCTCGCTCACGCGCCCGCTCTGGTCGCCGACCTTGACCCAGTCGCCCACCCGCACGGACTGGTCGAGCTGCAGCGCGATGCCGGCCATGACGTTGCCCAGCGTGTCCTGCAGCGAGAGGCCGATCACGGCCGTCAGCACGGCCGAGGTGGCGATCAGGCCCGAGAGGTTGAGGCCCACCCGCGAGGCCAGGGCGAAGAAGGCCACGGCCGAGACACCCGCCACCAGCACGTCGCGCAGCAGCAGCGGGGTGCGCCAGACCCGCCGCAGGGCCGCGGCCACGACCAGGCTGGCCAGCACCTCGATGACCGCCAGGGCCCCGAAGAACAGCAGCGCCAGCCGCACGCCGGGCAGGGCCTCGGACGCCGCCGCCCGCAGCGCGGCGGAAACCGGCAGCAGCACCAGGTGCAGGGCCAGCCACATCGTGGCGCGCTTGAGACGCGGCCGCTCGTCGCGGGCCAGCACCCCCACCAGGGGCCCCAGCAGCAGCACGACTCCCAGCACCCACAGCGTGCGGGCCTCGAGCGCCTCCTGCAGCACCAGTTCGAGCGGCATGGACACGGCAAAGTTACCACGCGGCGAGCGCGCCGGCGTGGGTTGGCGCTACACTTCGCTCGGCGGAGGAAGCGATTCGGGCCTGGTGACCCGCGCGGCCTTCAAAGCCGTCCGGCTGTCGGCGGAAGCCGGCAGCGGTGGGTTCGATTCCCACCCGCTTCCGCCACTCCATCCCCATCTCCCCGCCGCGATCGCTTGACCGCGTCTCCCGCTGAGGCGTAGGCTGCCGCTCAACGGTCCCCATCGCACTCATCAGGACGCCGCGCAGGCCAGAGTGTCGCTTGCGGGCGGGCCGGTTTCGCAACTGCGTGAGGCGGCCAGCGCCTCGTCGCGTCGAGCGATCCCGAGGCGAGAGCTGCGGCGCCGGCGCCCCAGCCACCCTCGCCGGAGAGGTGGTCCGATGGCCACGTCCTGCGACCACGAGACGACACCCTCGCGCGACCGGTGCCCCGGCGCGCGGCTCCTGCCGTGGCTGCGCCGCCCGGCCTGGCTGGCCTGGGCCCTGCTGTTCGCCTGGCCAGCGCCGGCCCAGGTCGTCTATCTGCAGAACGACAGCTATTCCGGCGGCGCGTTCAACTGCAACCTGTCGATCGGGACGGACGCCAGCCTGGCCGCGAAGTTCACCGCGGGGCCGTCCCAGTACCCCTACTCCATCGACCACGTGCGCGTGCTCGGCTGCGGCGGAGGCCCCGCCAGCTTCGACCCCTACTTCGTGGACCTCTACCAGGACGACGGCGGCACGGCCACGCCCGGCACGTTGCTCTGGCAGAGCGCGAACCCCTACCTGATCAGCGGCGACAACGTCTTCAACGACATCTCGTTCGGCGGCGAGCCGACGCCCCCGCCCCTCATCGCCTCCGGTTCGATCCGCGTGGTGCTGGTCAACTTCTCCGTCGGCACGCCCATCGTCGGCTTCGGTACCGACACCAACGGCATCTCCGCTCATCGGAACTACGTGCGCAGCGCCGCCGGCGCCTGGAGCTTCGCCGAGGACCTCGGCGTCACGGGCGACTGGGTCCTGCGCCTCGCCATCGTCCCGCCCGTCCCCGTGGAACTGCAGTCCTTCACCATCGAGTGACGGCCCGCGGCGCGGGCGCGTCCGACGGTCGAGGGGGGCGGCTTGCCGCTCCGGGAGCGGCTAGATACAGTGCCGTGAAGCGCGGGCCGCTGCCCGTGCACCGAGTTCCCGTGGTGAAAGCGCTCCCGGCCCCCGCTCCCGCCGACGACAGGCCCCGCATCGGGGTCTCGGCCTGCCTGCTGGGCCAGCCGGTGCGCTTCGACGGCGGCCACAAGCGCGACGACTTCCTGCTCGGCAGCTTCGCGCGCTTCGTCTGTTGGGTGCCCGTCTGCCCCGAGGTCGAGCTGGGGCTGGGGACGCCGCGCGAGACCCTGCGCCTGGAGCGGCATCCGGACGGCCTGCGCCTGGTGATGAAGAAGAGCGGGCGCGACGAGACCGCCGCCATGCGGGCCTGGGCCGCCCGCCGGGCGCGCGAGCTGGAGGGCGAGGGGCTGTCGGGCTACGTGCTCAAGAAGGACTCGCCCTCGTGCGGCATGGAGCGGGTCAAGGTCTACGAAGGCGCGGGGGCGCCGACGAAATCGGGCCGCGGGCTCTTCGCCGAGGCGCTGATGGAGCGCCTGCCGCTGCTGCCCGTCGAGGAGGAGGGCCGGCTCTCCGACCCGCGCCTGCGCGAGAACTTCATCGAGCGAGTCTTCGCCTACCGCCGTCTGCAGTCGTTCTTCGACGGGCGCTTCAGCCTGGGCGGGCTGGTGGCCTTCCACTCCGCCCACAAGCTCCAGCTCATGGCCCACTCGCCCGAGCTCTACCGCTCGCTGGGGCGCCTGGTGGCGCAGGCCCGCCAGCTCGAGCGCGCGCGGCTGCGAGCCGACTACGAGCGCGGCTTCATGCAGGCCCTGTCGGCGCTGGCCACGCCGCGCCGCCAGGTCAACGTGCTGCAGCACATGCTGGGCTACGTCAGCGACCGGCTCGGCGCCGGCGAGCGGGCCGAGCTGCTCGAGGTGATCGAGGACTACCGCGGCGGGCTGGTGCCGCTGGTGGTGCCGCTGACGCTGCTGCGCCACCACGTGCGGCGCTTCGAGGTCGGCTACCTGGCCGGCCAGACCTACCTGCAGCCGCACCCCAAGGAGCTGATGCTCCGCAACCACGTCTGAGGCCTCCGGCGCGCTTCAGTCGAAGCGCGCGCAGCGCAGGCTCAGCGTGCCGTGCTCGAAGCCCTCGACCGGGAAGCTCGCGCGGGCGCCGGGCCCGGCGGCGCCGGCCGCCACCAGCAAGGGCAGGTAGTGCTCGTCGGTCGGGTGCGAGCGGGCCCCGAAGCGGTGCTGCTGCCGGTAGTCCGCGAGCGCCGGGTGGTCGCCGGCCAGCAGCCGCTCGGCGACCCACTGGTCGAACTCGCGGGCCCAGCCCTCGACCGGGGCGGCCTCGTCCGCGAGGACGGCCGTGCCCAGGTTGTGGACCAGGTTGCCGCTGCCCACGATCAACACGCCCTCGTCGCGCAGCGGGGCCAGGGCCGCGCCGAGCTCGACGTGGCGCGCGGGCGAGGCCCGCAGCAGGCTCAGCTGCACCACCGGCACCTGCGCCTCGGGCAGCGCCACCCGCAGCGGCGCCCAGGCCCCGTGGTCGAGGCCGCGGCCCTCGTCCACGCCGCTCTCGAAGCCTGCCCGTGACAGCAGCCCGGCCACGGCCCGGGCCAGCTCGGGGTCGCCCGGCGCGGGATAGCGCAGGGCGTACAGCTCCTCGGGGAAGCCGAAGTAGTCGTGCACGGTCTCCGGCCTGGCAGCGCCCGTGAGCCGGGCCTGGGCTGCGCGCCAGTGCGCAGAAACGAGCAGCAACGCGCGGCAGGCCGGCCACCGGCGCCCCCACTCGGCCAGGGAGCGCGCGAAGCCGCTGCGCCCCAGGGCGTTGATCGGGCTGCCGTGGGCGGTGAACAAGACCGGCAGGCTCCGGGCGGCGGCTGAGCTCACGCGGGAAGGTTAGCCGAGCCCCGGGGTGGGATCCAAGCCGCCTTCTCTGATATTTGTCAAAATCTACTCAATAACTTGACACCAACCCCGGCGCGGGCTAGATTCGCGAGCGTGGGTCGAGAACAGTCGGGCAACTCGGAAGCCTGGAGCGCCGACGCGCGTGGCAGACGCGGTGCGTCCTGCCCGGCGCTCGCGGGACCTCGACGGTCTCGCCCCTCCGTTCCTGCCGCGGCGGCCCCGAGCCGGGCCCAGGACCCGAGCGTCCACCTTCGCCGTTTCGGGCTCCGGCCGCCGCTCATCCACGCATCGTTTCATTCCGCCCCGGGAGGGTGGCCGCTGCGCGCGGTCGGACGCCCTCCCGCCTTTCGGGCCCGGCGGAGCGTGGCCGGCCTGATCCCGTCATCCCTTCGCTCGGCAGAAGCCCGGGCGCTCTTGCAGAGGTGAGCTCATGAACCGTCGTTTCCTGGCCGCTCTCGCCGGTGCCGCAGCCCTGACCCTGGTGGCCCCGCTGGCCCTGGCGGACCACCACGCCGCCGCCCCGAAGGACGTGGTCGACACCGCCGTCGCGGCGGGCGACTTCAAGACCCTGGCGCAGGCCCTCCAGGCCGCCGGCCTGGTGGAGACCCTGAAGGGCAAGGGCCCCTTCACCGTGTTCGCGCCGACGGACGCGGCTTTCGCCAAGCTGCCGGCCGGCGCCCTCGACGCGCTCCTCGCGGACAAGGCCAAGCTCACGGCGGTGCTGACCTACCACGTCGTGCCCGGCAAGGTCATGGCGGCCGACGTCGTCAAGCTCAAGGAAGCCAAGACCGTCCAGGGCCAGTCCGTGCGCATCGACGCCTCGAGCGGCGTGAAGGTCGACGGCGCCACGGTCGTCAAGGCCGACGTGGGCGCCAGCAACGGCGTGATCCACGTCATCGACACGGTGTTGATGCCTCGTTGAGCCACCGCGGGCCCCGGGACTCCCCCGGGGCCCGCTCGCCGAGGAGAGAGCATGTCCAGCCTGTCCGCCGTCCACCTTCCGACCCCGCAGGAGCGGGCCGCCGACGCGGTGCACGATCTCCTGCTGGCCCTGGGCGAGAAGCCCGAGCGAGAGGGGCTGCAGCGCACGCCGGAGCGCGTGGCCAAAGCCCTGGCGTACCTCACCTCGGGACACTCGCAGAGCGCCCGCCAGGTGCTCTCCGGAGCGATCTTCGACGAGCCCTACGAGGGCCTGGTGCTGGTGCGCGACATCGAGTTCTACTCGCTCTGCGAGCACCACCTGCTGCCGTTCCACGGCCGCGCCCACGTGGCCTACCTGCCGCAGGGCCGCATCGTGGGGCTCTCCAAGCTGCCGCGCCTGGTGGAGGTCTTCGCGCGCCGCCTGCAGGTGCAGGAGCGCCTGACCGCCCAGGTGGCCGAGTCGCTCGACGAGGTCCTGCGGCCGCGCGGGGTGGCGGTGCTGGTCGAGGCGGCGCACTTCTGCATGATGATGCGGGGGGTCGCGAAGCAGCACTCCTCCACCACGACCGTCTCCTTCCTCGGGGCCTTCGGGGAATCGGCCTCGCTGCGGGCCGAGTTCCTGGCCAGCCTCGGGCGCCGTCCGGGAGACGCCACGCCGGTCGCCCCTCTGGGCCCGCGAGGGGGCATCTGAACAGCTTTGGCTTAGAATCCGGACCGGAGCCGAGATTGCCCCCCAGCCACCACGACGAACCCGTCCCCGGCGGTGCGCGCCTGTCGATCGGCGCGCTCTCGCGCGCCACCGGCATCCCGGCCGAGACCCTGCGCACCTGGGAAGCGCGCTACGGCTTCCCCGTCCCCGAGCGCAAGCCCTCCGGACACCGGGTCTACCCCGTCTCCAGCGTCCCGCGCCTGCGCCGCGTCTCGGAGGCCCTGGCGCGCGGCCACCGGGCGGGCGACGTGGTGCCGGTGCCCGAGGCCGCCCTCGAGCGGCTGCTGGCCAGCACGGCCCCGGCGGGCGGCCC
>JBDIBD010000090.1:0-12415 GCA_039812725.1 Vicinamibacteria bacterium | reverse complement strand
GCGCGTGCGGGCCGGGCGCAGCTCGGCCGGCAGGCGCTCGCGCAGGCCGCGCAGCTCGTTGGCCAGCTCGCGCCCGCTGGCGAAGCGGGCCTGGGGCTCCTTGGCCAGGCAGCGCTCCAGCAGGGCCTGCAGCTCGGGCGCGGCGAAGGGCAGCGCCGGGGCCGGCTCCTTGAGCACGGCGTGCAGGGTCTCGATGCCGCTCTCGCGCTCGAAGGCCGGCCGGCCCGCCAGCATCTCGAACAGCAGCGCGCCGAAGGAGAAGACGTCGGAGCGGGCGTCCACCGGCCGCCCGCGGGCCTGCTCGGGGGACATGTAGGCGGCCGTGCCCACCAGCCGTCCCGGGTCGGTGTGGCCGCGCGGGGGCGTGGCGCCCTCGAGGTCGAGGCCGGCCACGGGCACCGACTTGGCCAGGCCGAAGTCGATCAGCTTGGCGTGCCCGGCGTCGGTCAGCACCACGTTGCCGGGCTTGACGTCGCGGTGCACGATGCCGCGCGCGTGGCCCGCGGCCAGGGCCTCGGCGATCTCGAGCCCCAGCTCCAGCGCCCGCCCCGGGGGCAGCGGCCCGCGCCGCAGGGCGCGGGCCAGCGGCTCGCCCCCCACCAGCTCCATGGCGATGTACGTGACCCCGTCGGCCTGGTCGATCTCGTGCACCACCGCCACGCCGGGGTGCGAGAGCGCCGCCGCCGCCCGGGCCTCCTGCAGGAAGCGCCGGTGCAGCTCGGGGTCGGCCACCAGCTCGGGCGAGAGCACCTTGAGGGCCACCTCGCGCTGCAGCGACTCGTCCAGGGCCCGGTAGACCACCCCCATGCCGCCGCGGCCCAGCTCGGACAGGATGCGGTAGCGGCGCAGGCTGCGACCGATCATGGCCGGCATTGTAGTCGCCGGGCGGCGGGTGCGGCCGGCCGTTCGCCGGTCCTGGCCGGGCGCTGGCCGACTGGCCCGCCCGCGGCCCCCGGCCTGCCCGTATCCTCTGGTGGAGGACGAGGATGAGACAGGTAGGCGGGCCGACGACGGGGCGGCTGTTCCTGGGCCTGGGGCTGGTGCTGCTGGGGGCGGCGCTGCTGCTGGAGCGGCTGGGGCTCCTGGGCTACGACCTGACCCGCGCCCTGTGGCCGCTGCTGCTGGCGGCCGCCGGCCTGTGGAAGCTGCTGCAGCCCGGCTGCCGGAAGACCGGCCTGTGGCTGCTGGTGGCCGGCGTGCTGCTCCTGCTGCACGAGGAGCACGTGGCGCGCCTGGAGCGCACCTGGCCGGTCTTCGTGGTGACGGCCGGAGCGGCGATGATCGTGGAGGCCCTGGACCGGCGACGGCCGAGGGCGGACGAGGGGATGTGAGCATGGCCGACAGGGAAGACGGGACGCGGCCGCCGTCGCCCCGCATCGTGCTGGGGCTGGGCGTGATGGCCTTCGGCCTGATGCTGACGCTGGGCCAGATGGGCCTGGTCTCGACCCGCCAGTGGCTGCGCTGCTGGCCGGCGCTGCTGATCCTGTTCGGCCTGGCCTGCCTGGTCGAGAGCCCCACCGCCTGGCGCCGGCCGCGCGGCTGGATCTGGATGCTGGCCGGCACGGGCCTGCTGCTCGACAACCTCGACGTCCTCGACGTCGAGCGCTTCTTCCTGCCGGCCCTGCTGATCCTCGTCGGCGGCGCCATCCTGCGTGGCGGGCGCGGGCGCTGCCGCACGGACCAGGAGGCCGGCCCGCGCATGACCGGCCTGGCCCTGCTGGGCGGCACCTCGCGCAAGAGCACCACGGACGACTTCCGCGGCGGCGACTTCGCAGCCGTCATGGGCGGCGTCGAGGTCGACCTGCGCGAGGCCCGCATCCGCCCGGAGCAGGGCGAGGTCGAGATCGAGGCCTTCGCCTTCTGGGGCGGCATCGAGATCTGGGTGCCGCGCGACTGGCAGGTGGTCAGCAAGGGCGTGGCGGTGCTGGGCGGCTTCGACGACAACAGCCGGGCCGAGCCCGGCGCCACCCAGCGCCTGGTGGTGCGCGGCCTGGCCATCATGGGCGGCGTCGAGGTCAAGAACAAGGACGGCCGCTGAGGGCCGCGCGTGAACCCTCTGGCCGCCACGCGCGCGCGCACCGGCCTGTACCTGCTGCTGTGGCTGCCCATCGGCCTGCTGGTGGCGGGCGGCCTGCGCGCGCTGGAGGTCTACGACCTGCCGCGGGCCCTGCTGGTGGCGCTGCCCCTGACCCTGGCCTACGCCTTCGTCTGCCCGGGCGCCTACTACCTGTGCAAGGCCCGGCCGCTGCACCTGGCCCAGCTGCCGCGCCTGGTGGGCACGCACGTGGGGGCGGCCGCCATCACGGCCGCGCTGTGGGCCGGCGCGGGCAGCCTGTGGTCGCGGGCCCTGGCCGCGGCCGGCCTGGCGCCGCCCGGCGACCCGGCCTACCTGCGCGCCCTGCCGGTGCTGTTCGGGGTGGGCTTCCTGCTGTTCCTGCTGTCCGGCGCGCTCTTCTACGTGCTCATCTCGTACGAGGACTCGCGCCGCTCCGAGCGCCGCGCCCTCGAGCTCGAGGTGCTCTCGCGCGAGGCCGAGCTGAAGGCCCTGCGGGCCCAGCTGCACCCGCACTTCCTGTTCAACAGCCTCAACTCGATCAGCGCCCTGGTGACGCGCGACCCCGAGGGGGCCCGGCGGCTGTGCGTGCTGCTGGCCGACTTCCTGCGCCAGAGCCTGACCGTCGGCGGGCGCGAGGCCATCCCGCTGGGGCAGGAGCTGGACCTGGCCGAGAAGCTGCTCTCGATCGAGGCCGTGCGCTTCGGCCCGCGCCTGCGCTACAAGCTCGAGGCCGAGCCGGCGGCCCGCGAGTGCCTGGTGCCGCCGCTGATCCTGCAGACCCTGGTGGAGAACGCCGTGACCCACGGCATCGCGCACCTGCTCGACGGGGGCGAGCTGCGGCTTTCGGCGGCGCGGGTCGACGAGCGCCTGCAGATCGCGCTCGAGAACCCGCGCGACCCCGACGCGCCCCGCCGCCGCGGAGCGGGCGTGGGGCTCGAGAACGTGCGGCGCCGGCTCGAGGCGCTCTACGGCAGCGAGGCCCGCCTGACCGTCCACGCCGAGACGGAGGCCTTCGGCGTGGGGCTGTCGCTGCCGGCCCGCCGGGGCTGAGCTCAGCTGCCCCCGGTGGGGCCGGCCGCGCACCGCAGCGCGTCGAGGAGCTGGGCCGCGTCCGCGAAGCGTTCCGCCGGGTCTCGCGCCAGGCCTCGGGCCAGGACGCCGGCCAGCGAGCGGGAAAGGCCGGGACGCACGTCGCTGGCCGCCGGCGCCTCGCCGCTCACCTTGCCCCAGGCGACCTGCACGGGCGAGCCGACGAAGGGCCGCCGGCCGGCGAGCAGCTCGAAGCCCAGCGTCGCCAGGGCGTAGACGTCGGATCGCGAGCTCGCCTGCAGGCTGCCGCGCACGACCTCCGGCGCTTCGTATTCGAGCTCTTCCAGTCGGAGGCCCGCTCCCACCGGGGATGACCAGAGGCGCGAGAAGCCGTCCGCCAGGACGGCCCGGCCGGCGGAAAAGAGCACGTTTTCCGGCTTGAGACGGCCGTGGACGAGACCGCGACCGTGCAGCCGCCCGAGCGCGTGAGCCACGTCGTCCAGGACCCGCAGGCCCTCGGCCTCGGTCGGGTGCGGCGGGCGGGCCAGCCTGTCGCGGAGCGAGCCCTCCGGCAGCCAGGGAGTCACGTAGTACACGAGGTCGCTGCTCCCGCCGCGCGCCAGGATCGGCAGGAGACGGTCGTCGGCGAGCTGCGCCTGGCCCAGCCAGCCCGGCGCCTCCTGGACGCTCCCCACCTCGCGCTCGAAGCGCAGGCCGAGCGCGGAGCCGGACTCCCCGGACGTCATGGCCTTGACCACCACGCACTGTCCCGAGCCCGCCTCGCGGGCGAAGAGGAGCAGCGAAGGCGGGCGCGCGTCCGGAAAGCCGGGCGGCGGGGTCTCGAGACGGAACCGGCCGCGCAGCGCGCGCTCCAACCGCGCCCAGGCGTCCTTCGCCAGCGGCGATCCGGGCTGCATCCGGAGATTCTCCCCTCCTCCCGCCCGGCGGTCCAGGCGGACCCGGCCTCGCGGCCGCGGCAGCGCGAGGCCTTGAACTGGCCGGGCCCCGGGGCCATAGTCGGAGTGGCGGGGCCGGAGGCCCTCCCGCCCGGCCCTGCGAGGCGGCGGGATGACCGGCCGCATGTGTCTGCTCGAGTCGGTCCGGGAGCCGGAGCTGGACGACGTGTTGAGCGCCTGGCGGCACCGGCACCCGCGCGCGGGCGTGCTGGCGCTGGTGACCGAGGCCGACCGCGAGGCGGCCGTGCCGGCGCTGCAGGCGGCCTGCGCGCGCCTCGACCTGCCGCTCTGCGGCGCGGTCTTCCCCGCCCTGCTGACCCAGGACGGCTTCCGACGGCAGGGCGGCCTGCTGCTGCGCCTCGACCAGATGCCGCCGGCCGGGCTCTACGCGCCCCTCGGTCCCTCGCACCCGGAGGGGCCGGCGACCGTCGAGCGCCTGGCGGCCGGCCTGGCGGAGCGCCTCGACCAGCCCGGCGAGCAGGCCCTGTTCCTGGTCTTCGACGCGCTGGTGGTGAACATCGCCTCGATCCTGGACGAGCTGTACCTGCGGCTGGCGGACCGCGTGCGCTACATGGGCGTCAACGCCGGCAGCGAGAGCTTCCGGCCCATCCCCTGCCTGTTCGACAACACCCGGCTGGTGCAGGACGGGGTGCTGGCCGTGCTGCTGCCCGACCACCCCGGGGGCGTCGTCGAGCACGGTTTCCGGGCCCCGGAGCGGCTGATCTCGGCCACCTCGACCGAGGGCAACCGCATCATCACCATCGACTGGGAGCCCGCCTTCGACGTCTACCGCGAGGTCGTGCGCAGCGAGTACGGCGTGTCGATCGACGCGGACAGCTTCTACCGCTACGCGGTGCACTTCCCGTTCGGCATCGTGCGGGCGCGGGGCGAGATCGTGGTGCGCATCCCGGTGGCCCTGGAGGCCGACGGCTCGCTCTTCTGCGTGGGCGAGGTGCCGCCCAACGCGGTGCTGACGCTGCTGCGCGCGGAGGAGCTGGACCCGGCCCGCACGGTCGCGGCCCTGGACGCGGGCCTGCGCGACAACCACGGCCGGCTGAAGGACACCGAGCTGCTGGTCTTCTACTGCGCGGGGCGTCGGCTGCACCTGGGCGAGCGCGCCCGCGGCGAGCTGGCCCTGCTGCAGGAGCGCACCGGGGCGGCGCGGCTCGGGGGCGCGCTGTCGCTGGGCGAGATCGGCCACTCGCTGCAGTGGGGCTGTCCCCTGTTCCACAACGCGGCGCTGGTCTGCTGCCGCTGGGGCGGGCCGTGAAGCGCGACCGGATCCTGGCCGTGCTCTACGACCTGGCCATGGTCATCGGCGGGGAGATCCGCCTGCGGCCGCTGCTGGCCCGCACCCTGCAACGCCTCCTGTTCCACACCTCGTTCCCGTGCGGGATGGTCTTTCTCGGCCCCGTCCCGCAGGGCCCGGCCGGCGACCCGGAGGAGACGCACGCGGCGCGCCTGGAGCTGTCGATCGGCGACTTCGAGCTGGCCGGGCGGAGCGGCACCACCCAGCCGGTCCCCGCCGCCCTGCTGCGGGGCGGGCCCGAGCTGCGGGAGGACCCCGGCCTGCTCGACCGGCTGCCCTGCCGCAAGGGCCGCTACCGCGCCTTCCTGCGCCTGCCGGTGGGCGACAGTGGCGTGATCGTGCTGCTCTCGCCCGCGCTGCCTGCGGCCCCCGACGTGCCCCTCACGCGCATCTTCCAGCCCGTGCTCGCCAACCTGGCCAAGTCCATCCAGCTCTGCCAGGCCGCCGAGGCCTACACCCGCGGCATCGAGGCGGACGTGCGGCAGCTGGCGGCGATCGTGGAGTCCTCCGACGACGCCATCGTCGGCAAGAGCCTGGACGGCACGATCGTCTCGTGGAACCGCGGCGCGGAGCGCATCTACGGCTACACCGCCGAGGAGATCAAGGGCCGGCCGATCTCGCTGCTGGTGCCCGTCGGGGCCCCCGACGACGTCGGGGAGATCACGCAGCGGGTCCGGCGCGGGGAGCACGTCGAGCACTACGAGACCCTGCGCCAGCGCAAGGACGGCCGCACGCTCTACGTCTCCCTGACGGTCTCGCCGGTCCGGGACGAGGTCGGGCGGATCGTGGGGGCCTCGGTCATCACCCGCGACATCACCGACCGCAAGGAGGCCGAGGAGGCCCTGCGCCGGGCCAGCGTCTACAACCGCAGCCTGATCGAGGCCAGCCTCGACCCGCTCGTGACCATCGGCCCGGGCGGCAAGATCACCGACGTCAACGCCGCCACCGAGGCCGTCACCGGGCGCTCGCGCATGGAGCTCATCGGGACGGACTTCTCGGACTACTTCAGCGACCCCGCGCGGGCCCGGGCCGGCTACCAGCAGGTCTTCCGCGAGGGGTCGGTGCGGGACTACGAGCTGGAGATCCGGCGGCGGGACGGCGGGCTCACCGCCGTGCTCTACAACGCCTCGCTGTACCGGGACGAGTCGGGCGCCGCCGCGGGGGTCTTCGCCGCGGCCCGCGACATCACCGCGCGCAAGCGGGCGGAGGACGACCTCAGGAAGCTCAATCGGGCCCTGCTGACCCTGAGCACCTGCAACATGGCGCTGGTGCACGCCCGGGACGAGGGACAGCTGATCGAGCAGACCTGCCGCGCGGTGGTGGAGGTGGGGGGCTTCCCCATGGCGTGGGTGGGCTACGCCGAGGACGACCCGGGGCGCAGCCTGCGGCCCGTGACCTGCGCGGGCCGCGCGGACGGCTACCTCGAGGCGGCCCGGCTGACCTGGGCCCCCGGATGCGGGGCCCCGGCCGGCGCGGCGGCGCGGACGGGCGAGCCGTTGATCTTCCAGGACCTCGCGGCCCTGCCGGGGGACGAGCCCTGGCTGCGGGAGGCGCGCCAGCGCGGCTACGCGGCGGTCATCGCCCTGCCGCTGCGCTTCGACCGCGAGGTGGTGGGGGCGCTCGAGATCTTCGCCGACCAGCCGCAGGCCTTCAGCGAGGCCGAGGTGCGCCAGCTGGCCGAGCTGGCGGCCGACCTGTCCTACGGCATCCGCACCCTGCGCACGCGGGCCGAGCGCGACCGGGCCCTGGTCGAGCGCCAGAGCTACCTCGAGCAGCTGCGCAAGGTCATGGAGGACACGGTCCAGGCCATCGCCGCCATCCTGGAGATGCGCGACCCGTACACGGCCGGCCACCAGCGGCGCGTGGCCCAGCTGGCCCGGGCCATCTCGCGGGAGCTGGGCCTGCCCCCCGACACCGTGGACGGCGTGCACTTCGGCGCGCTGATCCACGACATCGGCAAGATCTACGTCCCGGCCGAGTTCCTCAGCCGGCCCGGCCGGCTGCTGGACCTCGAGTTCGCCCTGATCAAGACCCACCCGCAGGTGGGCTACGACCTGGTCAAGGAGATCGAGTTCCCCTGGCCCGTGGCCCGCATGATCCACCAGCACCACGAGCACCTCGACGGCTCGGGCTATCCCCTGGGCCTCAAGGGCGACGAGATCGCCTTCGAGGCCCGCATCGTGACCGTGGCCGACGTGGTGGAGGCCATGGCCTCGCACCGCCCCTACCGGCCCGCGCGCGGCGTCGAGAAGGCGCTCGAGGAGGTGCTCCAGCACCGGGGCGTGCTCTACGACGCCGCCGTGGTGGACGCCTGCCTGCGGCTGTTCCACGAGCGCGGCTTCGACTTCCAGTAGGGCGGCGGGCGGCCCCCGGGGCAGGACCGCTCAGGGGGCCGAGGCCAGCAGCTCGCGGAAGCGCGGCTCGCCAGCCAGGCTCTCGAGCTCGGGCTCGACGCGGGCGCGCTCGACCGTGAAGGCGCGGGCCTGGCGCGCCGACTGCTCGAGCGCGTCGAGCGCGGCCCCGGCCTCGCCCCGCCGGGCGTGGGCGCAGGCCGCGTAGTAGCGCGTGAAGGGCTCGTCGGCGCCCAGCCGCAGCCGCTGCTGGTAGGCGTCCAGGGCCCGGGCGAGCTCGGCCTGGGCCCGCTCGGCCTGCCCGAGGCCGAGGTGGGCGCTGCCCAGGCGCAGGTGCAGCTCGACCTGGATGCGGCCGCGCAGGGCGTGGTCGACGCGCTGCAGGAAGGCCTGCTCGCGCTCGAAGTGCTCGAGGGCCTCGGCGTGGCGGCCCTGCAGCGCCGCGAGGTGGCCCTGGCGCATGTGGGCGCCGACGATCACCACCCCTTCCTGGCCGGAGAACAGCTCCTCCTGCAGGGCCACCGCCCGGCGCGCGGCCGCCTCGCCGCGCTCGAAGTCGCGCAGCAGGGCCAGGCAGTGGGACAGCTGCAGCGCGTACCAGCCGGCCTGCGGGTTGCGCGCCAGCGCGCGCTCGAACCACTCGGCCGCCTCGCGGAAGCGCGCCCGGCCCACGAAGAGCGCCCGGCCCATCGAGCCCAGCGCGCCGGCGTCCTCGCCGTCCAGCTCGAGCGCGCGGCGGATCGACTCGAGGCCCTCGTCCACGCGCCCCAGCGAGACGAGCGTCGAGCCCATCTCGCGCCAGGCCCGCACCAGGCCCGGCCTCAGGTCCAGGGCGCGGCGGTAGCTGGTGAGGGCGCGCGCGGCCAGCTCGTCGATGCCCAGGTACTGCGCCTTCGAGGCCCAGGCCGAGCCCAGCTCGAGGTGCGCGCGGGCGTAGCCGGGGTCGAGGGCCGTGGCGCGCTCGAAGAAGTACACGGCCCGGTCGAGGGCCTCGTAGCTCTCGACGCGCACGTTCAGCACGCCCTTGGCGAAGGCCTCGTAGGCCGCCAGCACCTGGGTCTCGTCGGGGGCCTGCACGGCCGCCCCGGGGCCGGGCCGCAGGGCCGACGCCAGCTCGCGCGCCACGCGGTCCTGCAGCTCGAAGATCTGCGGCAGGGCGCCGTCGATCTTGACCGTGCGGGCCACGGAGCCGGCGGCCACGTCGGTCAGGCGCGCCGTCACGCGCACGGCCTGCCCGGCCCGCTGGAAGCCGCCGCTCAGCACGAACGACGCGCCCAGCTCGCGGCCCACCAGCCCCGGCACGTCCAGGCCGCCGCCCGTCTCCTCCAGGCCCAGCTTGCGCAGGGCGGCGTTGACGCGCTCGCGCCCCAGCACGGCCAGGCCGGGCAGGGCCTTGAGGTCGGCGGTGACGGTCTCGGCGATCCCGGCCCCCAGCCAGGCGTCCTCGCCGTGGCCGGTGATGTTGTCGAAGCACAGCACCGCCACGCTGGCCGCGGCCGCCTGCGGGCCGCGCCCGGCCCGCACGGCCGCCAGGCTCTCGAGCACCTCGGCCATCCCGGCCGGCCGGGCCTCGCGGTCCTTGGCGAGCATGCGCCGCGCCAGGGTCTCGAGCTGGGCCGGGCGCGGGTCGCCCTCGCGCGGCTCGAGCGGCGGCGGGTCGCGGGTCAGCACGGCCTCCAGCACCTGCACGGCGTTCTGCCCGGGAAAGGCCGGCCGGCCCGCCAGCATCTCGTAGACCAGTGCGCCCAGCGAGAAGACGTCGGCCCGGGCGTCGACGTCCTGGCCGCGGGCCTGCTCCGGGGCCATGTAGGCCAGCGTGCCCGCCAGCGCGCCCCCCGGCGAGGCCGGGCCGGCCCCCCGCGTGCGGGTCTCGGCCAGGTCGTCGAAGGCCGGGCCGCGCGTGGCCAGGCCGAAGTCGAGCACCTTGACCCGCCCGCCGCTGGTGACCATCACGTTCGAGGGCTTGACGTCGCGGTGCACGAGACCGCGGGCGTGGGCCTCCGCCAGGGCCTCGGCCACCTGCGTGGCGAGGTCCAGCACGCGCTCGATCTCGAGCGGCGCGGCGCCCGCCAGCTGCGCCAGCGTGCGCCCGGGCACGTACTCCATCGAGATGAAGCGCTCGGGCCCCTGGCCGCGGTCCAGCTCGTCGACCTCGTAGACCACCGCGATGTTGGGGTGGTTGAGGGCCGAGGCCGCGCGCGCCTCCTGCAGCAGGCGCGCGCAGGCCTGTTCGTCGCCGAGGTCGGGGCGCAGCAGCTTCAGCGCCACGCGGCGCTGCAGGCGCAGGTCCTCGGCCAGGAAGACCTCGCCCATGCCCCCCTGCCCGAGGCGCTCGACGAAACGATACCGCGTGGCCCTCTCTCCGCTCACCCCGCCGACATTATGCATGCGCCCCGCCCGGCGGCCGGGCGGCCTCGACCGCCGGCCGACGGGACAGTACGATCTCGACCATGTTCGCCACCCGGCCGGGCGCGTGACCACGCGGGCCAAGGCCGCGGCCTGGGCGGCCGCGTTCCTGCTCCCGCTGGCGCTCTACCTGCCGACGCTGCGCTACGGCTTCGTGTTCGACGACCAGCCCTTGATCGTCAGGAACCCGGCCCTCGAGGGCGCCCCCCGCCTGCTGGCCTACTTCGCGCTGGACATCGACGCGCTGCGCCTGGACGCCGACCAGGCCGTCAGCAGCAACTACTATCGCCCGCTGCTGATGGTGGCCCTGCGAGGCGTCAAGGCCGTGGCCGGACGCGACCCGCGGGGCTGGCACGCGGCGGTGGCGCTGCTGCACGGCGGCGTCGGGCTGCTCGCGATGGCGCTGCTGGTGGCGCGCGGCCATGGGCACGGCGCCGCCCTGCTGGCCTCCCTGGCCTTCACGGCGCACCCCGTGCACGTCGACTCCGTGGCCTGGGTCTCGGGCATCCAGGACGTCTGGCTGGGCGTGACGGGCCTGACGGCGGCGCTGGCCTGGGAGGCCTGGCGCCGCCGGCCCTCGACCGGTCGGCTGCTGCTGCTGGCCGCGGCCTTCGCGGTCGCGCTGCTGTCCAAGGAGGCCGCGCTCGCGCTGCTGCTGTTCGCCGCCGGGGAGGCGTGGTGGGCACGCCGCCGGGGCGACCTCGACGCGGGCCGGGCGGTGCGGGGCCTGCTCGTGCTGGGCGGCGTGAGCCTCGCCTACCTGGCGTTGCGCCTGTTCGTGCTCGGCGCCCTGGCCCGTCCGTTGCCGTCCTCCGCCCCGCCCGCGCTGGCGCTGGCCTCCATCCCCCGGGTCGTGCTCGAGTACCTGCGCTTGACGCTGCTCCCGCTCGACCTGGCGCTGCTCAGTCCCGTCCGGCCGGTGAGGGCGTGGCCGTCGCTCGAGGTGCTGGTGGCGCTGGGCCTGCTGGCCGGCGTCCTGGCCCTGGGCGCGCTGCTCGCCCGGCGCTGGCCGGCCGGGTTCACGCCCCTGCTCTGGTTCGCGGCCTGGCTCGCGCCCTGCCTCAACCTGTGGGCCCTCAATCGCGAGTGGGTCGTGATGGACCGCTACCTCTACCTGCCCGTGCTGGCCCTGCCCTGGCTGATCCTGGGCGGCCCTGGTCCGCGGCGCCCCGGGCGCTGGCGCCTGGCGCTGCTCGCTGGCCTGACGCTGGTCTACGCCGGCCTCTCGCTGGCCCAGATGCGCTGCTTCCGGGACGAGCGCAGCTTCTGGGCGCGCCTGCTGCAGGCCGACCCGCACAGCTCGACCGCCTGGACCGAGCACGCCCGGCTGCTGATCGAGGCGGGACAGCGGCCCGAGGGCCGCGCCGCCCTCGAGCGCGCCGTCCAACTGGCGCCCGACAACCTCCTGCCGGCCTTCCGCCTGGCCAACCTGGACCTGGCCGAAGGCCGGGCGGCCGAGGCGGCCGAGCGCTACGCGCGGCTGATCGCCCGCAGCCCGGGTTACGCGCCGCCGTGGCGCAACCTGCCCGTGGCGCTGCAGGCGGCCGGGCGGACGGAGGAGGCGCTGCAGGCGGCCCGCGCGGCGGCGGACCGCTTCCCCCGCGACGTCGAGCTGCTCGTCACCCTGGCCACGCTCCTGCGAGCGACCCACCAGACGGAGCAGGCGCTGGCGACGCTCCGACAGGCCCGGACCGTGGCGCCCCAGGAGCCGCGCGTGGCCCTGCGCGAGGCGCTGCTGCTCCTGGAGGCGGGCCGGCGGGACGAGGCGCGCGCCGCCGTCGCGCGGGCGCGACTCCTCAGTGGCGAGCGGCCGTACCAGGCCCAGCTCGACGCGCTCGACGCGCTTCTGCGCTAGCCAAAGCGAGGTCGACCCGTGGCCGGGCTGCGCGGCCTCACTGCGACGGACCCGGGCGGGACCCCCCCGGCGGGTCGCGTGGCTCGTGGCTGCTCTCTGCGTCCGGCGCCAGGCGCCGGGCCTCCTCCAGCCAGCGCTGGCCCTCGTCGGGCTGCCCCTGACGGAAGTGGATGGCGGCCAGCAGACGCCGCGGGCCGGGACCGGCACCGCGCGCGACGGCCGCCCGGGCGGCGTCCGCGGCGCCGTCCAGGTCGCCGAGCTGGTAGCGGGCCTGTGCCAGCAGGTAGAACCCGCGCGGCGCCTCGGGGAAGGCTCGCACCGCGCGCTCCAGGAGCGCGCGCGCCTGGACCGGCTGGCCCTCGTCCAGCCAGAGCAGCGCGCGGTCGCGCAGCGCGTCGCGGGTGGCGCGGCCCTGCGCCAGCAGGCCATCCAGCAGGCGCGCCGCCTCGGCGG
>JBDIBD010000089.1:0-12485 GCA_039812725.1 Vicinamibacteria bacterium | reverse complement strand
CGCCGCGCTGGCGCAGGTCGGCCTGGGCGACCGCGCCCGCCACAAGCCCTCCGAGCTGTCGGGCGGCCAGCGCCAGCGCGCCGCCATCGCGCGGGCCCTGGTCAACCGACCCTCGCTGATCCTGGCCGACGAGCCCACCGGCAACCTCGACTCGAAGACGGGGGCGGAGATCCTGCAGCTCTTCCACGAGATGCACGCCCGCGGCGAGAGCATCGTGATCGTGACCCACGACCCGCGCGTGGCCGAGGCCTGTGAGCGCGTGGTGCGCATCGTCGACGGCCGCGTCGAGGAGGACCGGCTCCAGTAGGGGCCGGTGAGCGCGTGAAGGCCCGGCTGGGTTCGCTCTGGGAGTCGCTGCTCGACGGCGTGGCCGACATCGGCAGCCACCGTCTGCGCACGGCCCTGCAGGCCCTGGGGATCGTGCTGGGGGTGGCCTCGGTGGTGGCCACCTTCGGCCTGATCGACGGCGGCAAGCGCCAGATGAACGACTTCTTCGACCAGACCGGCGGCATCCGCAAGATGATGGTGCGCGACCTCGACACGCGCGCGGCCAGCCGCACCGCGGCCGAGCAGGGCTCGGTCGGCCTGACCTACGGCGACGCCCTGCGGCTGCGGCGCGAGGCCGCCACGCTCGAGCTGGTCGAGCCCACCGTCGAGCGCCGCGAGCGCGTCAAGGCCCCCGGCTTCGAGAAGGAGCTGGAGATCGCGGGCTCCACGCCGGCCTACGAGCCGATGTACGACTTCCACGCGGCCGAGGGGCGCTTCCTGACGGCCGAGGACCTCGACAGCAGCGCCAAGGTGGTGGTGCTGGGCGCCACCCGCCGCGAGCAGATCTTCGGCACGGGCCCGGCCGTGGGCCGCACGCTGCAGATCGGGGCCTCGAGCTACACCGTGGTGGGCGTCATGAAGCGCAAGGAGTTCTACTTCAACTCCGCCAACGACAACGCGCTCGAGTGGATGAACGAGTTCGTCTTCGTGCCGGCCACGGCCATGCTCAACCGCATGTCGGGCGAGCGCGCCTCGCAGAAGGTGGCCTACATCAACGTGCAGGCCCGCGACGCCGGGCAGATGGACGAGGCCATGAACGAGGTCAAGGCCGTCCTGAAGCGGGCCCACGGCGGGGTCGCGGACTTCACGGTCTACAACCGGGCCGCGCGCATGCGCCAGGCCGAGGAGCAGGGGCGCATCTACGACGTGACCTTCCTGGTGTGCGGCACGATCTCGCTGCTGGTGGGCGGCATCGTGATCATGAACATCCTGCTGGCCTCGTTCAACGAGCGCGTGCGCGAGATCGGCACGCGCAAGGCCCTGGGGGCCACCGGCCTCGACATCCTGGCCCAGATCCTGGTGGAGAGCGTGGTGGTCACGATCATCGGCGGCCTGCTGGGCGTGCTGCTCGGGGCGGGCTTCACGACCGTCATCAGCGACCTGATCCAGCAGCCCGTGGTGCTCTCGCCCAAGGTCGTGCTGATCGGCCTGTTCTTCTCGGTCACGGTGGGGATCTTCTTCGGCCTCTACCCGGCCCTGCGCGCGGCGCGCCTCCACCCCATCCAGGCCCTGCGCTACGAGTGACCATGAACGCCTGGGAAGCCGTGCGCACGTCGCTGGCGGAGATCCTGAGCCACAAGCTGCGCTCCGCGCTGACCCTGGTGGGCGTGGTGCTGGGCACCACCTCGCTGGTGGTCATGGTCTCGGTCATCGGCGGCCTGGCCGAGGCCGTGCAGAAGGGCCTGGGCGACCTGGGCTACGACGGCGTCATGGTGGTGCAGGCCCAGGCCCCCAGCGAGCGCCTGGAGCGCAAGAAGCAGGGCTACTCGCGCGGCCTGCGCGCGGCCGACCTGCGCGCCATCGAGGGCGGCCGCGAGCTGATCTCCGGGGCCGCGCCGGTGGTGGGCTTCAAGGAGCGCGTGCTGGTCAACGGGCGCGTGCTCGAGGTCAACGGCGAGGGCGTCACGGCCGAGTACGGCCGCATCCGCAACCGCGAGGTCGAGCGCGGGCGCTACCTGGCCCCGCGCGACGTGGAGAGCGTGGCGCCGGTCTGCGTGCTGGGCCACAAGCTGGCCGAGGACGCCTTCGGCTCCGAGGACCCGCTGGGGCGCGAGGTCCAGGTGCGCGGCCTGCGCCTGACCGTGGTGGGCGTGCTGCGGCCGCTGGGCAGCAACCAGGTCCAGGACGACGACATGGAGCGCGACAACTCGCGGCTCTACGTCCCGCTCTCGACGGCCCAGAAGCACCTCACCGGCAGCGACGCCGTGCACGCCTACGTCTTCAAGGTGGACGACCCCACGCGCCTGGCCGCGGCCGAGGGCGAGGCCGGCGCGCTCCTGGCCCGCAGCCACCGCGGCATCCGCGACTTCAAGGTGCAGAACATCGGCGAGGAGATCCTGCGGGTGCGCGGCGAGGTCGACAAGCTGATCCGCAACTGGACCGTGGTGCTGGCCTCGATCGCCGGTATCTCGCTGCTGGTGGGCGGCATCGGCATCTTCTCGGTCATGCAGATCTCGATCTCGGAGCGGCTCTACGAGATCGGCCTGCGCAAGAGCCTGGGCGCCAGCGACGGCACGATCTTCTTCCAGTTCCTGGTCGAGTCGGTCTCGCTCTCGCTGGTGGGCGGCCTGACCGGCAGCGCGCTGGGCTACGGCATCACGCTGCTGGCCGGCCAGGCCTTCGAGGACGGCCTGGCCGTCTCGCCCATGGGCCTCGTGCTGGCGGCCGGATTCGCGGTCGTGATCGGCCTCTCGGCCGGCACCTACCCGGCCCTGCGCGCCTCGCGCCTGGCGCCGGTCGAGGCCCTGCGGGCAGCCTAGGAACCCCGCGGCCCGTCAAACCCCCGTCTCTCTCAGACGCCGTCGCGTCAGTCTCCACACCTGCAGGCCAGGGACACGCCCTCGGCCGGGCCTCTGAGCCACCGCGCGAACCGCGGCGCGGATAGCGTTCCCCGGAAACCGGCTTCGACGGTGGGTCAGGTGCGATGCAGCGGTGTCCTTGCGGACCGCTGGCGCGTTACCATCGACCCGCACCTGCTACACGACCGCTGCCACTGAACTCATCAGAGGACGTCGCCCCCGGTGGGGCTCAGGAAGGTTGAACAAGACCGGGGACTTCCATCCTTGCTAAAGGCTGCCTATCATATGGGTCCAACCCACACCCTTGTGAAAGGCAGCGACCGGGATGGCGAGTAGCGCGGAAGCCTCGACGCGGGCAGGGCGGTATATCGCCCAGCCGACGGGCTATCGGGCGTTCATGCCGGCGCCGCTCCCGCCGCAGCCCGCGCTCGCACTCGCTGGCGAACTGCAGCGTCTGCAGAAGAGAACGGGGACGACGTACGCCGCGGCGAATGGGCTGGTCGCCCGCCTCGTCAAGCTGGGCGTGCTCAGCGAGATGACGGGCTACGCACGCAACCGGCGCTTCCGCTATGCCCCCTATATCGCGCTCTTCAACGACGCAGGCCCGGCACTTGCTGCGGAGACGAGCGGATGAGCCGCTAGCCGCCGGCCAGCACATGCCGCACGGCCCAGACCAGCACAGCAATCGTGACGGCGTGCGGGATCAGGCCGAGCGCCGCCAGCGGCCGCGGAGCCATCCAGTCCATCGGCACGTAGACGTTCATCGCCACCCAGCCGAGCATCGTCAGGGCCAGCGCCCGCGGCGTGGGTGCGTGGGTGGCGGCCAGCAGCGACAGCAGCCAGATGAACGGAAACGCGGCGTAGGCCGCGGGCAGGAACGGGCTGCGTAGTGTGGCGATGGCGATGACCGCCAGCCAGGCGATCGGCGCCAGGACGGGTCCCTGCGCGCGCCGCGCCAGCGCCACGGTGGCCCACACGGCCACGATCGTGTAGAGGAAGCCCAGCACCCTGGCAGCGCCGAAACCCAGGTCGCCGATCCCGAGCACCTTGAGCTTGAACCCGATGTTGGGCAGGGAGAAGTTCACGGCCATGGCGCCGGGGTTGCGGAAGGCGGGGAAGGCCTCGCCGCTCAGCAGCCCTGGAATGTGCTCGAAGAAACCACGGAACTGCAGCCAGCCGACGTCCGCCAGCGCGGCCACGGTGAGCACGGCGCCCCATCCGGCAGTGAAGGCCAGCGCGCGCCACTGCCGCCGCACGAGCAGGAAGACGATCAGCAGGCCGGGATAGAGCTTGCTGGCGGTGGCGAACGCGAGCACGAGGCCACCGCTCGCGTAGCGCTGGCGCTCGAGCAGCAGCATGGCCAGCATCGAGAGCGCCACCACCACCAGCTGGATATTGCCCTTCTGCAGCGCGCTGAGCATCGGCACGGCCGCCCACACCAGCGGCGCCAGCAGCAGCGCGCGCGTGCCGGCCGGCTCTCCCATGGACCGCCCCACCACGACCACCGCCACCAGCACGATCAGCGCGTTCAGCACGAACCAGACCAGGCGGAAGGTCAGGAACTCCGGAGCCAGCCGGAGCAGCGCTCGCGGCAGCAGCAGGAACGGCGGCGGGTACTCGTAGGCGTCGACCTTGAACGCGCCCAGCAGGCGTGGCTTGCGGGGCTCGTTGGGAGCGCTGGGCAGCGCGTAGAGCGAGTCGTCGTACACGCTGAGCCCCTGGCCCGCGAGCTGGCCGGCGACGTAGTAGGCCGACACGCACGAGTGGCGCGTCTCCCAGTCACTGCCGGGAAACAGCGAGAAGCCGGTGCGCGAGGCGTCCAGCATGAACACGCTCAGGCGGCCGAGCTGGAGGAGCGCCACCGCCATCAGCAGGCCCGACACGACCAGCAGGGCGCGCGAGCGCGCTCCTTCAGGCAGGAACGGTGACATGGGCCTCCGCGCTAGTGAATGGGCCGGATCATACGCGAACCCTGCCGGAGCGCGCTCGGCCGACCTCCCGCGGGCCGCGTAGGCGCCGCCCGGCGCCTCTGCTAGGCTCCCGCCATGCTGCAGATCGAGAAGCTCCTTTCCCAGCTCAGCGACATCGTGTGGGGCCCGCCCCTGCTGATCCTGCTGTTCGGCACCCACCTCTACCTGACCTTCCGGCTGCGCTTCATCCAGCGCTTCACCCCGCGCGCCATCCGGCTCTCGTTCCAGCGCAAGACCGAGGGGGCGGGCGACGTCAGCCACTTCGGCGCGCTGACCACGGCCCTGGCCGCCACCATCGGCACCGGCAACATCGTGGGCGTCTCCACGGCGGTGGCCGCCGGCGGGCCGGGAGCGGTGCTGTGGATGTGGCTGACCGGCGTGTTCGGGATCGCGACCAAGTACGCGGAGGCGCTGCTCTCGGTCAAGTACCGCACGGTGACGGCGCAGGGGCTGATGGCCGGCGGGCCCATGTACGTGCTCGAGCGCGGCCTGGGCCAGCGCTGGCTGGGGGTGGTCTTCGCGGCGCTCACGGCCGTGGCGGCCTTCGGCATCGGCTGCATGGTGCAGGCCAACTCGATCTCCTCGATGGTCCAGGAGACCCTGCACGTTTCGCCCTGGTGGACCGGCATCCTGATGACCGTGCTGACCGCGATCGTGATCCTGGGCGGCATCCAGTCGATCGCGAACGTGTGCGAGAAGCTGGTGCCGTTCATGGCCGTGTTCTACGTGCTGGGCTGCGTGATCATCCTGGCCCTGAACGTCCACGGCATCTGGGACACGCTGGGGGTCATCCTGCAGGGCGCCTGGAGCGGCCAGGCGGCGGCCGGCGGCTTCGCCGGCGCCGGTGTGCGCGAGGCCATCCGCTACGGCGTCGCGCGCGGGCTGTTCTCCAACGAGTCGGGGCTGGGCAGCGCGCCCATCGTGGCCGCCGCCGCCATGACCAAGAACCCGGTGCGCCAGGCCCTGGTCAGCTCGACCGGCACCTTCTGGGACACCGTGGTGGTCTGCGCCATGACCGGCCTGGTGGTGGTGCAGTCCGGCGAGTGGCAGAAGGGCGTGGGCGGGGCGGCCCTCACCAAGGCGGCCTTCGCCGACCTGCCGGTGGTGGGGCCGCTGGTCCTGACGGTGGGCCTGCTGACCTTCGTCTTCTCGACCATCCTGGGCTGGTCGTACTACGGCGAGAAGGCGGCCGAGTACCTGTTCGGCCCGCGCGTGATCCAGCCCTACCGCTGGCTCTGGGTGGCGGCGGTGATGGTGGGCTCGGTGGCCTCGCTGCCGGCGGTGTGGTCCTTCGCCGACGTGGCCAACGGCCTGATGGCGGTGCCGAACCTGGTCTCGCTGATCGCGCTGGCCGGCGTGGTGGCGAAGGAGACGGACCGCTACCTCTGGAGCGGGGACCTGGAGGCGTCGGACACGCCGGTCGCCTGACGGCCGGCCGGAGCGTTCCTCACTCGTCGTCCGGCTCGTCGGCGAGCGGCGGCCGGCCCGCGGCCAGGGCCAGCGTGACGCCGCCAGCGAAGACCAGCACGGCCAGCGACCACCAGGCGGCCTGCTCGTCGGCGAAGGCCCACAACCCCGGCACGAGCCCGGAGGCCCAGGTGAGCACGGCCAGGGCCAGGCCGGCCCAGGCCCATCGGCTCGCCAGGGCGGCGTAGAGCACGAAGGCGCTGTAGTAGTAGCCGGTCAGCTTGAAAGCCACCGGCATGAGCCCCAGGCCGAGGATCGCCGCGGCCCAGTCGGGCGCCTTGAGGACGGCCGCGCCGAGCAGCACCAGGTAGCCCGCCACCGCCATCCAGTACCAGGGGCGCGCGCGCCCTTCCGCGGCCACCTGACTCTCGCGCCAGGCCTGCTCCGGGTCCGGGTCGAGGGGCTCGGACATCAGCTGGAAGCTCCGCGCGCCGTCGTATGCCAGCCAGGTCTGAAGGCCGACCGTGTTGCCCATCACCGCCCGCAGGTGCCGGGCGCTGTTCCGGGTGAAGTCGGGCCAGCGGCCCGCCAGCCCCAGTCCCCAAGTGCTGGCCGCCACGAGCAGGAGCGCCGCGGCGCAGCCCAGGGCGAGCCGCCGCTGACGCAGGAGCGGCGCGAGGCTGCGCTCGCGGACCGCCTGGAGCGCGTGCTTGAGCAGCAGCGCCGCCAGCACGCAGCCCGGGAAGACACGCAGCGCGGCCGAGAGCGTCCAGGCGAACCCGGCCAGGCCCGCCCGGCCCCGGCGCAGCGCGCACGCTCCGGCCACCAGCAGGAAGACCCAGTCCTGGCGCAGGTATCCGCCGCCGGTCCAGCCGAACTGGCTGAGCGCGTTGAGGCCCCAGTACCCCGCGGCCAGGCAGGCCGCCTCGCTGCCGAACGTGCGCTGCATCAGGAGCAGCATGGCCACGATCAGCACCGGGTCGATGAGCGCCAGGAGCGTGACCTGACGCCACGAGGCGGGACCCAGCTCCGCCAGGCTGCGGCCCAGGATCGCCCACGCCGGGGGCGCGTTGAAGCCGTGATCGACGCGGGCCCCTTCCCAGAGGCCGGGGCCGAGAGCCGTCCTGAAGAAGCGGGCGTCCTGGCGGAACGCGGACCAGCGCTGGTCGGAGAAGCGGGCCCGGCACTCCGGGGCCCGGACCAGCGCGGCGCGGCCGTCGAGCAGGCCGTTGTCGCGCAGGTCGCGCACGCGCTCCCCCGCGGGCAGCCCGTCCTCGGCGTCGACCGCCGCGGCCGCGACGTAGAGGCAGTCGTAGCCGAGCTCGGGCAGGTACTTCCCGCCCAGGTAGTAGTGGAAGAACTCCCAGCGGTGCACGAAGCCCCAGGGGTGGAAGTTGAGGAAAGCCGGCCAAGCGAAGAGCGCGGCCAGGGCGAAAGCCCGCAGCGCCATCCGACGAGCCGGCTCGCCTGGCGCAACGGGCGCCACGCGCGCCACCCAGCCCCAGCCGGCGAGCACGAGCATGACCGTGGCCAGGGCTCCGACCAGGACCTGCCAGCGAGCGCGGGTCAGCCGTGGCCAGAGGGGCAGGGCGGCCGTGGCGCCGCTCGAGTCGGGCGCCGGCCACCGCTCGGGCTCGCGGGCGAACGCCTGCAGCTCGGCCACCCGCGCCGGGCCGGCCGTGGTCGTGCGGACCATCAGCCAGCGGGCGACTTCCGGCCTGGGCAGGACCAGCCGGCGGGTGCGCAGGCCGGGCGCCGCGGGCCAGGCCGCGACACGCCACAGCCTGATCCAGCGCCGTCGGTCGAGCGAGCCCTCGACCTGGTAGACCTCGGCAGCCTCGGCCTGCAGCAGCAGCGCGCCGACCTCGCGGGGGGCGCCGAGGTCGACGGTGAGCAGGGCTCGCTCGTGGGGCAGGAGCACGGCCTGTGGACCCGCGCCCGAACCCTCCGGGGCCAGCTGGCCGTCGGTGGCGAACGAGGCGTCGCCCGCGGCGCCGGAGAGCTCGGTGGCCCGCGCCAGCGCCAGGTTCTCGACGGGCGCCGGTCCCTCCTGCGTCCAGCCGCAGCCCGAAGCGACGAGCGCGAGCCCGGCCACGACGACGGCGCGCCGGAGCCTGATCATGCGCGGCAGTATAGCTTCGGCGTCACGGCACCGGACCCAGGGCGGCGAAGGGCCCGGAGGGCGTCTGCCCCCCGGGCCCCCGGACGTTGTGAAAGCCTGCTCTGACGGCCTACTCGATCGGCGTACAGCTCTCCGGACAGTGGCCCGAGGCGATGTCGAAGGGTGCCCCGTTCACGTCCTGGCAGACCACGCCGCGGGCGTCGCCACAGAAGCTGCGCTTGCCCGTGTTGCCGGCCTTGACCGGCGCGGAGGCGTAGGCGAAGGAGCCGCGGTCACCGGCCAGCTTGAACTGGCGGTTGTAGCCGCTCTTGGTGGTGGCCTCGGCCAGCTCCTTGTCGATGAACTGCGGCCCGTCGTACGAGGCGTTGCAGGACTTGGGCTCGG
Organism: Vicinamibacteria bacterium; assembly: GCA_039812725.1. GTDB lineage: Bacteria > Acidobacteriota > Vicinamibacteria > Fen-336 > Fen-336 > JBDIBD01. The sequence goes on along the minus strand of JBDIBD010000089.1, from coordinate 3,756 downwards.
CCAGGCACTTGAGCTCGCCGTAGTACCCGTCGCCCATGGCCTGGAAGGCCGCCTGGGCGCTGATCACGGTGCGCGTGTCGCCGATGGTGGCGGCCTCGTTGGCGCTCAGGCGCGCCTCCAGCAGGCTCTTCTGCATCTTCTCCAGCTGGGCGGGCGTCAGGGTCAGGGACAGCACCACGTTCTTGCCGGGGTTGGTCACGCTCAGGGCCTGGGCCGCCTCGCCCACCTCGGGCTTGTCGGCCGCGAACATGGCCGCCATGGCCTTGAGCCCGTTGATCTTCTCGGCCAGGTCCTTGGCAGCCGCTTCGTCGGCCATGGCGCCCGTGAGCTTGAAGGACACGGCCGGGTCGAACTGCCCGGTGAACAGCACGCTCTTCGGCATCGGGAAGGGCGGCACGCCGCCCTCGCCCGGCTTGGGGGCCTCGGCCATGGCCTTGGGCGTGGCCAACAGCCAGAAGCTCTGACCCGGCTCGATGGCCTTGAGGGCCGCCACCAGCTCGGGGTTGCCGGCCACGCCGCCCTTGCCGCCCTTGAGGTTGGCCAGCGTCGTGGCCACCAGGGCCGGCGTGCCGGCCACGAGCACCCGCGGGCTGGGGACGGCCAGGTGTCCCGAGACCTTCTCGCCCTCCTTCATCTCGTAGACGGTGTAGCCCTCGACCGTGGTGGTGGTGGCCTTGGACTTCGGGTCGTCCTTGATGGCCTTGCCGATGCGGTCCGCGTCGAACTTCCCGACCAGCACCATCACGCCGGCCTGCTCACCCCCGGCCTTGTCGCCGGCTCCGTAGAGGCCCTCGACGTCGCGCTCCACGTTGATGCCGGTCTTCTGCTCGAGCTCCTTGAGCTCCTTGCCGGTGTCCTCCATGGCGGCGGCCATGTACTTCTTGTAGTTGGCGCCGGTGGTGATGCGCCGCACGTCGATGCCGCCGATCACGGCCGAGTCGCCCGGCAGGATGGCGGCCTCGGCCGGCAGCGGGCCGATGGGCTGGGAGCGCATCGCGAACCACCAGTAGCCGGCCGCCAGCCCCGCCACGAGGGCCAGCCCCAACACGGCCACCGCGACCAGGCCGATCACGATCTTCTTGCTCATGGATCCTCCGTGGCGGCGATTATCGGTCAGACGGCGGTTCCGCGGGCACCCTTTTCCTCGGCGGGCGGACCCGCGCGGCCGCCGTGGTAGACTCCGCGCCCCGAGCGAGCCCCCGCCCCGCGGCGGCCGGGCTGGCCGCCGCGGTCCCGCCGCGGCCCGGGACGACCAAGCCCAGGAGACTTGAGGAAAGGAACCGCCCCAGGATGGGACTGCAGTGCGGCATCGTGGGACTGCCCAACGTGGGCAAGTCCACCCTCTTCAACGCCCTCACGAAGGCCGGCATCGCGGCCGAGAACTACCCCTTCTGCACCATCGAGCCCAACGTCGGCGTGGTCGAGGTGCCCGACCCGCGCCTGGCGGCGCTGGCCCGCATCGCGAAGCCCGCCCGGGTGGTGCCGGCCACGGTCGAGTTCGTCGACATCGCCGGCCTGGTCAGCGGCGCCAGCCAGGGCGAGGGCCTCGGCAACCAGTTCCTGGCCAACATCCGCGAGACGGACGCGATCGCCCAGGTGGTGCGCTGCTTCGACGACGAGAACGTCGTGCACGTGGCCGGGCGGGTCGATCCGCTCGCGGACGTGGAGGTGATCGAGACCGAGCTGGGCCTGGCCGACCTGGCCACGGTCGAAAAGGGCCTGGCCCGGGCCCAGAAGGCGGCCCGCGTGGGCGACAAGGAGGCCCTGCGGCTGCAGGCCCTGCTGGAGCGCGTGCAGGCCGGGCTGAACGCGGGCCGGCCGGCCCGCCGCCTGGAGCTGTCGGACGAGGAGCGCCGCCTGGTGGCGCCGCTGTGCCTGCTGACCATGAAGCCGGTGCTGTACGTGGCCAACGTCGGCGAGCACGGCTTCCGCGGCAACCCGCGCCTCGAGGCGCTGGAGCGCCGGGCGGCCGCCGAGGGCGCCGGTGTGGTGGCCGTCTCGGCGGCGCTCGAGGCCGACATGGCCGGGCTGCCCGAGGAGGACAAGCGCCACCTGCTCGACGAGCTGGGCCTCGAGGAGCCGGGCCTCGACCGCCTGGCCCACGCGGCCTACCGCCTGCTGGGGCTGCTGACCTTCTTCACGGCCGGGCCCAAGGAGGCGCGGGCCTGGACCATCCACGCCGGCGAGACCGCGCCCCAGGCGGCCGGCGCCATCCACACGGATTTCGAGAAGGGCTTCATCCGGGCCGAGGTCATCGCCTACGACGACTACGTGGCCCACGGCGGCGAGGCCGGGGCGCGCGAGGCCGGGCGCCTGCGGCTGGAGGGGCGCGACTACGTGGTGCGCGACGGCGACGTGATGCACTTCCGCTTCAACGTCTAGGCCTCCAGCCGGTCGGACGGCGCGCGCCCGTCGCCTTGACGGGCGCGGCCGCCGGGCCTACAGTGGACTCGTCCCGGTTTCTCCCGGCCGCCCCCCCTCCTGCGGCTCGGCACAGGCTTCGGAGTCGATCATTCGCCCGCGCCCGGGAGCGGCGCGCGGGCCCGGCAGGCAATGGCAACGCCGTCTCTCGAGCCCGGCACGGTGCTGGATCACGCCTTGGGCGACATCCAGGAGCGCGGGCGCGTGCAGCAGGGGATGCAGCGCCTGGTGGACGACCTCGAGGCGCTGCGGCAGAGAATGCCACGCTCGGAGTGGGTCGACGTGTGCGGCTCGGTCTGCCGCCGCCACCCGCTGCTCGACGTGGTGCACCAGGACCCGCTCACGGCCCTGACCTACGCGCGCGGCAGCGACCGTGCCCCGGACTCGGTCTTCCTGAGCTTCGCCTTCGACGCGCTCGAGGCCGAGCTGTCGCTGGGCCGGGCCACGGAGCTCGGGCGCGAGATCTGTGGCTTTACGCGCCAGTCGCAGGTGGTGCTCTCGGCCCGCCGGCGGCGCGAGGTGCTGGCCTATCTGATCGACCAGCTGGCCGCCTCCGGCCGCCGGCCCAGCCTGCTGGCCTTCGGCTGCGGCGACCTCAAGGAGGCCGACCTGTCCCACACGGTGCGTGCCGGCGGCCTGTCGCGCTTCCTGGCCCTGCTCGAGACCGAGGCGGCCCGCCGCGCGGTCGAGACCAGCGTGGGCCACCTGGGCGTGGCCACCGGCGTGGCCACGGTGCACGACTGGATCGAGGGCAAGGGGACCGGGCACGACCAGGAGTTCGACCTGGCCTACTCCGCCGGGCCCTTCGACGTGCTGAGCCCGGGCACGGCCTCGATGCTGGCCCTGGCCCTCTTCCGCAGCCTCAAGCCGGGCGGCACGCTGGTGGTGGCCAACCTGGCCCGCGGCATCCGCGAGGTGGGCTACGCCGAGGCCTTCATGGACTGGCACACGGTCTACCGGGACCCGCGCGAGATGTTCGCGGTGGCCTCCCGCATCCCGGAGGCCTGGATCGCCGACCGGCGCTCGTTCGCGGCCGAGGGCGGCCGGGTCTCGTTCCTGGTCGTGCGGCGGGCCTAGAACGGGCCCGCGCCTCAGCGCGGGATCGGGGCCGTGGGCGTCTCGTCGATCAGGTCGGGGCCCAGCGTGCGCACCACCCGCACCGCGGTGGGGGCGCGCTCCGCGTCCACCGGCAGCATGCCCACGGCCTGGTTGCGCCCCGAGCGCTGGGCCAGCCGCAGGGCCCGCAGGGCCACCGCCTCGACCGCGGGCAGGGGCAGGCCCTGCGGGTCGGCGGGCTGCCAGGGGAACGGGGCCCAGCCGATCGAGGCCGTGCGG
>JBDIBD010000088.1:0-12488 GCA_039812725.1 Vicinamibacteria bacterium | reverse complement strand
GGCCGGGCGCTCGGGGCCCCGGCGGCGCGCTCGCCCTCCGCCGAGCCCTCGGACGGGCCCTCCATGAGGTTCAAGGTGCCACGCCCCCCTTCCGCGTTCCGGAGGGACTCAAGGTCGGCGTTGGTGTAGACCCGCCCGGCCGCCGCGGACGTCCGTCGCTTGGCTTTCTCGCGCCGGGCGGCCTCGCCGAGCGACGGCTCCTGGGCTGCCGCCGAGGCTGCGGCCACGGCGAGGAGCAGCGCCGCCAGGCCGCCAACCCTGGTCATGGCGTGCCGGCCGGCGGGGCGGGCGTGCCCAGCTCCGACAGGCGCTGCCGCACTCGCGCGGCCTCCGGGTCGTTGGGCGACAGACGCAGGAACTCGCGATACGCCGCCGCCGCCTCGGCTGCCTGGCCGGAGCGATCGAGCACGGAGCCCAGGCTGCGCTGGAGATTCGGGCTGCTGGGCGCGGCGCGAAGCCCCTCGCGCAGCAGGTCGACGGCCTCCTGTCCACGGCCCTGGGCCTGCAGCAGCTCCGCCAGCCTGGCACGCGAGATCGAGGCGTCGGGGAGGGCGGCGACGACTTTCCGGTAGGCGGCCTCCGCCCCCGCCGCGTCGCCGCTGCCTTCGAGCGCCACGGCCAGCTGCTGCGCCGACACGACGTCCCCGGGCGTCTTCTCCACGACGGCCTTCAGCGGCGCCACGGCCTCGCCCGCCCGCCCTGCCGCGAGGAGCGCATTGCCCAAGGCGCGCTGGGCCTCGGTCCCCGGCAGGTCCTGCGCGGCGCGACGGTAGTTCTCGAGCGCCTCCTCCGTCTGGCCCATCGACTCGAGCGCCCGGGCACACTCGAGCCGGGCCCCCGGGTCCCTGGCCGCCGCGGCCCGGAAGTGCTCCAGCGCGGCCTCCTTGTCGCCGCTCCGCCAGAGCACCTGCGCGTACATGGCGTGCAGGCTCGCGTCGTTCGGATCGGCCTGGAGGGCGGCCTGCAGCGCGGTCACCGCGTCGCCCTGGTCGCCCCGAGCCAGGAGCTCGCGGATCCGCGCGACTTCGGGGCGATCGGGGACGACCGGCGCCGCGGGCGGGGGCGTCGCCCCCCGTTGTGGTATGGCGAAGATGTCGGGATTCGGCGCGGCCGCGGGTCCGGGCTGCGCGAGGAACCAGGCGGCTGCCGCCACGGCGGCCACGGCGGCGACCGCCAGCAGCGCGCCTCCGCCGCCGCCAGGGGCCGGCGTCCGCGCCGGTGGCCCCTGGGTCTTGGGTGGGGCGCTGGGGGCGGCCTTGAGGTTGGCTCCGCACCGGGCGCAGAACTCCCAGCCTGGCTTGTTCTTGGCCCCGCACTCCGGACAGAAGACGGCCGCCGCTGGAGGCATCGGCCAAGGTTACACCCAGGAGGTGCAGGAATGGAAGAGCTTTTCTCGGACAACTGCGCTCGCACAAAGGAAAAAGGCCCTGCCCCCCCGGAGGGGAGCAGGGCCACGACGACGCGAAGCCGCCTACTGGTTGCAGATGGAGGCGGCGTTCCTGAAGAAGAGCCCGCCGGGCGCCGAGGCGTCGGGCGAGACCGTGACCACCTGGAACGGCTCGGGCTTCGGGCCCGGTGCGGGAGGCGGTGGAATCGTCGACACCTGGCCGGCGACGGGCGTGACGCCCTGGCCGCCCGAGACGGGATCCGGCATCGGGGCCACGCTCATGATTCGAACGCCCTGGATGAACTGCGCCGCTCCGCCGTCCTGCGGCAGGTTGTAGGGACCCGTGCCCGATTCCGCCCTGAGGCCGTAGACCACGCTGTCGAAGCTCGAACGACAGGGGTAGGGCGGCACCGGCGGCGCGTCGGGCGAGTTGGGCGGGTTGAAGCGGGTGGCTCCGAAGACCACGCGGGCTTCCTTGTACCGGTTGTAGAAGGTCAGCGGCGGCACCGTGCCGCGATAGGTGCCCGTGCCCCCGCCGGTCGGCTGCAGCGTGCGCGAGAACATCAGCGGGCCCGGGCTCGAAGCCGGCTCGCTCGTGTCGGTGTCGCTGGTCTTCTCGTCGTAGAGGCCGAAGAGCTTGAAGGGCCCGGCGGCGCGCGTCTCGTTGCCGGCGATCATGTAGACGTGCGGCAGGTCCGAATACGTGCCGCGGTAGGGCTGGATGAGCGCGGCCGCCACGGCCACGGGCTGGTCGGCCCCCAGGTCCGCGAACGGGATGGCGATCTCGGGCTGGGCGCTGACGAACTTCCAGGCGCGGCCGTGCAGGTCGCCGACGTAGACGCGCGTCGTGATGGCCGAGGCCGAGTGGTCCTTCAGGCGGTCCGCCGTGACGAGCTGGTCCTTCTCGAAGGCCGCCGGATCGGCCACGATGGCGTTGCGGTAGCCCGGGTAGTCGCCGCCCGTCCGGTTCCACCCCTTCGCCACGGCCGCGGCCTCCACGTCGGCGTAGGCCACCACGTCTCCGGTCAGGGTGTCGAGCGTGAACAGGGCGTAGCCTTCGCGCGTGCCGTCCTCGCCGTAGCCCGAGCCCACGAACGAGACGTACTCGACGCCGCCGGAGCTCTGGTCGCTGCAGAACTCCGAGACGCCCGTGGCCGGGTTCCCGTGCCCCCCGCCCGGGCACGGCTTGCGGTAGGTCCCGAGGCGCTTGACGCGCGAGATGGTCGGCACCGACCAGGTCTCGCCCATGAGCTCGTAGGCGGTGAAGTCGCCGGTGGTCAAGCTGTTGTTCTTGGTGCCGCCCACCGTGCCGTCGAAGGTGTCGGGGTTGCCGCGGTTCCACAGGACGACGGGCGGCATGCTCGCGAGGGTCGAGGTGGTGAACGGGCCCGGCGCCGTGATGTCGATCGCGGTGATGGACTTGCCCTCCTGCCCGCGGCCGAACATCAGCACGCGCCGCCACAGGCCGGCCACGTTCTCGATGCCGAGCGAGGAGAGGGTGGGCGAGCCGTCGCTGCCCGTCAGCGGCCCGGGGACGAAGACGGTGCCGAACCGCAGGCCGGTGCTGATCATGTAGTCGTGCGGCGACCGGCGGGCGGGCTTGTTGCGCAGGCGCGAGCCCAGCTTGCCGAGCTGGTCGTAGGGGACGAGGCCCCACAGCTCCTGGCCGGCGTCGCCGGTCGCGGCGTAACAGTTGCCCATGCTGGCCGGGCTCGAGCAGCCGGCCCGGAAGGCGTGCAGCATGTCGTTGCTGCCCACGTAGGCCACCGTCATCTGGGGCTTGAGGTTCGTCCGCGAGTCGTTCTGGCAGCTCGGCCCGGGCGGGCAGGTGGTGTCGTCCTTGTCGGGGTGTCTCAGGCCGAAGCCCTGGAGGATCCCGTCGGTTTTCACCCCGCTCACGGTGCCGCCGTCGCGGAAGTAGGTGTACTCGGTGGAGTGGATGGTGGTATCGCCGTCCGCGGGCACGCCGACCACGGCCGGCGTGCCGTACGTCGCGTCGGCCAGGGGCGCGTTGCGGGGCTTGTACTGGATCTGGTACGGGAAGACGGGATCCGTGCTCGAATAGCGCTGCGGGTTGGCGTCGGCAGCCACCACCCACTCGCCGCCGGCCATGTAGGCCAGGATCATCTCGCGCGCCTCGCGCCGCGCGGCCTTGACCTGGGTCGCGATCTGGGCCGCCGTCGGGCTGGGGTTGCCCACCGTGCAGTTCGGATGCAGGTTGAGGCCCTGGCAGGCCCTGTACTTCGACTGGAGGTCGCCCAGGGCCGTCGCGTCCAGGGTTCCGATCGGCAGGCCCAGGGCCCAGTCGAGCTCACCCTGGGAGGTGTAGTCCTGCGGCGCCACGGACCCCTGGGGCGGCCAGAGCGTCACGCGCTTCCCGCTCGTGCCCTGCGTCCGCATCCAGGGCACGTCGACCAGGTTCGCCGTGGTCACCGGGAAGACGCCGTTGCCGCTGGTGGTGTAGATGCGGCGCTTGATGGCGGCGCTGGAGGCCGCGATGGTCTGGTCCGAGGTGCTGCCGCCCTTCAGCTCGCTGAAGGTGCACGCGTTCGCCGTGCGGCACTTCGCCGCGGTGAAGTCGAAGCCGTAGGTGGAGCTGCCCAGGACCATCTTGGAGCTGGCTTCCCAGACCTGCGTGGTCACGCCGGCGACGTTGCCGTAGGCCGCGGCCTTGCCCTGGAAGCCGGGCAGCACGAACGAGGTCTGGACCCGCAGGGGCACGAAGCCCTTGTAGCGGGTCTCGGGATTGCTCGGGCTGTAGGCCTCCAGGATGCCGGCCGGAGTGCCGCTGATGGTGCCCACCATCTCGTAGACGTTGGGGAACACCGGCGTCTGGGCCACGAACTCGCCCGAGGTCACGCCCTGGTTGATGATGCCCTGCAGGTAGCCCGCCAGCGTCTCGGCGTCGGGGGCCAGGAAGGCGTCCTGGCACAGGCCCTGGGCCTTGCAGGCAGCCACCTCGGCCGCCGTCGGCGTCGTCCAGGGGGTGCCGGCCTTGACCAGCCCCGACCCGCCCCAGGCGATCCAGTTGAGCCGGCTGGGCGTGGCGCCGTTGCCGAAGCCGAGCACGTAGGTCTGCACCGACGAGGCCGGCTCGGTGGCCACGATGCGCGTGTAGAGCGCCTGCGCGCGCGCCGCCGACCACAGGGCGTTGTTGTCGCCGCCGCTGCCGGTGCAGGTGTCGTCGCCGTCCGTCACGAACAGGACGATGGTGCGCTCCTTCGGGTCGGTGTGCGTGCTGATGGCGTTGAGGGCCAGGCGCGTGTAGCCGGGATCGGAGATGCCGTTGCCGTCGCGGTCGGGGCAGTGCTGCACGTCCCACTTGTACGTGGTGGCGGAGGGACTGCCCGCCGGACAGGCCACCTGGCCCGTGCCCCAGAGCAGGTTGAAGTTGGTCTTGATGTCCTGGAGCGAGTTCGCGATCGGCGTGTTGCCGGCGGCCCGCGCGCCACCGACGGTCGAGCCGGGCAGGGTGGCGACGAGCGTGGCCGGGTCCTCGCTGTAGCTCGCCAGCGTGCCGTCGGAGTTCATCGGCACCTCGCGGTCGATCACCGGCAGGATCGACTGGAGCTGCACGTCGCCGCCGTTCTGGTCGCAGGGGCGCAGGCCGGCGCCCTCGGTGTACCCGGCGCAGTTCGCCGGGCTCTGGTTGCCCGACATCTCGCCGCCGCCGAGTACAAAGTCGACGGGCGTCCCGGTGTCGCTGCCGCAGTTGGCGGACACGCCCTGCAGCGTGACCTTGGCCGGCACCGGCAGCGGGGCGGCGGGGAAGCTCACGTCGCAGACCGTGCCGTTGGGGTCCACGCGCACGACCTCGCCGTTGAAGTAGGCGCCGGCGTAGAGCTGGTAGCTCTTGGCCGTGTGGGCCGGGTTCCCGACGCCCGTCTCGGTGATCACCCAGTGCAGTCCCCAACTCGGTGACGTGTTGTTCGGCGGCACGGGCGGGAAGGGGTCGGCGGCGCCGGGCCGCCGGATCAGCAGCATGTAGGGCTGCAGCGTCGAGAATGGTCCGGCTCCCGCCGTCGGGTCGGTCGGCACGCCGAAGCGGCCACGGATCGAGCTCAGGCTCCAGCGGGGCCGCCAGGCGTTCGCGCCCGACTGCCGGGTGATCGTGAAGATGCCGGTGTCCGGGACGTAGCCGACGCGGTAGACGTTCGGCGTGGCCGGCCGGCCGCCACAGCCGTTCATGGCAGCCTCGATGTCGGCGGCCAGGGTGCCCGCCGGAGCGCCTGCGGGGACGAACGGGTTCGGGCCGCCGCTGCGGTAGAACTTCTTCGTGGCCGTCACCGTGACCGTGCAGGTGACCGCGCCCTCGTTGTAGACGAGCACGTTGGAGCCGGGGCCGATGATCTGCCAGGACTGCAGGCCGCGTTCCTTCCCGTCGCAGGCCGAGGCGGCAGCGTTGCTGACGCCGCCGACGCAAGGCGTGGTGTTGGGCAGGGTGCGCCCCAGGTCGCCCATGACCGTCAGCTCGCCGGTCTCCATCTGCTCGTCGGTGGCCGAGGGGTAGTCGTCGGTACGGGCCACGTACTGGAAGCGGTAGCTGCCGTGGCCGCTGGCCCGCACGGGGTTGGCGTTCTGCAGGGCCGAGCCCATCTGGGTGTAGGCGCCCATCTGGAAGTTGACCTTGCTCTGGTTCTGCTGGACCAGGTCCCGGATGACCTGCTTGGCCTGCCCGATGCGCGAGCGCGGGTGGTCGCCCGAGAAGGTGTCGTCGGTCCCCACGGTGCCCGTCATCGAGCCCGAGGCGTCGAGCACGATGATCACGTTCGGCCGCACGTAGAGGTTCAGCACCTCGAGCGGGTCGATGCCACGGTCGACGATCGCGATGGCGGAGCGGTCGCCGCCGAGCGTGGCCAGCAGGAGGGCCAGGGGCGCGAGCAGGGCCAGGCGCCGGGCGCGAGAGCGCGTGCGGCCGGCGAGAGCGATTGGCAGTCTCATGGCTTACCCCGTTTCCCTAGATTCCGCCCGTGTCGGCCCGGCCCATGAAGCTGTCGATGGGCAGGCAGGGCGCGAAGTTCGCGCCCGCCCGGCCCAGCCCGGTCTGGTTGATCTCGTCGATGGAGCACGGGGCCTCGGGCACGCTGATCGAGAAGGTGCTCTCCATGACCCGCACCGCCTGCTGGCGACGGCGCAGGAGCACGCCCTGCGTGACGTCGCCGAAGTAGGGCGCCGTCCCCTCGGCCGTCACCACCACGCGGGTGTTCTTGTCGTCGTGCTTCAGGGTGCCGTCCGCCTGGGGCACCACCGGCCGGCGCACCCAGATGGTCACCGAACCGTTGAGGGTCTGGCCGAACAGAGTGGTGACGTTCTGGAACAGGACGTTGCCGGTGTAGTCCGCCAGCACCGCCCCGTAGCCGACCCTGCCCCCGCGCGCGTCGCACTCCGCGTTCTCGTACTCGCGCCGGGCCACGTTCCAGGCGTCGGCGGGCGGGCCCGCCCGCAGCGGTGGGGCCGGCGGCGTGGCGGGCGGCGAGGCCATGGTCCAGGTGCCCTGCGCCGGCGGCAGGGCCTGCACCAGGGAGTACGAATCCTGGGTGGCCACGTCGCGCAGGATGATCTGGGCGGCCTGCAGGCCGGCCTCGGCGTTGTAGCGCGCCTGCTGGCTCCAGCGCTGGTTGGCCGCGATCTGCAGCTCGGTGCTGGTGGTCGCGGCCAGGGTCAGGCCCAGGAAGGTCAGGAGCAGCAGCGAGAGCATCGCCAGGATCAGCGCGAAGCCGCCCTCCGCGCCCCCGCGCCGGCCGGTCCCGAAAGTGTGAGCGTGCATGTCCTCGCCTCTCTACTGAAGGATTCCGACGGCCTGCAACGACATGATCGCGGCGCGGGGGGCGATGACCGTCCGCACCTCCGCGCGCCGCGCGGTTGCGACACCGGCCACCTGGGCCTCGCCCTCCAGCCTGTGGGGCGTGACGACCCGGGCCGACAGCCGCACCTCGACCTCGCGCACGATGGTGCGGTACTCGGTGTCGGTCGGCGTGGTGCACCACTGGGGCGAGGCCCCGGGGTCCCCGGAGCAGGCCACGGGCCCCGGCGTCTCCATCCAGGTGTCCGCGGGGGTGTTGGTGTTGCGGTAGCGCACCTGCAGATCCTCGATGCCGCGGGCCACGAGCTGCCAGTCGCTGCCGTTCACGAGGTTGGCCGGGACGCAGTTGCCGCCCTGGGTGCCGGCCGTCCCGCCGCTCGGGCTGCGCCACAGGCTCGGCACGCCGTCGGCGGCCATCCGCACCTCGTAGCGGACCTTGTTGATCGCCGACAGGAAGGCCGTGTCGGTGTCGAGGTTGGGGGCGGTGCTGGCGCCGTCGCCGGCGTTGCAATCGACTCCGGGCGCCGTGCAGCCTATGCCGCCGTCCCCGGAGGGAAAGGTCACGCGGCCGTTGATGTTCGCGGTCGGGCTCTGCGAGCAGGTGCCCACGATGTCTGTCAGCGCCGACCCCGTCCGACAGGCCCAGCGGGTGTAGCTGTGACCCTTGTTGTCGGTGATCACCACCAGGCCGGGCGCCTTCATGCAGGCGGGGAGCCTCTCGGAGAGCGTCGCCACGCCGCCGGTCAGCGGGTCGCAGAGCTGCAGGGTGGGGCACTCGTTGACTGCCGTGCGCACCTCGAGCGCGTCCGACCGACCGCTCGCCCCGGCCAGGGCGTTGATCACCGAGACCGGCGAGGCCGTCCCGGCCGAGTCCGTGGCGGTGTCGTTGAGCCCGTCGGTGAAGACCTGGGTCAGCGGGCCGGCCCCTGCGCCGGCGGAGACGAGGTCGGACTCGATCAGCGCCAGGGCGATGCGGGCGTTCTGCTGCTGCTCGCTCACGGCGGGCTCGCGCCCGAACGTGCGGTTGCTGTCGTACAGCAGGCCGAAGATGCCGCCGGCGATCAACAGGGTGACCACCATCGCCACCAGCAGCTCGACCAGGCTGAACCCGCGCTCTCGTGAGGTGTCTCGAGACATGGCCCCTCCCACCTCAGCAGCCCGGCACCGTGCAGGCACGGAAGACCGTGTACTCGGCCCGCGAGCGCGCCCGCGCGATCGGGTTGCGGCTCTCCGCCCGCAGCCTGATGAACAGGACCTGCTGGAGCGGTCCTGGGTTGGGGGGGAACAGCCCCCCGGGATCCGCCTCGAAGACGTCCCAGTCGATGTCGACGGTCCCCGCCCCTGGAACGTCCTGCTGCTGGGTCTGGTGGACGCCCACCTGCGCTCTCAGGGTCGCGTAGGGCATGTTCCGCAGCAGCTCGAGCTGCTGCTGGGCGACGTTGGCCGACACGGTGGCGTCCCCCGCCACCCGGTTCGAGCTGGCGGCCACGAACAGCAGGTTGGCCACGGCGATCAGGCCGAAGACCAGGATCACGATCGCGATCAACGCTTCGACGAGGGTGAAGCCCGCCTCGTCGTCGGAGGCGCCGGCCGGCGCCGGTCTGGTGGCTCTGGGTTTCATTGTGGGTTGGACTCCGTCACGGATTCGACGACCTTGACACGGCCGCCCGGGCTCACCATGACCGAGCGGGTCAGCCCGGAGCGGCGCTCCCGGAGGCAGAGGGCGGTGTCGTTGATGCCGCGCGACCAGAGGTACTGCGCGCCGATGTTCACGTCGATCTCCGGGCACGGCTCGCCCGTCCCGGCGGGAACGCACACGCCGCCGAGCCGGTTGAATCGCAGGGCCCGGCCCCCGGACGGCACGTAACCCGCGGCGACCAGCTCCGGGCAGTCCGCGGGGGTGTTGACGAACACGACGTCCTGCGGCATGTTCTGGACTGGCCCGGCTTGCTCCGCCTCGAGGGGGGGCGTGATCAGATCGGAGACCAGTTGCCGGTCGCCCGAGGGGCGCTGGTTGCGTCCGGCCAGCACGGCGCCGTCCTCCCGGACCACCCGGTAGGTGCTGTCGCTCAGGGGCAGGAACAGCACGCCGTAGTTGACGTTGCTCGTCACCGCCCGCAGGCGGGCCTGCTGCAACGCCGACGCCACCTCGTTCACCGCGCCCCGGATGCGATAGTTCCGGATGTAGCCCGCGATGCCGGGCAGGGCGAACGCGGCCATGATGGCGATCAACGCCACCACGATGAGCAACTCGATCATCGAGAAACCGGCCGTTGCGCCTCTCCGTGGATCCGGCATGGGGGTCTCCATCGCTGTCCTCATCTCCTAGCAAGCTCCGGGCCAGACGGGAACGAAGCGTGACAACTTACTACAAGTGAACGGATTACAGCCTCACGAGGGGGGCTGGGACGAGTCCGGAGGCACGCCGTCGGCGCTACCCTCGGTAGCACGCGAGGCCCGAAAGCCCAGGATCGCGACCAGTCCGGTGGGTTTCCGGTCGAGCAGCTCCAGCCCCCCGCCGTGCAGGGCCGCGACCTTGGCCACGAGCGGCAGCCCCAGGCCGAGGCCCCCGGGCTTCGTGGTGAAGAACGGCCGCAGTTGGGCTCGGGTGGCCTGCGGCAGGCCCGGCCCGTCGTCCTCGACGATCAACAGCGCCTGGGCGCCCTCGCGCCTCCAGCGCACGGCCACGTGCCCGCCCGGCCCGGCGGCCTCGCGGGCGTTGCGCACCAGGTTCTCCAGGGCGCGCTCGAGCAGGTCCTCGTCGCCCCAGGCGAGCAGCTCCGGCCCCGGGCCCACGTCGACGCCGGCCCCGGGCCGGGCCTGCGCCTCGCGCGCCGCCACACGCTCGGCCAGGCGCCGCAGGTCGAAGCGCGACACGTCGAGGCGCTCGTCCTTCACGAACTCGGCGAAGCGCTTGATGACGCGCTCGAGGGCCGCGCACTCGTCACGGATGCGCTCGGCAGCGTCGTGCGCGGCGGCCGGATCCTGCTGCGCCAGGCGCGCGTAGCCCAGGATCGTGCCGAGCCCGTTGCGCAGCTCGTGCGCCATGCCAGCCGACAGCTCTCCGGCGCGCGCCATGACCTCGCGGTCGGCCACGGACTCGCGCAGCCGCTCGAGCTCCCGGCTGCGCTCCTCTCCCTGCCGGCCCAGGCGCGCCATGGCCTCCTCGTAGGCATCGCTGCGGCGCTCCGACGCGGCGTCGGCGCGGCCCGGCAGCAGCACCAGGAGGAGGCCGAGAAAGAGGACCGCCAGGCTGGCCACGTGGCGGCCGAGCTCGAGGCGCTGACCGGGGGCCTGGGCGGCCATGTCGGGCACGGCGCTCGAGACGCGCACCAGCAGGCCCTCGCTGCCGTCGAGGGCCACGTAGCTCAGCAGGCGAGGGCCCTCGGGGCCGGCCAGCGGGCCGACCGTCACGACCTCGCCGCGGGCCAGGGCGCGCTGCTGGAAGGCGGTCGGCACGTGCGCGGGGCGAGGCCCCTCCGGGCGCGCCAGCAGCACCCGCAGGTCGGGCCCCAGAAGCTCCAGGTCGTGGCGCTCCACCGACGGCAGCCAGCGCCGCAGCTCGTCCAGGCACGCCACCGGACCGGCGTTCCGGCGCAGCCGGGAGGCGGCGCCGCGGGCCGACAGCAGGCCCTGCCTCACCTTCTCCGCCATGGCGGCGCGGCGTTCCCCCAGCACGCCCAGCTGGGCCTGCAACGACTGGGCCTCCAGCACCGCGAGGGCCAGCAGGGCCAGCGCCAGCGACACGCGCAGCGCAGGGCGCAGCACCTGCCTACTCAAGCAGCAGCCCCCGGTACCAGGCGATGACCTCGTGGCCCGCGAAGTAGACCGGCAGCGCCGCCAGCGCCAGCAGCGTTCCGAGCGGCAGGCGCGCCTTCAGCCCCTGGTCCGCCTGCCAGTCGACCGGCTCCTCGAGCTCCTGCTCGACCCCGTCGGGTCGCGTGCCCTGCGGCGCGGCCCCCGCGCCTTCCGGCTCCGGCGGTTCGACCACCACAGGCGCGCCCGCGGTCACGGGGCGCAGGCGCGACCAGACCATCAGGCCCAGCCCCAGCAGCGTCCCTCCCAGCGAGGCCACGAACACGGTCAGCAGCAGCGGCTTCCAGCCCAGGAAGGCGCCCAGCATGGCGGCCATCTTCCAGTCGCCGCGGCCCAGCCCCTCCTCGCCCCGCACGAGGCGGTAGGTGAGCGCCACCGCGGCCAACGCCAGGTAGCCGGCCAGCGCGGCCAGGGCCGCCTGCAGGGGCGTGACCAGCGCGTCGGGCAGGAAGCTGGCCAGCAGGCCGGCCAGCACGCCGGGCTTGGTGATCGCGTCGGGCAGGATCTGGTGCTCGGCGTCGATCAGCGCCAGCACCACCAGCGCGGTCAGGAAGGCCGCGTCGGCCACGGCCCGCGGCCCCGGTGGCCGCACCAGGGCCACGCCCAGCCAGAGCGCCCCGTTCAGGGCCTCGACGGCCGGGTAGCGCCACGAGATGGGCAGCCCGCAGCCGCGGCAGCGGCCGCCCAGGAGCAGGAAGCTCAGCACCGGGACGTTCTCGAGCGCGGCGATGGGCCGCCCGCACTTCGGGCAGCGCGAGCGCGGCCTGACCACCGACTCGCCGCGCGGCAGGCGGTGGACGCACACGTTGGCGAAGCTGCCCACGATCAGCCCCAAGCCAGCCATGAGCGGGGCCCACAGCAGCGCGAAGGCCTCCGCCCACTCGCTGTCCCCGGCGTTCAGGCGGCGCTCTCCGGCGCGAGGTGCTCCACGGGCGACGATCTTCACGCCCGCCCGAAGGCACGTCAAGCCGCGCGCGGCTGTACACTCGGCCCATGCCCGAGCCGGCCGAGATCGCCGCCCTGCGGCGCCGGGTGCTGCTCTTGACCTGGCTGGCGGTGACCGTGGCCTTCGCCACCGCGATGCTGGCCGCCACCGCGGGCCACTTCGCGCCGCAGTCGGCCGACCTCTACGTGGTGGCCCAGTACGCCCGGGCGCTGGCGGAGGGGCACCCCTTCCAGTACCAGCCCGGCGAGCCGCTCTCGACCGGGGCCACGTCTCTGCTGCACACCGCCCTGCTGGGCCTGGCCTGGCGGCTGGGGCTGCGCGGCGAGGCCCTGATCGGCGCCGCGGTGGCGCTGGGGGCGCTGATGCACCTGGCCGCGGTGCTGGCCGCCGCGCGGCTGGGCCTGCGGCTGTCGGGCTCACGGGCCGCGCTGGTGGCTGGCCTGCTGGTGGCCCTCGGCGGGCCGGTGGCCTGGGGCTTCCTGTACGGGTCCGATACCGCCCCGGCCCTGCTGCTGTCGCTGCTGCTGTTCGAGCAG
>JBDIBD010000087.1:0-12611 GCA_039812725.1 Vicinamibacteria bacterium | reverse complement strand
CAGCACCAGCGCCGGCCGCAGCACGGTGCGCGAGCGGACGCGCCAGGCCGCGTCGAGGCCCAGGCCCGCCGCCAGCGCCCACAGCAGCGAGAGCGGCGCCACGAACTTGACCGGGTAGCGCAGCATCGAGAAGGGCGGCAGGTGCGCCAGCGCGGGGTAGGCCGGGGTGTGGCGACCCAGCGCCAGGACGAGGAAGAGCAGCAGCCCGAGGCCCGTCCAGGGGCCCCACGGCCGCCGTCCGCGCCAGCAGCCCAGCAGCACCAGCGGAAGGGCCGCCGCGCCGAGGTAGACCTGCGTCACGAAGGGCTCGCGGCCGTCGAAGACCACGTCCCTCAAGGCCGCCGGCAGGTCGGGCCCGAGCGTGACGCCGCGAGCCACGAGGTCGAGAAGACTCAGGGGGTGCAGCGACCAGAAGAGGTTGGCCCCGCTCCCCAGGCGCGTCCGCGCGGTCCCGCCCACCAGTGCCAGCGTGGGCAGCCACTGCACGGCCGCCAGGGCCGCCGCGAGCCCGGCCGCCAGCGCCAGCCGCCGCGGCGCGCCGGGAGCGGACGCGGGGGCGCCGCCGTCCGGCCAGGCCTGGAGGGCCAGGCGCAGGGCCACCGCCACGCCCGTCATGACCACCATGTCGGCCGACCCGGCCAGCAGCTGCAGGCCGAGCAGCGCGCCGAGGCGCCAGCCGCCCCGCCGACCGGGCTCGTGAAGCGCCCGCTCGACCGCGACCAGCACCCACGGCATCCAGCACAGGCCCGCGAAGTGGTGGTGCAGGCTGTGGAACGAGAGCAGCGGTCCCGACAGCGTCCACAGCGCCGCGCCGGCCGAGGCGGCCAGGCGCCCGGTCCCCCATTGGCACAGGAGCCGGGTCGCGCCGGTGCCGGCCAGGAGCAGGTGCGCGAGGACGTAGAGCGCGTACGCCGCGTGGCCCGGCAGCACCCAGGCGGGCCAGGCCAGGGGATAGGCGACCTGGTAGGCCGGGTTGGCCAGGGCCGGCTGGCCGAAGCCGGGGTGCGGGTCCCAGACGGGCCAGGCCCCGCCGGCCATGGCCCGCACCAGGCTCTCGACCCACGGGTACCAGACCCAGTGGATGTCGCGGTAGAAGAAGGTGGCCCGGCCCGCGAGGACCGGGGCCAGCAGCGCGGCCACCAAGGCGCCCAGGGCCAGCGCCGGGAGCGGGCCGGGGCGCCTCACGCGGCCTGCGGCTCGCGCACCGCCGGCAGGCGCACCTCCACGTCGGTGCCGCGGCCGGGCCGGCTGCGCAGGCTGATGTCGCCGCCGTGGTCGCGCACGATGTTGTAGACGATGGCCAGGCCCAGGCCGCTGCCCATGGGCGTCCCCGAGGCGTAGGGCTGCCACGGCCGCCCCTCCTCGGCAGCCAGGCCGCGGCCCTGGTCCGACAGCCTCAGGCGCAGCTCGTCGCCGGCGCGCACGAGGGCCACCTTCAGCAGCCCGCCCTCGGGCATGGCCTCGAGCGCGTTGCGGGCCAGGTTCCAGAAGACCTGGCTGATCTGGCCCGGGTGCGCCAGGCAGACGTGCGGGCCGCCGTCGGCCTCGAACTCGACGCGGTGGCCCGGGCGCAGGTCGGTGGCGTTGCGCAGCAGCGTGACGGCTTCCTCGAGCACCGGCTTGAGGTCCACGGGCCCGCGCGGCTCGGCCCCGGGCCGGGCCCGCACCAGGAACTGGTTGAGCACGCCCGAGAGCCGGTGCGACTCGCGCGTGATGATGGCCAGCAGGCGGGACTGCTCCTCCGAGAGCCCGGACTCGGCCATCAGCACCTGGGCCGATCCGCTGATGGCGCCCAGCGGGTTGCGGATCTCGTGCGCCAGGTGGGCGGCCATCTCCCCCACCGCCGCCAGCTTCTCCTTGGCGCGCACCTCGCGCTCGAGGCGCTTGACCTCGGTCAGGTCCTGGAAGACCAGCAGGAAGCCACGCGGCGCCCCCTCGTGCCCCGAGAGGCGCGAGACCGCCAGGCCCAGCTCGCGCTCGCCCCCGCCGTAGGGCAGCTCCACGCGCGCCAGGCGCCGGTCGGCGGCGCGGGCGGCCAGCGCCGCGGGCTCGAGCAGCAGCGAGCCGAACACCGAGCGCAGCGTGGCCCCCCGCAGGCTGGCCGGGTCGCGCCCCAGGATGGCGGCGCCGAAGGCGTTGCACGACAGGATGCGGCCCTGCTCGTCGGCCGTGGCCAGTCCGCTGTTGATGCTGTCGACGATGCGGGTGTGCAGCTCGCGCAGGTCGGCCATCTGCCCGGCGGCGTCGGCCAGCTGCCGCCCGGCCGTGCGCAGGGCCTCGGCCGTGTAGCCGCCGATGGTGGCCACGCCGGCGCAGGCCACGGCCGTCACGAAGATCGAGTAGATCAGCTGGCGGGCGGGCAGCTCGAGCACCTCGGCCAGCCCCAGGGGCGCCACCAGGCCGTTGCGCACGGCCAGCAGCATGCCGCCGTGCATGAGCGCCGCCAGGCCCGCCAGGGTCAGCCCCGTGCGGCGCCCCAGCAGCACCGCCCCCGAGAGCACGCTCAGCGGGTAGAGCAGCATGAAGCTGGCCCGGCCCGTGGCGCCGCCGGTCACGTAGACCAGCCCCGTCACCAGCGCCAGGTCGCCCAGGGCCTGCAGCCACACCTGCGGCGCGAGGGCGGCCCAGTAGCGCAGCAGCCCCACGTAGCCCAGGGTCAGGACGTAGGTGGCGACGATCAGGAAGTAGAGCGGGTTGATGCTCGGCAGCGTCTCGGAGACGGTCTCGACCGCCACCGCCACGAGCAGCAGGGTGGTGCCCATCACCACCCGGTACAGCATCAGGTTCTTGAGCTTGCGCTCGGTGAGGGCGTCGGTGCTCATTCGCCGGGGCCTGCGGGGGACAACGTCTGTCGCGCGGCGCAGGGCGACCGGCGCGCGGGTCGCGCGCCGGCCGTCCCGCCGCCGGCCTTCCCTAGCGCTGGCTCAGCTGGCTGATCAGGGTGAACAGCGGCAGGTACATGCTGATGACGATGCCGCCGACGGTCACGCCCAGCACCAGGATCATGACCGGCTCCATGAGGGTCAGGAGGTTGGCCACGGCCTGGTCGACCTCCTCCTCGTAGAAGTCGGCGATCTTGGACAGCATGGCGTCGATGGCGCCGGTCTGCTCGCCGACGCCGATCATCTGCACCACCATGGGCGGGAAGACGCCGGTCTCCTTGAGCGGCTGGGCCAGGGTCAGGCCGCTCTCGACGCCCTTGCGCACGACCATGATGGCGTCCTCGACCACGGCGTTGCCGGCCGTGCGGGCGGTGATCTCGAGGGCGTCCAGGATCGGCACGCCCGAGGAGATCAGGGTCGAGAGCGTGCGGCTGAAGCGCGCCACCGCGATCTTGCGCATCAGGATGCCCAGCACGGGCAGCTTGAGCACGATGCCGTCGATCACGCGCCGGCCGCCGTAGGTGGCGTAGTAGCGCTTGAAGGCGAAGCTGCCGGCGATGCCGCCGACCACCAGCACCGGCAGCAGGCGCACGAACCAGTTCGAGGCGGCGATCACGATGCGGGTGGGCAGGGGCAGCTGGGCGCCCAGGCCCTCGAACATCGAGGCGAAGGTCGGGATGACCTTCCACAGGATGACCGCCACCACCAGGCCCGCGATCGACATGACGGCCACGGGGTAGACCATGGCGCCCTTGACCTGGGCCTTCAGCTTGACGGCCTTCTCGATGTAGGTCGCCAGGCGCTTCAGGATCGTGTCCAGGATGCCGCCGGCCTCGCCGGCCGCGATCATGTTGGTGAACAGGTCGTCGAAGGCCTTGGGGTGCTTGCGCATGGCGTCGGCCAGGCTGGCGCCGCCCTCCACGTCCATGCGGGTCTGCTGCAGGATGCGGGCGAAGGTCTTGTTCTCCTGCTGCGTGCCCAGGATCTCGAGGCACTGCACGAGCGGCAGGCCGGCGTCGATCATGACGGAGAACTGGCGCACGAAGATGGCCAGGTCCTTGGCCGGCACGCTGCCGCCCATCTTGGGCAGCGCCACCTCCTTGCCCTTCTCCTTGACCGAGGAGACCACGATCTGCTCGCGGCGCAACAGGGACATCACGGCTTCCTTGTTGTCGGCCACCCGCTCGCCCGAGACGGCCTTGCCTTCCCGGTTCTTGCCCTTCCACACGAAAGCTGGCATCGCGTTCTCCTGGCGCTCCGGTTAGCGCGCTCCGGGCCTCAACGGCGGCCGGCCTCCGGCCTGAGGGGTGGACAGACCGGCGCCGCGGTTGATCATGTCCTGCAGCTCCTCGGCGTTGGAGCTGATGCCCAGGGCGGTCTGCAGGGAGATCTGCTTGGCGAAGTACAGGCTCGCCAGCGACTGGTTGAAGGTCTGCATGCCGAACTTCTCCTGACCCGTCTGCATGGCGGAGTAGATCTGGTGGATCTTGTCCTCGCGGATCAGGTTCCGGATGGCGGCGTTGGGGACCATGATCTCCAGCGCCAGCACGCGCCCGGTGCCGCTGGCCTTGGGCAGCAGCGACTGGCACATGATGCCCTCCAGCACCATCGAGAGCTGGGCCCGGATCTGGGGCTGCTGGTGGGCCGGGAAGACGTCCACGATGCGGTTGATGGTGGACGAGGCCGAGTTGGTGTGCAGCGTGGCGAAGGTCAGGTGGCCCGTCTCGGCGATGCGCAGGGCCGCCTCGATGGTCTCCAGGTCGCGCATCTCGCCGATCAGCACCACGTCGGGGTCCTCGCGCAGGGCCGCGCGCAGGGCGTTGGTGAAGGAGTGGGTGTCGGCGTGCACCTCGCGCTGGTTGACCACGCACTTCTTGTGGGCGTGCAGGTACTCGATCGGGTCCTCGATCGTGATCATGTGCTCGTGGCGCTCGCTGTTGATCTTGTCGAGCATGGCCGCGAGAGTGGTCGACTTGCCCGAGCCGGTGGGGCCGGTCACCAGCACCAGGCCGCGCGGCTTCTCGCAGATCTGGGCGATCACGGGCGGCAGGCCCAGCTCGCGGAAGTTGCGGATCTCGTACGGGATGGTGCGGTAGACGGCGGCCACGGCGCCGCGCTGCATGAAGACGTTGGCGCGGAAGCGCGCCAGCCCCTTGATGCCGAAGCTGAAGTCCAGCTCCAGCGTCTCCTCGAAGCGGTGCTTCTGGTTGTCGGTCAGCACGCTGTAGGCCAGCTGCTTGGTCTCGACCGCCGTCAGCGGCGGCAGGTCGAGCGGCCGCAGCTTGCCGTCGACGCGGATCTGCGGCGCCGAGTTGGTGGTGACGTGCAGGTCGGTGCCCCCCATCTCGGTCATGGTCTTGAGCAGCTGGTGCAGGCTGACGGCCACGTTTTGCCTCCGATCCTCGAGTCTAGAGCACGGTCTCGCGCAGGACTTCCTCGACGGTGGCGATGCCGGCCTTGATCTTCTCCAGGCCGCTCATGCGCAGGGTGAGCATGCCCTCCTCGAGGGCCTTGCGCTTCAGCTCGACCGCCGTGGCCCCGACCATGATCAGGTCGCGGATGCCCTCGGAGATCTCCATGACCTCGTACAGGCCCACGCGGCCCTTGTAGCCCGTGCCGTTGCAGGTGCCGCAGCCGCGGCCCTTGAAGAGCTTGAAGGTGCCCACCTGGTCGGGGGTGAAGCCGATGTCGATCAGGGTCTTGGCCGGGACGTCCTTGAGCTCTTCCTTGCACTGGGCGCACACGCGCCGGATCAGGCGCTGGGCCTGGATCAGGTTCACGGCCGTGCCCACCAGGAAGGGCTCGATGCCCATGTTGACCAGGCGCGAGACGGTCGAGGGCGCGTCGTTGGTGTGCAGGGTCGAGAGCACGAGGTGGCCGGTCAGCGAGGCCTTGACGGCGATCTCGGCCGTCTCGTAGTCGCGGATCTCGCCCACCAGGATGGTGTTGGGGTCCTGGCGCAGGAACGAGCGCAGGGTGGCCGCGAAGGTCAGCCCGATGCCCTCCCGGATCTGCACCTGGTTGATGCCGGGCAGGTTGAACTCGACCGGGTCCTCGGCCGTCATGATGTTGGTGTCGGGCTTGTTGAGGGCGGCGATGGCCGAGTAGAGCGTGTTGGTCTTGCCCGAGCCGGTCGGCCCGGTCACCAGCACGATGCCGTAGGGTTTGGAGATGGCGTTCTTGAAGCGCTCGAGGGAGTGGGGCTCGAAGCCGAGCTTGGTCATGTCCAGCATCAGCTTCGACTTGTCCAGGAGCCGCAGCACGATCTTCTCGCCCCACAGCGTGGGCAGGCACGAGACGCGGAAGTCCAGGTCGCGGCTGCGGTCCTCGACGCGCATCTTGATCTTGATGCGGCCGTCCTGCGGCAGGCGCTTCTCGGCGATGTCCAGCTTGGCCATGATCTTGATGCGCGAGGTCAGCGGGTCGCGCAGCTTCATGGGCAGGGCCATCACGTTGTAGAGGATGCCGTCGATGCGGAACCGGACCCGGAACTCCTTCTCGTAGGGCTCGATGTGGATGTCGGAGGCGCCACGCTTGAGCGAGTCCACCAGCAGCACGTTGGTCAGCTTGACCACCGGCGCGGCCTCGGAGCTGCGCGCCAGGTTGCCGAGGTCGATCTCCTCGTCGGCCTCCTTGACGCTCTCCACCTCGGCGTCGGCCTCGCCCATCGAGTCCAGGTCGACCTCGTGCAGGCCCACGCCGGCCATGTCGTCGAAGGTCAGCTGCGGGGCCTCGATCATCTCCTTGAGGTTGCCGCCCGCCGCGCCCAGGGCCGGCATGCCGCCGCCGCCGCCGGCGCCGCCCTCGCGCAGCGTCAGCGAGCGAGCCGAGCCGTAGTAGCGCTCGGCCGCCTCCTCCAGGGCCGACTCCGAGGCCACCACCGGCTCGACGTTGTAGCCGGTCATGAACTTGATGTCGTCCATGGCGAAGACGTTGGTCGGGTCGGCCATCGCGATCGTCAGCGTGGCCCCCGAGCGCGAGAGCGGCAGGATCTGGTACTTGCGCGCGGTCTCGGCCGGGATCAGCTTGATCACGGCCGGGTCGACCTCGAAGTGGTCGAGGTTGATCGAGGGCACGCCGTACTGCCGCGAGAGGAGCGCGGTGATGTCCTCGTCGCGGACGTAGCCCAGCGAGACGAGGGACTTGCCGAGCTTGCCCCCGTTCATTTTCTGGTGCTGCAACGCCTCCTGGAGCTGGGGAGGCGAGATCATGTTCTCTTTGAGCAGGAGCTCACCGAGCTTGACGGGCATGCAGGATCTTTCGAAAAACCCTTTTCTTGGCGATAGTTAGTCAAAGGATGCTAGCGCGGCGTCTCACCTGGTGTCAAGGTCGGAACGCGGCGGGCGGGCCGATTGACTGCGGCCCCCGCCGCCGCTTACGATGCCGCCTTAAGCGAGGGCTTCCAACGGCTTGAACGTCGTCGCCATCATTCCGGCGCGCCTGTCGTCCACGCGGCTGCCGGGGAAGCCTCTCTGCGACCTCCACGGCCGGCCCCTGATCCAGCACGTCTGGGAGCGGGCGCGCTGCTGCCGCCGGGTGGGTTCGGTCCTGGTGGCCACCGACGACCCGGGCATCGCCGCCGTGGTGGAGGGCTTCGGGGGCCAGGCCGTGCTGACCTCCCCCTCCCACCGCAGCGGCACCGATCGCCTGGCCGAGGCCGCCGCGGGCCTGTCGGCCGACGTGGTGGTCAACGTGCAGGGCGACGAGCCGCTGCTCGACCCGGAGGCGGTCGACGCGGCGGTGGCGGCCCTGGGGGCCGACCCCGGGGTCGAGATCGCCACCCTTTCGGTCCCGCTGACCGACCTGGAGGAGATGCTGGCCCCCTCCGTGGTGAAGGTCGTCAGCGACGCCCGGGGCGACGCGCTGTATTTCTCGCGCAGCCCGATCCCCCACCTGCGGCAGCCCGGCGGCGACCAGCGCGCCGCGGCGGCCGCGGCCGTGGCGGCCGGGCTGGCCCGCAAGCACGTCGGGCTCTACGTCTACCGGCGCGAGACGCTGCTGCGCTTCGCGGCCCTGCCGCCGGCCGCGCTGGAGGAGGCCGAGCGGCTGGAGCAGCTGCGGGCCCTGCACCACGGCCTGCGGGTGCGCGTGGTGGCGCGGGCCTCGGCGGGCGGGCCCGCGGTCGACACGCCGGAGGACCTGGAGCGGGTGCGGGCCCTGCTGGCCGGGGCGGGCTCGGGCTGGACTCGGACGGGCGGTCGCGGATAACGTGGGCGCAGCCGCGGCGCGCTGGCGCCCCGGACAGACTTGGAAGGGCGGAGGGAGCAGCGTTGGGCACCAAGTACATCTTCGTCACGGGGGGCGTGGTTTCGTCGCTGGGCAAGGGCCTGGCGTCGGCCTCGATCGGCTGCCTGCTCGAGGGCCACGGCTACCGCGTCGCGATGATGAAGTGCGACCCCTACATCAACGTCGACCCCGGCACCATGAGCCCCTACCAGCACGGCGAGGTCTACGTCACCGACGACGGGGCCGAGACCGACCTGGACCTGGGCCACTACGAGCGCTTCACGCACTGCGTGGCCAGCAAGAACTCCAACATCACCACCGGCAAGATCTACGGCTCGGTCATCCAGAAGGAGCGCCGCGGCGACTACCTCGGCCGCACGGTGCAGGTCATCCCGCACATCACCGACGAGATCAAGGCCTCCATCCGGGCCGCCGCCCGCGACGCCGACGTGGTGATCGTCGAGATCGGCGGCACCGTCGGCGACATCGAGGGGCTGCCGTTCCTGGAGGCCGTGCGCCAGTTCCGGCGCGACGTGGGCCGCGAGAACGCCATCTTCGTGCACCTGGCCCTGGTGCCCTACATCGCCGCCGCCCACGAGCTCAAGACCAAGCCCGTGCAACACAGCGTGCGCGAGCTGCGCGCCATCGGCATCCACCCCCAGGCGCTGCTGTGCCGCACCGACCGGCCCCTGCCGCCCGACATCAAGGCCAAGCTGGCCCTGTTCTGCGACGTGCCCGAGGAGGCGGTCATCACCGCCAAGGACGTGGACTCGATCTACGAGGTGCCCCTGGCGCTGTCGCACGAGGGCCTGGACGAGATCGTGCTGAAGGCCCTGGGGCTGCGCAGCCACGGCCGCGACGTACGCGCCTGGGAGGACCTGGTGGCGCGCATCCGCAACCCGAAGGGCGAGGTCTCGATCGGCATCGTGGGCAAGTACGTCTCCTTCGAGGACTCCTACAAGAGCCTCAACGAGGCCCTGACCCACGGCGGCTTCGCCCACGACGTGCGCGTGGCGCGGCGCTGGATCGAGGCCGAGGAGCTCGAGAAGGGCGACGTGGACGAGCTCATGCGGGGCATCGACGGCGTGCTGGTGCCGGGCGGCTTCGGCACGCGCGGCACCGAGGGCATGGTGCGGGCGGCCGAGTGGGCCCGCCGCACGGGCACGCCCTTCTTCGGCATCTGCTACGGCTTCCAGTGGGCGGTGGCCGAGTACGCCAGGAACGTCTGCGGCCTGGCCGGCGCCAGCTCGACCGAGGTCGACCCGGAGACGCCCCACCGGGTGATCTACAAGCTGCAGGACCTGCTGGGGGTGGAGGAGCTGGGCGGCACCATGCGGCTGGGCTCGTACCCCTGCCGGCTGGTGCCCGGCTCCCGCGCCGCCGAGGCCTACGGGACGACCGAGATCGAGGAGCGCCACCGGCACCGCTACGAGTTCAACCAGGAGTACGAGGGCTGCCTGAGCGCGGGCGGCCTGCTGATCTCGGGCAAGACCCCCGACGGCAAGTTCGTCGAGATCGCCGAGCTGCCCGGCCACCCCTGGTACGTGGCGGTGCAGTTCCACCCCGAGTTCAAGTCGCGCCCGCTCAAGCCGCATCCGCTGTTCGCGGCCTTCGTGGGCGCCAGCCTGGCGCAGCGCCGGGCCCGCCTCGCCGAGACCCGCTCGACGGTGGCTTCGTGAGCGGCTCCGCGGGCAGCGAGGCGCTCTGGAAGCAGCTCACCCGCCGGGGCCGGCTGTTCCTGCTGGCCGGCCCATGCGTGATCGAGAGCCCGAGGCACCCGCACCTGGTGGCGGCGCGGCTCAAGGAGATCTGCGGCCGGCTGGGGCTGCCGCTGGTCTTCAAGGCCAGCTACGACAAGGCCAACCGCTCCTCGCACGGTTCCTTCCGGGGGCTGGGGATCGAGCGCGGCCTGGCGGTCCTGGCCGAGGTCAAGGCCCGGCACGGCCTGCCGATCGTGACCGACGTGCACGAGTGCTGGCAGGTCGAGAAGGCCGCCCAGGTGGCCGACGTGCTGCAGATCCCGGCCTTCCTGTGCCGGCAGACCGACCTGGTGGTCGAGGCGGCCCGCAGCGGCCGCATCGTCAACGTCAAGAAGGGCCAGTTCCTGTCGCCCTGGGACATGAAGGGCGTGCTGGAGAAGGCCGCCGCCACGGGCAACCGGCGCGTGATGGCCACCGAGCGCGGCTTCACCTTCGGCTACAACAACCTGGTGGTCGACATGCGCTCCTTCCCGGTGCTGCGCTCGCACGGGTTCCCGGTGGTCTTCGACGTGACCCACAGCGTGCAGCGCCCCGGCGGGCTGGGCGACCGCTCGGGGGGCGACGCGCACTTCATCGACACGCTGGCCCCGGCCGGCGTGGCGGCGGGGGTGGACGGGCTCTTCATGGAGGTCCACGAGAACCCGGCCCGGGCCCTCTCGGACGGCCCCAACGCCTACCGGCTGGGGCGGCTCGAGAAGCTGCTCGAGCGCCTGCTGCGCGTGCAGCAGGCCGCGCACGGCCGGCCATGAGCCAGCGCCTGGCCGCGCAGGTGCTCGAGATCGAGGCCCAGGCCATCCTCGACCTGCGCGAGCGGCTGGGGGCCGGCTTCGAGCAGGCGGTCGGGGTCCTGCTGGGCTGCGCCGGGCGCGTGGTCGTGACCGGCATGGGCAAGAGCGGCCTGATCGGCCAGAAGCTCTCGGCCACGCTGGCCTCCACCGGCACTCCCTCGCTGTTCCTGCACCCGGCCGAGGCCATCCACGGCGACCTGGGGCGCATCGTCCCCGGGGACGTGGTGGTGGCCATCTCCCACAGCGGCGACACCGAGGAGATCGTGGCGCTGCTGCCCAGCCTCAAGCGCCTGGCCGTGCCGCTGGTGGCGCTGACGGGCAACGCCCAGTCGACCCTGGGCCAGGCCGCCGACGTGCACCTCGACGTGGGCGTGCGCCAGGAGGCCTGCCCGCTGGGCCTGGCCCCCACGGCCTCGACCACCGCCGCGCTGGCCATGGGCGACGCCCTGGCCATGGCGCTGCTCGAGCGGCGCGGCTTCACGGCCGACGACTTCGCGGTGCTGCACCCGGGCGGGCGCCTGGGCCAGAAGCTGCTGCGGGTGGAGGACCTGATGCACCGCGGCGACGACCTGCCGCGCGTCTCGCCTGGCACGCCCATGAAGGACGTGCTGTTCGAGATGACCCGCAAGCGCCTGGGGGTCACCACCGTGGTCGGCCAGGACGGGCGCCTGCTGGGGCTGATCTCCGACGGCGACCTGCGCCGGCAGATGGAGAAGCACGGCTACACGCTGCTCGACCGGCGGGCCGAGGAGTGCATGACCGCCCGGCCCCGCACCATCGCCCCGCGGGCCCTGGCCACGGAGGCCCTGGCGCTCATGGAGGCCGGCAAGATCACGTCGCTGGTGGTGACCGACCCCGGCGGGCGCCTGCTGGGGCTGATCCACCTGCACGACCTGTGGAAGACGGAGGCCCTGTGAAGGACCAGCAACTCGCCGAGCGCTGCCGGCGCCTGAAGCTCGTGCTCAGCGACGTGGACGGCGTCATGACGGACGGGACGGTGCTGCTGCTGCCCGACGGGCTGGAGGCCAAGGCCTTCAACATCCGCGACGGGCTGGGCATCGTGCTGGCCCAGCGCGCCGGGCTGAAGCTCGGGCTGATCTCGGGCCGCTCCGCCGAGTCCGTGGCGCGGCGGGCCGCCGAGCTGCGCATGGCGGTGGTACGCCAGGGCGTGCGCGACAAGGGCGCCGAGCTGCGCTCGGTGCTGGCCGAGCTGCGGCTCTCGCCGCTCGAGGTGGCCTACATCGGCGACGACGTCAACGACCTGCCGGTGATCACCCAGGTCGGCCTCTCGGCCGCCCCGGCCGACGCCCCCTTCGAGGTGCGCAACGCGGCCTTCATGGTCACCGAGGCCGCGGGCGGGCGCGGCTGCCTGCGCGAGTTCCTGGAGGCCATCCTGCGCGCGCGCGGCGACTGGGAGCGGGTCCTGGCCGAGATCGGCGTGGCCCTGCCGTAGCCCGCCGCCAGAAGTACAGCCAGGGTCGTAGGGGGGTCTGGGGGCGCGAAGCCCCCCAGACTCAACCGACGGAAGCCCAAGGCATCGGAACCGGGACCAAGCAGAACCCGCGGAGGCCGACGGAAGCCCAAGGCATCGTAACCGGGACCAAGCAGAACCCGCGGAGGCCGACGGAAGCCCAAGGCATCGGAACCGGGACCAAGCAGAACCTGCGAAGGCTGCCGGAAGCCCAAGGCATCGGAACCGGGACCAAGCAGAACCGACGGAGGCCGGGCAGAATCCGTCAGCCCAGAGCCAGGCCCGCCAGCGCCCCGGCGAGGCTGGCCGGCCCCGGCCCGGAGCGCGCCTCGGTCAGCAGTCCGTCCAGCCACCCGAGCTCGCCCTCGACCTCAGCCCAGTGGCGCACGGGCGCGAGCGCTTCGTCGCCTCGCACCCAGCCGGCCTCGGGCAGCGTCCCGGTCGAGGCGCACTCGAAGGCCAGCCGCGCCGCGAGGCAGGCGCG
>JBDIBD010000086.1:0-12650 GCA_039812725.1 Vicinamibacteria bacterium | reverse complement strand
TTCCAGCGGATAATCCCGGGCTGGCCGGGGGTGCACCCGGCCTGGAGACTGAATGAGCAAGGAAGACCTGATCGAGCTGCAGGGAGTGGTCGTGGAGGTGCTCGCCGGCGGGAACTACCGCATCAAGTGCGGCGAGAACCACGAGGTGCTGGCGCGCCTCAACGGCAAGATGCGCCAGTACCGCATCCGCGTCATCGTGGGCGACCGGGTCACGGTCGGCGTCTCGCCCTACGACCTGAAGCGCGGCCTCATCACCTACCGCGCCAAGTAGCCGGGCCGCCGTCCGGCGGCCGGCCCCCCGCGTCGCGACGCCGCCCGGCGGCGGAGCCGCGCGCGGCCCGAGGAGAGCCCCATGTCGATCCTGAAGGTGGCCCGCATCGGTCATCCCGTCGTGCGCCAGACGGCCCGCGACCTGACCCTCGACGAGCTGCGCTCGCCCGCCATGCAGAAGTTCATCGACGACATGTTCGAGACCATGGTCGAGTACGAGGGCGTCGGCCTGGCCGCCCCGCAGGTGCACGTCTCGCTGCGCCTGGCGGTGATCGAGGTCAAGGGCAGCGACGAGCGCGCCGACGACGCCGTGCCGCCCACCGTGCTGGTCAACCCGCGCGTGACGCCCGTCGGCACCAAGAAGGCCTCGGCCTGGGAAGGCTGCCTGTCGGTCCCCGACCTGCGCGGGGTGGTGCCGCGCTTCGAGCGGCTGAAGCTCGAGGCCCTCGACCGCCACGGCAACCCCTGGAGCGTCGAGGCGCAGGACTTCTACGCGCGCGTCATCCAGCACGAGTGCGACCACCTCGACGGCAACGTCTACCTGGACCGCATGAAGGACATGCGCACGCTCTCGTTCCTGGACGAGTTCGAGCGCCACGTGCTGAACGCCCACGACGACGAGGACGGCGGGAACTGACCCCGGGGCGCGGGCCCGGGCCCGCGCGGGAGGAGAGCACATGCAGGCCAACGTCACCGAGCTGAAGCGCGGCGACATCCTCGAGATCGACGGCGACCCCTGGCAGCTCAGCGAGGTCCAGTCCCAGACCCCCTCGGCGCGCGGGGCCGCCACGCTGGTCAAGGCCAAGGCCCGCAACCTGCGCTCCGGCCAGAACCTGAGCAAGTCCTGGCGCGGTGGCGAGACCGTCACGCTGGCCGAGGTCGACACGCGCAACGCCCAGTTCCTCTACCGCCAGGGGGACGAGTTCCACTTCATGGACCTCGGCAGCTACGAGCAGTTCATGCTCGGTCCCGAGCAGGTGGGCGACGCGGCCGGCTTCCTGCTCGAGAACCTCGAGGTCCGCACCACGATCTTCCGCGAGCGGCCGATCGCCCTGACCCTGCCGCTGACGGTGGACCTGGCCATCACCGACACGGCCCCCTCGATCAAGGGCGCCACCGCCCAGGCCCAGCTCAAGCCCGCCACGGTCGAGACCGGCATCCAGGTGCTGGTGCCGTCCTACATCGAGTCGGGCGAGCGCATCCGGGTCGACACGCGCGACGGCCGGTTCGTGGAGCGCGCCAAGTAGCGGCGCCGGCCTTTCCGGCCGCGCGGCCCCCTGGAGTAGTCTGAGGCGCCCATGAGCTCGCCGGCCGTCCTGACCGGCCCCCCGGTCGTCACCCTGCGCAGCGCCACGCCGCGGCCCTACGACGGCGCCGTGGCCGCGGCCCGCACCTGCTACAGCCCGCGGGTGGTGGGCGCCGACGAGGTCACGCCGGGCCAGCGCGAGAGCATCGGGCCGCTGACCTTCGAGGCCGGCCACCACACGGTCTTCCAGCACGCCCACTTCGAGTTCGGCCTGGAGGGGGTCAGCCGGCAGTTCGTCTGGTCCTTCCTGCACAGCCACCCGTTCTACAACTCCGAGCAGTCCAGCCAGCGCTTCGTGAAGCTGGGCGAGCCGCGCGTGGTGGTCCCCGAGGGGATCGCGGGCCAGGCCCGCCAGGTCTTCGACGAGGCCGTGCTGGACGCCTGGCAGGACTACGCGCGGCTGACCGAGCTGCTGGGCCGCGACACGCTGCGCATCGTCTCGGAGCTGCGGCACCTCTCCCCGGCCGCCTCGGAGAAGCGCCGGAAGCGCGTGGAGCGCGAGGCCGGCAAGAAGGCCATCGAGGTGGCGCGCTACGTGATCCCGCTGGCGGCCACCACGTCGATGGTCCACACGGTCTCGGGGATCGTGCTGCACCGCCTGTGGCGCGTGGTGGCCACGGGCGACACGCCGGCCGAGAACCGGCGCGTGGTCGAGGCCATGGTGGCGGCCGTGCGGGCCCTCGACCCCGACTTCTTCGGGCGCGTGGGCCTGGGGCCGATCGAGGCCGACCAGCTGCCGGAGCGCGCCTTCCCCGAGCTGCGCCGCGACGGCGACGCGCAGGCCGCCGCCCTCGACCGCCAGCTCGACGGCCGCGCCGCCCTGCTGGTGGGCCACACCGACGGCGCGGAGGAGACCGTGGCCGCGGCCGTGCGCGCCGTCCTGGGCCTGGCGCCGGAGCAGCTCGGCGACGACGACGCCCTCGCGCAGGTCCTGGACCCAGGGCTCAACCGCTACCGCCTGGAGACCCTGCAGATCGGCCTGCACTCGCCGCTGACGCGGGCCCTGCACCACCCGGCCTACACCTTCCTCAAGAAGCTCTCGCACACGGCCGACAGCCAGGACCAGCGCCACCGCATGGTGCCGGCCTCGCGGCCGCTCATGACCCTGACCGACACGCGCCGGCCCGATTACGTGACGCCGCCGCTGGTCTCGGCCAACCGCGAGGCGCTGGAGATCTACTCCGTG
This sequence comes from Vicinamibacteria bacterium, assembly GCA_039812725.1. Lineage (GTDB taxonomy): Bacteria > Acidobacteriota > Vicinamibacteria > Fen-336 > Fen-336 > JBDIBD01. The sequence goes on along the minus strand of JBDIBD010000086.1, from coordinate 9,888 downwards.
GCCATGGAACGCGCCTGGGACGCCAAGAACCGCCTGCTCGACCTGGGCGTGCCGCTCGAGGCCGCGCTCTACGTGCTGCCCAACGCCAAGGCGCTGCGCTTCCACGAGAGCGGCAGCCTGCTCTACCTGGCCCACAAGTGGGTCATGCGCACCTGCTTCAACGCCCAGGAGGAGATCTACCGGGCCTCGCTGGAGGAGCTCGCGCAGGTGCGCGCCGTGCACCCGCGCCTGGCCCGCCACATGGGCCCGCCCTGCGTGCTGCGCCACCGGCGCGTCACGCCCACCTGCACCGAGGGCGAGCACTTCTGCGGCGTCCCGGTCTGGCGCAACTTCCCCGACGTGGAGCGACCCCTGTGAAGAACAGCGAACCGCGCATCTCGGGCTGGGGGCTGGTCTCGGTCCCCGGCTACGAGGAGCGCTCCGAGGACCTCGAGCGCCTGACCCGCGAGGCCGTGCTGACCCGCGGCCTGGCGCGCTCCTACGGCGACTCGTCGCTGCCGCCGCCCTCGGAGCGACGCGTGGCCGCGACGCCCCTGGCCGAGCGGGTGCTGCTCCTCGACCCGCAGGCGGCCGTGCTGCGGGCCGAGGCCGGCCTGTCGCTGCGGGCCATGAACCGCCTGCTGCTGCCGCGCGGCCTCTACAGCCCGATCACCCCGGGCACCCAGCTCATCACCCTGGGCGGCATGGTGGCGGCCGACGTGCACGGCAAGAACCACCACGTGGCCGGCACCACCGGCCGCCACGTGCGGGCCTTGCGCGTGCGCGTGGCCGACGGCCGCGTGCTGGAGTGCTCGCGCGAGCGGGAGCCCGACCTGTTCCGGGCCACCCTGGGCGGCATGGGCCTCACCGGCCACATCCTCGAGGTCGAGCTGGGGCTGGAGCGCGTCCCCTCGCCCTGGATCCTCGAGGAGAGCGAGCGCATCCCCGACATCGACCGCTTCCTGGCGGCGCTCAAGGAGTCGGCCCGCGCCTGGCCGCACACCATGGGCTGGATCGACTGCCTCTCGCGCGGCCGGGCCATGGGCCGCGGCATCCTCATGCGCGGGCGCTGGGCGAGCCCGCAGGAGGCGCCGCGGCCGCTGCCCCCCGCCCCGCAGCGCCCCTCGATTCCCTTCCTGTTCCCGCAGTGGGTGCTCAACCCGCTCTTCGTGAAGCTCTTCAACTTCGCCTACTACTGGGCCCACCAGCCGCGCTTCAAGCGCCGCCTGGTCCACCCCGAGAGCTTCTTCTACCCGCTCGACGCCATCGGCGACTGGAACCGCATGTACGGCCGGCGCGGCTTCTTCCAGTACCAGTGCGTGCTGCCGGCCGAGGCCGGCCTCGACGCGCCGCGGCGCTTCCTCGAGCTGCTCACCAGCCGCGGCGGGGCCTCGATGCTGTGCGTCATCAAGGACTGCGGCCCCGAGGGCGAGGGGCTGCTGTCGTTCCCGCGCCCCGGCACCTCGATCGCCCTCGACATCCCGGTGCGCGACGGCACCCAGGCGCTGGTGGATGCGCTCAACGAGCTCGTCGTCAAGGAGGGCGGCCGGGTCTACCTGGCCAAGGACCAGTTCACGCGCCCCGAACACTTCCGGGCCATGGAGCCGCGGCTGGCGGAGTTCCAGGCCGTCCGCCGGCGCTACGACCCGGAGGGGCGCATTCGCAGCGCGCAGTCGGTGCGCGTGCTGGGAGACCGGCCATGAACGTGGCGTTCCTGGGGGCGACGAAGGGCATGGGCCGGGCGCTGGCGCGCCGCATGGCGGAGCGCGGCGATCGGCTGTTCCTGCTGGGGCGCGACACGGCCGATCTCGAGAAGAGCGCCCGCGACCTCGAGGCCCGCGCGGGCCTGGCCGCGGGCGCCGTGGGCGTGGCGGCCTGCGACCTGGAGCGGCCCGAGGGCTTCGTGCCTGCGCTGGACGCGGCGCAGGCGTCCCTGGGCCAGCTCGAGTGCGTGGTGGTCACGGCCGGTCTGTTCGGCACGCAGCAGCAGCTCGAGGACGACCCCGAGCTGGCCCGGCGCGTGCTGACCGTGGACTTCGCGAACACGGTCGTGTTCTGCGAGGAGGCCCGCAGGCGTCTCCTTGCGGCGGGCGGCGGCACGCTGTGCGTCTTCAGCTCCGTGGCCGGCGAGCGCGGCCGCAAGCCGGTGGTGCTGTACGGCTCGGCCAAGGCCGGCCTGACGCGCTATCTCGAGGGGCTCGACCACAAGTACCGCGCCCAGGGGCTGCGCACGGTCTGCGTCAAGCCGGGCTTCGTCAAGACCGGCATGACCGCCGGCCTGCCCTCGCCGCCCTTCGCGGGCGAGCCGGAAGGGGTGGCGGCCACGGTGCTCGCGGCCATCGACCGCGGCACGCCGGTGGTCTACGCCCCGCCCATCTGGGGCCTGGTCATGCTGGTGATCCGCAACCTGCCGCGCTTCGTGATGAGGAAGATCGGCTTCTAGCCGGGCCCTCGCGCGCTCAGTGCGCGCGCTCCAGCTCGCGCCCGTGGCGGAAGCGCGGCGAGGCGACGGCCTCGCGCAGTCCCTCGGCAAAGGGCGTGTAGCGCACGCCCCACTGCTCCGGCCAGTCGTCCACCGGGAAGACGTCGCCCGCCGTGAGGGCGTCGAGCTGGTCCTTCGTGACGGCGGGCCGGCGCAGCAGCAGGGCGTACAACCGCACGGCCGCCGCGAAGAGCGGCATCGGCGTGGGGACGATCAGGCAGCGCAGGCGGCGCTCGCGGGCGATGGCGCGCAGCAGCTCCACGAACGGCAGCAGCTCCAGGCCGATCAGGTTGTGGACGGCCCCCGAGGGGCCGCGCTCGAGGGCGCGCAGGATCACCCGGCACAGGTCGAGCACGTAGAGCGGCTGGCGCGGGAAGCGCCCCGAGCCGGGGATGGGCAGCAGCGGCGTCTTCTCCATCACCGAGCCGATGAAGCCCAGGTGCTTGACGTCGAAGGCCCCGTACATCAGCGGTGGCCGCAGCACGGTGTGCGGTACGCCGCTGGCGCGCACCAGCTCCTCGGCCTCGCGCTTGGTGTCGGTGTAGGCGTCCTTGGCTACCGAGAGGACCACCGACGAGCTGAGGTGCACCAGGTGCGGCACCCGGTGGGCCCGGCAGGCGTCCAGCAGCCGCTGCGCCGAGGCCACGTTGTTGCGCCGGAACAGCTCCGGGTCGAGCGAGGCGATCTGGGCCTTGAGGTCCACCACCGCGTCGGCGCCCGCCAGCCGGGCCGGCCAGTCGCCCGCGGCCGACAGGTCGGCCACGTGGGTCTCGACGCCGGGGTTGAGGCGCGCCAGCAGCGCCAGGTTGGCCGCGTGGCAGTCGAGCGCCACCACGCGGTCTCCGCGCTCCAGGAGCAGGGGCGTCAGGTTCTGCCCCACGAAGCCGGCGGCCCCGGCCAGGACGATGCGTCGCGCCATCGGTGCGGCGCGAAGCCTAGCACGACCGGCCGGCTAGCGCGGGTCCTTGCGGCGCAGCTCCGTGACCCGGATCCTGAAGCGGCCGGTGCCGTAGGCCGCCTCGCGCACCACGCGGTAGCGCCGCTTGAGCTCCGGCAGCCCGGTCGCCCCCAGGCGCGGGTACTCCAGCACGTACAGGGTCTCGGGGTCGCGCTCGTCCCCGGAGAGCTCGTCGACGGTCACGAAGCGCGGCGCGACCACGGGGCCGCCGGCCAGCCGGCGCCGGAAGGTCTCGGCGTCGAGCGGACCGTGCATGAGGTAGTTCGCGTAGCGGCCGACGACGAAGGTGGTCCCGTCGGCGGGCCGCAGCTCGCGGAAGAGCACGTCCTGGGCGGCCTGCACCTCGAGGAACTGCTGGTTGTAGACCAGCTGGTCGCGCCCCCAGCAGCCCTTCTCCTCGAGGTCCCAGTAGCGGCAGTGCAGCTTCATGCGGCCGTAGTTGACGCTGCCGAAGGCCGCCACGGAGACCGGGTCGACGGTGGCGCGGTTGGCCGCCAGCTGCAGGCCCACCAGCAGCACCAGGAAGGCCGCGCGCGCGCCGGGCGGGACGGCCCGCCGCAGCAGGCCGTGGGCCAGCGGCAGGAGCAGCACCAGCGTGGTCACGAAGTAGCGCGGGTTCTGGAAGGGCGCGGTGCGCGCCAGGGCCAGGCCATCCACGAGGAGGATCAGCCCGAGCTGCAGCTCGGTGGTCGAGGGGACGAGCGCTGCCCGGCGTGCGGGCTGCAGCCAGCGCAGCGCCCAGGCCAGCAGCGGCCCGCCCCACAGCAGCCAGCTGAAGTTGAGCAGCAGGATGATGGCCCAGCCGGCCGCCATCCCGCCGCCCTCGCCCGGCGCGAACTCGGCCTCGCGGTTGAACAGGCCCATCCCGGCCAGCAGCCGCCAGGCCAGGTAGAGCCCGGCCGGCACGACGGGCAGCAGCAGCAGCCCGGCCTGACGGAGCCAGGCGCGGCGGCGCTCCGGCGCCAGCAGCTCGTGCGCGCCGGGCAGCACCAGCGCCAGCCAGGCGATGCCGTAGAGGCCCAGGCCCGGCTCCTTGGAAAAGGTCAGGCCCACGCCGGCCACGAGCGCCTGCAGGGGGCGGCGCCGCAGCAGCGCGTCGAGCACCCACGGGTAGAAGACCAGCAGCCCCTGGTCGGCGGCGAAGTGGTACGTGACCGCCACCACCAGGGGCGCGCTGGCGAACACCGTCGCCACCAGCGCCTTCTCGAAGGCGGAGACCGTCTCCCCCGCCAGCGTCTCCACCAGCCGCGCCAGGCCGGCGATGCCCACGCACATCCAGGCCAGGTTGGCCAGGTTCAGGGCCACCACGCTGCCGGGCAGCAGGTACTGGGGCCAGCCCGCCAGCATCAGGTAGCCGGGCGGGTGGTCGGCGCACGAAAAGGCCGAAAGCGGGTACGGGGGCTGCGTGGCCCGCAGCACGCAGTCGTAGTAGTACATGCCGTCCCAGATCGGCACGGCCCCGAGCCAGGGCAGCGCGAGGCCCAGGAACACGAGGTAGGGGACGGCGGCCAGCGCGCGGGCGCGCGTTCCAGGCGGCAGCACGCGGGCATTCTGTCACGGAGCGGCGCGCGCTCCCGGCCCCGGCCCGCCGGCGGCGCTCCGGAAAAAGTCTTGACAAGCCCGGGCGCGTCCCTCTAGCCTCTCGTCCCAAAGTCAGCGTCCAGCTTCTCTCCCTGCTCCGTGCGGACCGCCGCGCGGTGCCCTGGTGCGTGTCGCGCCATCGGCGCGCACGCCACTGGACTCTGGCCGACCACTCGAATCAGCGGAGGCTTTTCATGAACCGACGGACCCTGACGGGGGCGCTGGCGATCTTCGGCCTGGCCCTGGCCGTGTCCTTCCCGGCCGAGGCGGCCGCCAGGCTGGAGAGCCGGCTCGAGACCGGACGCGCCGCGCTGCAGACGGGCGACGAGGCCGTGGTGCAGTTCTCGCTGGCCAACTCCGGCGACCGCGCCGCCCGCGTGCTGCGCTGGCACACGCCCTTCCTCGGCGTCGACGACGACATCTTCGAGGTCACCTGGAACGGCAAGGAGGTCGCCTACCTCGGCCGCACCTTCAAGCGCCCGGCGCCGCAGGATTCGGACTACCTCACGCTGCGGCCCGGCCAGACGCTCAGCGCCGCCGTGCCCCTGAACTCGCTCTACGACATGTCGCGCCCGGGCGAGTACACCGTGCGCTACCGCGCCGAGCTGTCCGACCCGTTCGGACTCGGCGCGGCCGAGGCGCCCGCGGGCGACGCGCTGGTGCTGTGGCTCGAGGGCGAGGACCTCTCGGCCTTCGCGACCGCCGAGGAGGCGCCCGAGCCCGACGCGCTCACGCCGGGCTTCCGCAACTGCTCGAGCTCGCGCCAGACCTCGCTCAGGACCGCCCTCAACTCGGCCCAGACCTACTCCACCAACGCCCTCGCCTACCTGACCGCCGGCACGGCCGGGGCGCGCTACACGACCTGGTTCGGCACCTACAACAGCACCCGCTACTCGACGGTGCGCACGCACTTCTCGAAGATCGACAGCGCCTTCAAGACCAAGACCTTCACCTTCGACTGCGGCTGCACCGACAGCGCCTACGCCTACGTCTACCCGAGCCAGCCCTACATCGTGTACCTCTGCAACGCCTTCTGGAGCGCCCCCAACACCGGCACCGACTCCAAGGCCGGCACGCTGGTGCACGAGACCTCGCACTTCACGGCGGTGGCCTCGACCGACGACTGGGCCTACGGCCAGTCGGCCTGCAAGAGCCTGGCGAAGAGCAACACCACCAAGGCCATCGACAACGCCGACAGCCACGAGTACTTCGCCGAGAACAACCCCTCGCAGAACTGACCCGCTCCGGGGCGCCGCCCGCGCGGCGGCGCCCCGCCTCTCCTCCCGGTAACCCGGTGGGCTGCTGCGCGTCCTTCCTCCCATGAGCGACGAGTTCGACTTCGCCGGCCACCTGGCCGCCGCGCCGGCCTGCTGGTTCTGCGGCCGCGAGGCGGCGGGTTGGCCCTCCCTGCTGCTCGAGCTGCGCGCTCCGGCCGAGGGCCAACCGGCCCCGGCCACGATCGAGGCCTGGCCGCGTCGGCGGCTGTTCCTCGTGCCGCGCGGCGACCAGTGCGCGGCCGTGCACGAGCGCCTGGCCGCGCGCACGCCCTTCGTGCAGGTGGCGGCGGTGCTGCCCGCGGCTCTCCTGGCGGGCCTGCTGCCGCTCGCCGACGTCCTGCGCGCCCTGGTCTTCCTCGCCCTCGCCCTGCCGGCCTTCGTCTTCGCGGGCGCCTGGTGGTCCGGGCGCGGGGCCCGCGCGGCGGGCCTGCGCCCCTCCCAGGACTTCGTCGGCCTGGCCCGCTTGCACGCCCTGGAGGCCGAGGGCTGGCGACAGCACCACGGCCGTTCCCGGCGGGGCGACACGCTCGCCAACGAGGGCGTCAAGCAGGCTCGCAACCGCGACGGCCGCGAGATGCTGGCGGCGGCCTTTTCCGAGGCCGCCTCGGAGGGGGCCGGCGCGACGGTCTGAGCCGGGCGCTCAGACCTCGGCGTCGAGCACGTCCTTGCGCACGTAGACCACGCCGGAGCCCGTGAAGATGGCGCGGGTCTGGCCCGGGTCGGGGTTCTCGCGCACGTCGAGGGTCAGCGGCTGGCCGAAGAACATCGACTGGTTGACCCCCTCGAGCAGCTGGTTGAGGCGCAGGTAGGTCTTGGCCAGGGCCTTGTCCACCAGCACGGTCACGCGCGTCCCCTCGTAGGCCACCACGCGCACCTCGGCCAGGCGGGCCGCCTTGGTCGAGAACTTGCGCACCAGCCGCCGGCGGCGGTTGCGCAGGCGGCGCCAGACGAACAGCCCGATCAGCCCCCAGGTGAAGATCAGGCCGAAGGCCCCGTCGCGCGAGAGCAGGAAGGCCAGGGGCAGGGCCAGCAGCACCACCAGGCCCACCACCCAGGCCCAGCGCACGCCCGGGGCCTTGTCGCGCAGCGACTGCCAGGCCTCGGCCAGCCTGTCCGAGAGGGTCACGGGCGTCGAGATGCCGGTCTCGACCTCGCGCTGCACCGCCTTCAGCTCCACTACCAGCTCGCGGGCGTCCGCGAAGCGGTCCTCGGCGCGCTTGCGCAGGCAGCGCGTCAGCACCCGCTGCAGGCCGGGCGGCAGGTTGGGGCGCAGGGCCGTGACCGCCCGCGACTCCTCGAAGGCGATGGCGTGCAGCGTGTCGATGGCGGTCTGGCCCGAGAAGGGCACCTGCCCGGTGACCATCTCGTAGACCATCACGCCCAGCGAGAAGAGGTCGCTGCGCCCGTCCACCGCCAGCCCGCGGGCCTGCTCGGGGCTCATGTAGCGCAGCGTGCCGACCACGATCCCGGCCTGGGTGCGGGCCACGGTCTCCATGTGCGAGAGGTCGTCGCCGGCCTTCGGCCCCGAGGGCTCGAGCAGCTTGGCCAGGCCGAAGTCCAGGATCTTGGCGTGGCCGTCGGGGGTCACGATCACGTTCTCGGGCTTGAGGTCGCGGTGCACGATGCCGGCCTCGTGGGCCTTGGCCAGCCCCTCGCCCACCTGGATGCCCACGGCCAGGGCCCCCAGCAGGTCGAGCTCGCGGTTCTGCAGCAGGGCCCGCACGGTCTTGCCGGGGACCAGCTCCATCACGATGAAGGCCGTGCCGTCGACCTCGTCGACGTCGTAGACCTGGGCGATGGCCGGGTGGCTCACGGCCGAGGCCGCGCGGGCCTCCTGGAAGAAGCGCCGCTTGCGGTCCTCGTCGCGGGTGAACTCGGCCGGCAGCAGCTTGAGGGCCACGCTGCGGTCGAGACGCGTGTCGCGGGCGCGCCAGACCTCGCCCATGCCCCCGCGGCCGAGGGCCTCCTCGACGACGTAGTGCTTGAGCTGCCTGCCGATCATGGCCCCGGGATGGTAACGCAGGGCGGGCGCCCCGGGTTCTGGAAAATGGACCTCAGAGCCGCTCCGGGCGTTCCACCGTGCGGGCCTCCCGCACGTCGCCGGTGTTGACGGTGCCGCGCGGCTCCACCAGCAGCACGTGCACCTCCTGCTCGGCCACGGGCCGGTGCTCGACGCCGCGCGGCACCACGATCAGCTCGCCCCGCTCCAGCCACACCTGGCGGTCCCGGAAGTCCATGCGGAGGCGCCCCTCGAGCACCAGGAACAGCTCGTCCTCGTGGTCGTGCTGGTGCCAGACGAACTCGCCCTGGAACTTGGCCAGCTTGACCTGGCAGTCGTTGACGTCGGCCACGATGCGCGGGCTCCAGTGCTCGTCGAACAGAGCCAGCTTGGCGGCCAGGTTGACCTTCTCCACCCCTCACCTCGCGAAGCCCCGCGGGGCCTCCCCGCGGTAGAGTAGTCGCTTCCCGAGGAGGACGCATGCTGGCCCTGCTGATGGCTCCCCTGCTGGCGCTGGCCAGCCCTGGCCCGGTCGCCACTCCCGCCGCCCCGCCGGCCACGCTGGCCGACGTGGCCTTCATGGCCGGCCACTGGCTGGGGCGCGAGGACGGCGACCTGTCCGAGGAGGTCTGGACCGCCCCCGAGGGCGACTCGATGCTGGGGATGTGGCGCTACGTGTCGAAGGGGCAGGCGCGGGTGTTCGAGCTGCTGAGCCTGAAGGCCGAGGACGGCGGGCTGGTGATGCGCCTGCGCCACTTCGACCCGCTGTTCGTCGCGCGAGAGGAGAAGGCCGCGCCGGTCGTGCTGCGGCTGGTCGGCCGCGCGCCGGGCCAGGCCACGTTCGAGGGCCCGGCCGTCGGCGCTCCGGGCACGGTGCGCCTGACGTACCGCCGCGAGGGGCAGGACGAGCTCGTGAGCGTGCTCGAGAAGGGCGGCAGCCGCCAGGAGTTCCGCTTCCGCCGCGCGCCGTCGCGGTGACCGGCGCGGTCGCCAGCGGACCGCCCCCGCGGTAAGCTCTGCCGATGCCGGCCGCCCGCAAGACCGCGCCGCGCGCCACCAAGGCCGCGGCCCCGAAGAAGCCTGCCGCCCCCAAGAAGCCCGCAGCGGGCGTGGCCCTGTCCGAGGCCGTGGAGCGCCTGGCCGAGCTGCAGGGCCGGCTGCAGGCGGCCGTGGAGGGCCTGGGGCAGGCCCTCGCAGAGGCCCCGCGAGCGGAGGAGTTCCAGCCGCTGGCCGACCACATCTACGAGTTCGCGCGGCTGGCCCCGCCGCTGCTCGAGTCGCTGCAGGAGGCGCCGCGGCTGCTGGCGCCGCTCGAGCCCACGGCCCGGGCGCTGCAGGAGGTCTCGGAGACCCTGCACTTCGCCCACGACAGCTTCAACGAGTCGCTGCTGCGGCTGCCCCGGGCCGACGAGTTCGAGCCCCTGGCCGCGCCCCTGCGCGAGTTCGCGCGGGTGGCGCCGGCCCTGGCCGAGTCGCTCGCGGAGCTGCTGAAGCTGGCGCGGCCCCTGGCCGAGTCGGCCGCGCGGGTCGAGGCGCTGGCCCAGCCCCTGTCCCAGGCCACGCTGAGGCTCGACCTGGCCGCGGCCACCCTGGGGGCGCAGGCGGCCGAGAT
>JBDIBD010000085.1:0-12716 GCA_039812725.1 Vicinamibacteria bacterium | reverse complement strand
CGCGCCGGCCGGCACGCGGTACGTCCCGTCCGAGGGGCCGCAGGCCCCCGGCCCGGTCGAGGGCGACGAGGCCGCCTGGGTGACGCGCGCGCTGCAGGCCCGGCCGGCCCAGAAGGCGGCCGCCGCGAAGCTGCGAGGGACGCGGCTGCTGCTCAAGGCCGAGCAGCGCGGCGCCTGGCCCGAGCTGATGGCCTTCGGCCAGGTGCAGGACGACCGCAACTCGTTCGAGGGCGGCAAGCAGAGCGGCGCCGTGGGCGCCTTCCTGCGCGTCAGCCTGTTCGACGGCGGGCGCGCCAAGCGCACGGCCGGCGCCACGGCCGACGTGCGCGCCGCCGAGCAGGAGGCGCGCTCGGCCGCCGACCAGGTGCGCCTGGAAGTGGAGATGGCGTACCGCCGCGCGCAGGCCGCGCGCGAGCGCTTCTCGGCTGCCCAGGGCGGGGCCGAGGAAGGGCGCGAGGCCCTGCGGGTGGTGCAGGAGCGTCGCCAGGCGGGCATGGCCACGCTGACCGACGAGCTGGAGACGGAGGCCGCGGCGCTGGGCGCCGAGCTGGAAGAGCTGCGCGCGGCCACCGACGCGGAGCTGGCCGTGGCCAAGCTGCGGCGCGCGGCGGGCGAGCTGTGAGAGCCGAAGGCACGAGGATGAACATGACGAAGAGACTTGCGGATCACGGGCGCGTCCTGGGCGTGCTGGGCCTCGTCCTCACGGCGGCGGCCTGCTCGAAGCCGGCCCACGCCCCGGCGGCCAGCGCTCCGGACAAGCCCTCGCGGGCCGTCAGCGTGGCGGTCGTCGAGCGCAGCGAGGCCGGGCTCGGCACGGTGCCGGCCGTGGTGCAGGCCCGGCAGCGGGCCGCGCTGGCGGCGCGCGTGCCGGCCTCCGTGGTGGAGCTGCCCTTCCGGGAGGGCGAGAACGTGCCGGCGGGCGCGGTGGTGGTGCGTCTCGACGACGCCGCGCTGCGCGCCGCGGTGGCCGCGGCCGAGGCGGCCGCGAAGGCGGCCGACACCGACCTGCGGCGGCTGCAGAACCTGCTGCAGCGCGGCGCCGCCACCCAGCGCGAGCTGGACGACGCCGCGGCCCGCGCGGCCGGCGCGCAGGCCGCGCTCTCCGGCGCCAGGGACAACCTGGCCTACGCCGTGCTGCGTTCGCCCTTCGCCGGGACGCTGGCCGTCAAGCGCGTCAACGTGGGAGACGTGGTCGCTCCGGGCGCGCCGCTGGTCGAGATCGAGGGCCAGGGCGGCCTGGAGCTGCGCGCCACGGTCGAGGGCGACCTGGTGGGCGCGCTGCGCACCGGCCAGAAGCTGGAGGCCGAGGTGGACGGCCAGCCGCAGCCCCTGCAGGCCACGTTGCGCGCCGTGGCCGACGCGGGCGACCCGGCCACGCACCGCTTCGAGGTGCGCGCCGACCTGCCGGTCGCGGCCGGGCTGCGCTCCGGCCTGTTCGCGCGTCTCAAGGTCCCCAAGCCGGGCGCGCCGCCCGCGCTCTACGTCCCCAAGGCGGCGCTCTTCGCCCGGGGCGGGTTGTCGGGCGTGTTCGTGGCTGCCGAGGGCCGAGCCCGGCTGCGCTGGGTGGCGGCGGGCGCTGCGACGGGCGGGCGGGTCGAGGTGCGGGCCGGGCTCGAGGCCGGCGAGAAGGTCGTGCTCGACCCGGGCGACCTGGCCGACGGCCAGCCCGTCACGGTGAAGTGAGATGCGCGTCGGATTCTCCGGGCGCATCGCCCACGCCTTCATCGACAGCAAGCTCACCCCGCTGGTCATCGCCGCCTCGCTGGGCCTGGGGGCCCTGGCGCTGATCTCGACCCCGCGCGAGGAGGAGCCGCAGATCCGCGTGCCCATGGTGGACGTGGCCGTGGCCTGGCCCGGCGCCGAGCCGGCCGAGGTCGAGAAGCGCGTGGTCGAGCCGATCGAACGCGCCATGTGGAGCGTCTCGCAGGTCGAGCACGTCTACGCCTCGGCCCGCCACGGCTTCGCGCTGGTGACGGTGCGGTTCAAGGTGGGCGAGTCGAACGAGGACAGCCTGGTCAAGGTCTTCGAGCGCCTGACCGCGGCCGGGGCCTTCACCGCACAGGGCGGGCTGCTGCCGCCCGGGGCCATGGCCCCGGCGGTGGAGCTGCACTCGATCGACGACGTGCCGTTCCTGACGCTGACGCTGTGGAGCGAGGACGAGCACCGCTCTTCCGACGACCTGCGGCCGCTGGCGGCCGAGCTGGCCCAGGAGCTGTCGCAGATCCCCGACACCTCGAAGGCCTACCTGATCGGCGGCCAGGCCCGTGCCGTGCGGGTCGAGCCCGACCCCGACCGCATGAACGCGGCCGGCGTGGGCTGGTCCGCCCTGGCCGGCGCGCTGCAGTCGGCCGCAGGCGAGATGGACGCCGGCACCGCCGTGCGCGACAACCGCGAGCAGCGCCTGCTGGCGGGGCCGCTCTACGCGACCGAGGCCGACGTGGCGCGCGTGGTGGTGGCGGCCCGCAACGGGCGCCCCGTCTACGTCAAGGACGTGGCGCGCGTGATCGACGGGCCGGGCGAGGCCACCGACGCGGTCTTCCACGTGGTCGGCCCGGCCCGGGCCACGGCCCAGATGCCGGCCGGGCGCGAGCACGCCGCGGTCACGGTCGCGCTGGCCAAGCGCCCCGGCTCGAACGCCACCGAGCTGGGCAAGGAGGCCCTGGCCAAGCTCGAGGCCCTGCGGCCGCGCCTGCTGCCGGCCGACGTGAGGGTCGAGACCACCCGCAACTACGGCCAGACCGCCGAGGAGAAGTCGAACGAGCTGGTCGAGCACCTGCTCATCGCCACGCTCTCGGTGGCGGCCCTGATCGCCCTGGCCATGGGCTGGCGCGCCGGCAGCGTGGTGCTGATCGCCGTGCCCGTGACGCTGGCGCTGACGCTCTTCATCTACTTCGTGGCCGGCTACACCCTGAACCGCGTCACGCTCTTCGCGCTGATCTTCTCGATCGGCATCCTGGTCGACGACGCCATCGTGGTGGTCGAGAACATCGAGCGCCACTTCCGCGAGAAGCAGGGCCAGCCCTTCCTGCGCGTGGCGGTCGAGGCCGTGGACGAGGTCGGCAACCCGACCATCCTGGCCACCTTCACCGTCATCGCGGCCATCCTGCCGATGGCCTTCGTGCGCGGCCTGATGGGGCCCTACATGAGCCCCATCCCCACCGGCGCCACGGCCGCCATGCTGTTCTCGCTGGCGGTGGCCTTCATGGTCTCGCCCTGGGCGGCGCTGCGCATCTTCAAGCACCACGACGCCCACGACGGCGGCCACGGCGAGGCCGGCCCCGAGGGGCTGGGGACGCGCCTCTACCGGCGCGGCATGACCGCGCTGGTGACCAGGCCGGCCGTGCGCTGGGGCTTCTTCGCCGGCGTCGTGGCGATCCTGCTGGCCGCCATGGGCATGGTGGGCGTGGGGCTCGTCAAGGTGAAGATGCTGCCCTTCGACAACAAGAGCGAGTTCCAGGTGATGGTCGACCACGACGAGGGCACGCCCCTCGAGGTCACGCTCGAGACCGCGCGGCTGATGAGCCGCGAGCTGATGAAGGTGCCCGAGGTCAGCGACGTGCAGGTCTACGCCGGCACGGCCGCGCCGTACAACTTCAACGGCCTGGTACGGCACTACTTCCTGCGCCGCTCGCCGTCGGGGGCCGACCTGCAGGTCAACCTGGTGGGCAAGCACGAGCGCGACCGCCAGTCGCACGACCTGGCCAAGGCCGTGCGGCCGGCCCTGGTCAAGATCGCCCAGGCCCGCGGCGCGCGCGTCAAGGTGGTCGAGATCCCGCCCGGCCCGCCCGTGCTCGACACGCTGGTCTCCGAGGTCTACGGCCCCACCGCCGAGGCGCGCGAGTCGCTGGCCGCGACGATCAAGGGCTTCTACGAGTCGACCCCGGGCGTCGTGGACGTGGACGACTCGCTCGAGGCCCCGCGCCGGCGCTACGACGTGGTGCTCGACCGCGAGAAGGCGGCCCTCAAGGGCATCCCCGCCGTGGCGGCCATGGAGGCCATCGCCGGCCCCGGCGCCGGCCGCGACGTGGGCCGGCTGGACGTCCCCGAGTCGCGCGAGCCCGTGCCCGTGCGGCTGCGCCTGTCGGCCGCCGACCGGGCCAGCCTGGAGCGGCGCCTGTCGCTGCGGGTGGACACGCCCGGTGGCGCCGTGGCGCTGTCCGACATCGCCCGCGTGGTCGAGAGCGACGAGCCCCAGCCCATCGTCCACAAGGACCTGCGGCCGGTGGTCTACGTCTTCGGCGACCTGGCGGGGGAGCGGGAGAGCCCCGTCTACGCGCTGGCGGCGCTCAACGAGAAGATCGACGCGCTGAAGCTGCCCGACGGCTCGCGCGTGGAGCGCTACGCTGTCGAGGCCCCGCGCACCTCCGACCGGCCGGCCATGAAGTGGGACGGCGAGTGGCAGATCACCTACGAGGTCTTCCGCGACCTCGGCATCGCCTTCGCCGTGGTGCTGGTGCTGATCGCCATCCTGGTGATCGGCTGGTTCCAGTCCTTCAGCGTGCCGCTGGCCATCTTGCTGCCCATCCCGCTGTCGCTGGTGGGCATCCTGCCCGGGCACTGGATGTTCGGGGCCTTCTTCACGGCCACCTCGATGATCGGCTTCATCGCGGGGGCCGGCATCATCGTGCGCAACTCGATCATCCTGGTGGACTTCATCGAGCTGAAGCTGCGCCAGGGCATGCCGCTCGAGGAGGCCGTGGTGGAGGCCGGCGTGGTGCGCTTCCGGCCTATGCTGCTGACCGCCTCGGCCGTGGTGGTGGGCTCGCTGGTGATCCTGTTCGACCCGATCTTCCAGGGCCTGGCCATCAGCCTGATGATGGGCGAGGTGGCGGCCACGCTGCTGTCGCGCGTGGCGGTGCCGACCGTGTACTACCTGATCGCCCGCCGCGGCCGCGCCGACCAGCTGCACCGCGAGGGCGTCGTCGCGTCATCCTGAGGCGCCGCCGAAACGTCATCCTGAGGAGCCGCCGTCGAGGCCGGCGACGAAGGATCTGATCGTCAAAGGGAGAGAGACATGACCGTCGAGAGAGCGATTCGAGCGTTGGCCGGCTTCTTCGTGATGGCCTCGGTGGCCGCCGGCTACTGGTACCACCCGGGCTTCTTCCTGTTCACGGCCTTCGTGGGAGCCAACCTGTTCCAGTCGGCCTTCACCAACGCCTGCCCGGCCATGACCATCTTCCGCAAGCTCGGCCTGCCCGACGCCGAGTGCAAGCCCGCGCCCGCGAAGCAGTAGCCATGCAGGCCATCGTCCTGATCACCGACTCGGAGGCCCTGCCGGCCTTCGAGCGGGCGCTGATGGAGCGCGCCGAGCACGGCTTCACGATCGTGCCGAGCGTGGTCGGCCGCGGCCGAACCGGCCTGAAGGCCGGCTCGCGCGTCCACCCGGGCGCGTCGAGCTTGCTGTTCACGGTCGTGCCGGACGACCAGGCCGAGCCGACGCTGGCGTTCCTGCGCCAGGTGCGGGACCAGGCGGGCGCGACGGCCGCGACCAAGATCTTCGTGGCCGCCGCGCGTACGGCGGACTGAGGAGCCGAGACTACCGAACTCCTTGCGGTGGGTCAGCACCTCCCCCAGCCGGACCATCGGCCACTTGCTCTTCATGCGCTCCCCGGGAGCAGTAGGCTCACGACAAGGCGGGTGATCTGGTCCTTCTCGCCCGCCTTGCTCTCGGCGATCAGCAGCGTGATCGCCACCAGTGCGCTCTCGTCGATCCTCTTGTGGCCGTCGAAGTAGAGCGCGTTGTTGTGGTCGAGGAACCACAGGAAGAGGGCGGCAGCGATGCGCTTGTTACCGTCCACGAAGGGGTGGTTCTTGACGAGGAGGTAGAGGAGCTGGGTGGCCTTCTCCTCCAGGCTGAGGTAGAGATCCCGGCCGTCGAAAGTCTGGAAGACGGCACCCAGCGCCCCGGCGAGGCTCTGGTCCTTCTCCCGGCCGAAGAGGTCGGAGCCACCGTACTCGCGCCGCAAGCGCGCCACGACCTGGCGAGCATCGTCCACCGTGACGGGGCGAGCGGTGCCGGCCGCCGCCGTGAGCGGGATGGGCCGCTGGTGGTCGTAGGCGTCGAGCAGAGCGAGGGCTCGGCTGTAGTCGGCCACCACGCGCAGGAGGCCGGTGGCTTCGTCTCCGGTCAGGGCGCGGCGCTGGGCCACGTCCGCGACCAGGCGCACGGCCTGGTTGAGCTCGGCCAGGCGGCGCTGGTTGACGGAGTAGCCCCTGACCACATGCTCCCGGAGCACCCGGGTGGCCCAGATGCGGAACTGGGTGCCGCGCTTGGAGTTGACCCGGTAGCCGACGGAGAGGATGGCGTCGAGGTTGAAGTACTCGACGCTATAGGTCTTGCCGTCGGCGGCAGTTGTTGCAAAAAATGCAACAACTGAGCGGCGGCCTAACTCCTTACTCTGGAAGATGTTCCGTAGGTGCCGCGAGACCACCGACTTGTCGCGGCCGAAGAGCCGCGAGATCTGGTTGAGGCTCAGCCAAACGGTCTCGGCCTGCAGCGTGACGTCCACCGCCACGGCTCCGTCGGGCGCGGTGTAGACCACCACCTCGCCGCCCGGGGCGCCGGGTGCCGGGGGGGCGATGGGCTTCTTGCCGCGAGGCGCTCGCTGCTTCATGACCTGCCTCCTGGATCCCGGCAGGCTACGACGGGCTCTGGCCCAGTCAGGACCGGATCTCGCCGAGGATCTCGAGGATTGATGGCTTCGCCGGATCGCTTGGGGGCCTTGCACACGAAGCCCTGGCCGACCGGAACGATGCGCCCGTCCGTGATCGCGCGCTGCTCGGCGATCGCATGGGGCTCGTCGTCCCAGCCCGCCGCCTGGAGCTGCGGCACCACGAGCTTCCGGCAGGTATCGGCCTCGTTCATCCTCCGGCACCCAGCCGCAGGGCTCGCCCCGCGGAGCCGCGCCTTCCAAGCCGAGGCAAGTCTACTCAAACACAGCTTCGTGATCGGGGTGCAGGCGGCGGACTGACGGCGAGGCGAGCGTGGCGCCGGCGCCTGAAACGCCCGCGCTGCTCTCCAGGCACGCCCAGGCGGCGCGCCACCGGGTGCGCGCATAATGCCAGCCATCATGGACGACGCCCTCGCCGCAATCCTCGCCGCGCCGCCGTGGGCGCAGGTCGCGATGGTCTTCTTTGCGTGCACCTTCGTCGTCATGGTGGTCGAGCCATCGCTGACACGGCGGAAGTACGCCTCCGCTCTGGCCGCGCTGGCCGCGGCCGCCGGGGCCACGACCAGCCGGCGCGACGAGTTCACCGAGTGGTTCACGATGGAGGTCGAAGGACGTCCGTTCGAGGTGCGGAGGGAGTTTCGCGCCCGCATGCGCAACAGCTACCGCGGGCCGACGGGCCATCTCCTCGTGACCGCCACTCCCCTGGCCGGCAGGCGCTGGGAGCTGCACCAGGTCGACATCAGGCCCGGGCGCGTGTCGTCGTTCTTCGGCGGACGGCCGCCCTCCACGGGGGACGAGCCGTTCGACGCGCGCTTCGTGGTGATGCAGGATGGCGTGCCGGTGCGCAAGGGCTGGCTCGACGCGCCCACGCGCGCCGCCTTCGCCGCGTTCTTCGACCAGCCGGCAGCGACGGGTCCGGTGTGGGTCCAGGAACAGCAGCTGCAGCACCTCGCGGACGGCACCTGGCGGCGGCTCGACTTGGCGGCGCTGACGTCGCTGCTCCACCAGCAGGCAGCCCTTGCGACGGCGCTCGAGCGCACGGCGGGGTGGCGAGGGCCTGCCGCGTAAGGGACTCGGCAGTGCCCTCGTGGCGCTGGGCCGGCCTACTCCCGTCCGTCGCCCGCCCGCAGTGACTGGAGCTGCCACTGCAACCGGCCGAGGAGCACCACCAGGTCGGCCTGTCGGCGCACGCCGGCCTTGTGGAAGATGCCCTTCAGGTGCGTGCGGACCGTGCTGGGCCGGACGCCGAGGTCGGCCGCCGCCTGGGTGAGGCTCCGACCCGCGCCGAGCCGCGCGGCGACGGCGGCCTCCGCCTCCGTCATGCCGAACAGGCCCACGAGCGACCGCTGGGCCGGGCCAGCGGGCTCGGGGCCGTTGATGAAGACCAGCAGCCCCCGGTCCGTTCCGCCCCCGAGCGGCACCGCGCTCAACACGAGCAGGGTGGGAACCCCCGAGTCCGACGTCAGCGTGAGCGGCCGCGCCCGCCGGGCATCGAGCGCCGCGACCAGCTCCTGATGGATGCGGGTCCCCAGCCGCGCTCCGGGGCGGACGCCGCGCTCGGGAGACTCGAGCAGCCCCCGCAGGCGCGGGGCCGCCGCCTCCGCTGCGGCGTTCGAGAACTCGATGCGCCCGTCCAGGCTGGCCCCGATCAGGCCCACCGGGAACTGGTTGACGAGGTCCTCGTAGGCGGCGTTGCGGCGCGCCAGCGCATCGATGCGCTCCCTCAGCCGGACGCCGTGCAGGAGGTGCGGCGCCATGCCCGCGAGGGCCAGGGTTTCGTGCTCCTCGAAGGTCCGGGCGCCGGGCGGTCGAAACAGGAACGCGACCACGGTCTCCTCCGCCGAATCGGACTCGAGCCTCACGCAGAGACACGGCCCGACCTTCTGGGCATCCAGGAAGGCCCGGCAGGCGCTCGCGACCTGGCCCTGTCGCCAGCAGGCGGCCTCCGCGAGCGGCCGGCCGGGGACCAGGTGGCCCCAGGGGTGGCTCTCCCTCGGGTGCGCGAAGAGATGCTGGCGCCAGGCCTCCTGCTCCTCGACCCCGAGGCCGTGCGACACGATCAGGTCGACGCCGCTGGCGAGGGGCGAGATGCGCACCACCAGGGCCACGCTGGCCGCGAAGGCCTGGGCGAGCGCGTGGGCTGATGCATCGCGATCGACGGCGGCAGCCATCCCGATCCTGCCGGCCGTGCGACGGCGAGCGCGGTGCGGCAACGGGACCCCCTCTTGGCTAGTCGAAGCGAGCGGGCTTCCTACCCCAATTGGAGGAGGAGAACCCCAGTCCGTGGTGTGCATCCTCCTGTGGATCTACTGGCTTAAGTCATTCTAGCACCTCAGAATATTGATTCGGTGTGGAAATGTTGACAGCTCACCCATTCAGGTGATGAGAAAGCAGGCGTTCTCTGTCACGCTCCCTCCCTGGAGCGTCTGGCCTGCCGGGCCGGCGCTCGACAAGCGGGTGACGACGCGGGAACGACCGAAGATCGGAGCCTGAAGATGCGCAGGAATCGCCGCGAGGGTTCGGGGCTGGTCGGGGTCGTCCTGGCGTTGTGCGGGGCCGTCGCCTCTCCGGCTGCGGGTCAGACGGTCACGGCCACGGTCGGTGCAGGGACGGGCCCTTACGCGGTGGCGCTGAACCCGGTGACGAACAAGGTCTACGTCGCAAACACCAACAGCGCCAACGTGACGGTGATCGACGGGGCCACGAACGCCACCACCACGATCGGGACGGGCGCCAACCCGACTGCCATAGCGGTGAACCCGGTCGCCAACAAGATCTACGTCGCAAACCTCAGCGGCAGCGTGACCGTCATCGACGGGGCCACGAACGCCACCACCACGGTCCTGGCGGGCTCGGGCCCGCGCTCGGTGGCGGTGAACCCGGTCACGAACAAGATCTACGTCGCGAACATCGGCAGCAACGACGTAACGGTCATCGACGGCGCCACGAACGCCACCACCACCGTCGCGGCGGGCGGGAGTCCGCAGTCCGTGGCGGTGAACCCGGCCACGAACCGGATCTACGTGGCGAACAACGGCAGCAACAACGTGACGGTCATCGACGGCGCCACGAACGCCACCACCACGGTCGCGGCGGGCCTGGGCCCGCAGTCCGTGGCGGTGAACCCGGCTACGAACCGGATCTACGTCGCCAACAACGGCGGCACCGTGACCGTCATCGACGGGAGCACGAACGGCACCGCCACGGTGGCCGCCGGCACGAACCCGCGGTCCGTGGCGGTGAACCCGGTCACGAACAAGATCTACGTCGCCAACGCGAACAGCGCGAACGTGACGGTCATCGACGGGGCCACGAACGCCGCCACCACGGTGGCGCTGGGCTCGAACCCCCAGGCCGTGGTACTGAACCCGGCCACGAACAAGATCTACGTCGTGCACCTCGGCGCCGGCACCGTGACGGTGATCGACGGTCCCACGAACGCCACCAGCGCAATTACGGCGCTCTCGAGTCCATTCTCCGCGACGGTGAACCCAGTCACGAACAAGATCTACGTCGCGAACTTCGGCGGCAACAACGTGGCGGTGATCGACGGGGCCACGAACGCCACCAGCGCGGTCCCGGCGGGCACAAATCCGCAATCGGTCGCGTTGAACCCGGCCACGAACAAGATCTACGTCGCGAACTACGGCAGCGCCAACGTGACGGTGATCGACGGGGTCACGAACGCCACGACCACGGTGGCGGCCGGCGCCAATCCGCGCTTCGTGGCGGTCAACCCGGTGACGAACCAGGTCTACGTCGCGAACGAAGGCAACAACACCGTGACGGTGATCGACGGGGCCACGAACGCCACCACCACGGTCCCGGTGGGCTCGGGGCCGCGCTCGGTGGCAGTCGACCCGGTGACGAACCGGATCTACGTCGCCAACTTCGGCAGCAGCAACGTGACGGTGATCGACGGGGCCACGAACGCCACGACCACCGTCCCGGCAGGCACGAACGCGCAGTCCGTGGCGGTCAACCCCGCGACCAGCCGCATCTATGTCGCGAACTACGGCAGCGCCAACGTGACGGTGATCGACGGCGCCACGAACTCCACCAGCACCGTCGCGGCCGGCGCCACGCCCTTCAGCGTGGCGGTCAACCCGGCCACGAACAAGATCTACGTCGCGAACTACAACGGGAACAACGTGACGGTGATCGACGGGGCCACGAACGCCAGCAGCACGGTCGCGGCAGGCACGAACCCGTCCTTCGTGGCGGTCAACCCGGTCACGAACAAGATCTACGTCGCGAACGTCAGCAGCGCCAACGTGACGGTGATCGACGGGGCCACGAACGCCACCAGCACGGTCGCGGTGGGCGCGAATCCCTTCTCCGTGGCGGTGAACCCGGCGACGAACAAGATTCACGTCGGGAACGCCGGCAGCAACACCGTGACGGTGATCGACGGCGCGACGGGCACGACCGCCACGGTGGCGGTGGGCGCCAACCTGCTCTCCGTGGCGGTCAACCCCCTGACGGGCAAGCTCTACACCGCCAATTACGGCGGCGCCAACGTCACGGTGTTGACGGAGCAGGCGGCCTCGGCGATCCCGCTGGCGACCACGATCGCTCCGCTCGCCGCCGGCGTCAGCTACTCGCCGACGCCGACCTTCACGCTGAGCGCGGTCACGCCGACGCCGCCCCCGGTGCAGGGTGTCTTCATCCAGGTGGACACCTGGCAGGGGCCCTGGCAGGCTGCGACGCCCTCAGCGGGAGCTTTCAGCGCGACCACCTCAGCGCTGAGCCTGGGCACCCACGTCCTTTACGCGTATGCGGTCGACGGCCAGCATGGGACCGGCTGTACGAACGGCGACGGCTCGACCTGCAGCCCGCTGGTCGGCTCGATCGCGGCGTACGTCTTCACGGTCGTGCCTCCGGCCGACCTGTCGATCGTCAAGACGGACTCGGCCGACCCGGTCGGCGCCGGCAGCAGCTTCGACTACACGCTGGCGGTGTCGAACGCGGGCCCCGGCGCGGCCGACGCGCTGACGGTGACGGACACGCTGCCGGCGGGCGTGGCGTACGTGTCGGCCAGCGGCACGGGCTGGGCCTGCGGCGAGCTGACGGGGACGGTGACCTGCACGCGGCCGACCCTGGCCGTCGGCGCGGCGCCGGCGATCACGATCACGGTCACGGCGCCCGCCGAGGGTGGGACGCTCAACAACACGGCCTCGGTAGCGGCCACGACGGCCGACCCGGCCCCGGGGAACGACAGCGAGGGCGAGAGCACGGGCGTGACGGCCAAGGCGGACCTGTCGGCCGCGCTCTCGGATAGCGCCGACCCGGTGGCCATGGCGCAGGCCTACTCGTACACGCTGGCGATCGCGAACGCTGGGCCGAGCACCGCCACGGGCGTGAGCGCCGTGCTGAACCTGCCGGCGGGCGCGGGCTACGTGTCGGCCACGGGCGCGGGCTGGAGCTGCGGCGAGGCCGGCGGCGTGGTGACCTGCACGCGCGCCAGCCTGGCCCCGGGCAGCGCCCCGCTGACGGTGAACGTGACCGCACCGGTGACCCCGGGGCTGCTGACGGCCACGGCCAGCGTGACGTCGGCGACCGGCGACCCCGTGCCGGCGAACGACGGTGATAGCGAGACCACCGCGGTCTCGACCGCCACGCCGATGTACGTGCGCACGGACGGCAGCGATGCCCTGTGTGACGGCACGGCCGACGCCAGCGCGGCCTCGGCCCCGGCCTGCGCGGTGGCCACGGTCCAGAAGGGTCTGACCAACGTGACGCCGGGCGGCCAGGTGCTGGTGCGTAACGGCACGTACCTGAAGTCGAACACCGCCATCACCAAGCCGGTCACGATCGAGGGCCAGAGCCGGGCCGGCGTGGTGATCGGGCCCGACCTGCAGGACGACCACTCGAACAGCGGCCTGGGCGGCACGGTCTCGAGCGCCTTCCTGGTGCAGGCCTCGGACGTGACCCTCCGGCAGTTGACCATCGACGGCGACGCCAACGCCGGCCTGCCGGGGACGCAGAACTTCCGCAACGGCGTCGTGACCGACTTCCGCATCGCCGGCGCGGTCTACGACCGGA
>JBDIBD010000084.1:0-12866 GCA_039812725.1 Vicinamibacteria bacterium | reverse complement strand
CGCCAGCAGGGCCATCATGGCGATCCACTGGGTGAGGGGCGTCGCCAGCACACCCGCCTGTACGGCTACGATCCAGAGCACCATGCAGACCAGGTAGGCCAATGGCACAAAGTAGATCACGCGCCACAGGTAGAAGCCCTGCATGGCGTGGTTGAACTTAGCGGCATTACTGGCGAAGATGCGAGGCTGCTCCTGCTGCACCTGCGCGTAGAAACCGACCATGGAAGAGTGCACCCAACCCACGATCAAGATAAATCCGATCAGCGCGATATCGAGCGGGAGTTCGTAATCGCCCCGGAAAATGATGGGGGCCGAGGCGCTCTCGGTCTGCGCCGTCCAGGCAAGCAGGCGATCCATGAAGATCAGCAGGTAGTAGCAGATGCCGTAGACCAGCGAGGCCTGCCGCAGCTCGGGTCCCAGGTGCGGCTGGCCCTGGGCCGCGCGCCAGGCCGCGCTGGCCAGCAGGCCGGTCAGCGCCACGGCGCAGGGGGCGTAGACGTGCAGCAGCTCCACGCGCAGCCGCCGGCGCAGCTCCTCGCCCAGGAGGCGGTGCAGCAGCACGGCCGGCAGGACCAGGTAGGCGGCCAGGCGGGCCAGCGTCACCAGCAGCGAGTCGCCGTCGGTGCAAAGCCACGTGCCGGCCAGGCCGGCCACCGCCAGGCTGAGCCCCGGGGGCCCGCCCACCCGCGCGGCCAGGGCCGCGCTCAGCCCCAGCGCGAGCAGGCCGAACAGGCCGCGCACGGCGCCGTCGGGCGAGAGAGGCGCAGCGATCAGGGCCCCCAGCAGCGCCAGAGCGAGCGCCAGCTCGGGCCGCTGCTCGGGGTCGCCCAGGCCGAGCACGACGGTCCACAGGCTGCGCGGCGCTTCGCTCATGCCCCGCGCTGCTCCGGCGGCAGGATGCGCAGCACCTCGTCGAGCGAGGTCAGGCCCTCGCGGGCCAGGCGCAGGCCGTTGTCGAGGAGCGTGCTCATGCCACGCTCGGTGGCCACCCGGTACAGGCGGTCGGGCGAGCCGCGCTGCAGGATCAGCTCGCGCGCGGCCTCGTCCACCACCAGCACCTCGAACACGCCGCGCCGGCCGGCGTAGCCCTTGAGGCCGCACTTCTCGCAGCCCACCGCGGCGAAGAAACTGCCCTCGAGGCGGCGGCCGAGCTTGGCCTCCTCGCCCGGCGTGGGCGCCGTGGGGCGCTTGCAGTGCGGGCACAGCAGGCGCGCCAGGCGCTGGGCCACCACGGCCGTCACGGCCGAGGCCACCGAGTGCGGGTCGACGCCCATCTCGTTCAGGCGCACGAAGACCGCGGCCGACTGCTTGGCGTGCACGGTGGTGATGATGAGGTGGCCGGTCATGCCGGCCTGGATGGCGATGCGGGCCGTCTCCAGGTCGCGGATCTCGCCCACCATGATCACGTCGGGGTCCTGGCGCAGCATGGTGCGCAGCCCCTGGGCGAAGGTGAAGCCCTGCGCCTCTTCGATCTGGGTCTGGTTGATGTTCTGCAGGTCGTACTCGATCGGGTCCTCGAGGGTGTAGATCGAGGCCGCCTGCTGGCGGTTGTCGAGGATGGCCCGCAGCGTGGTGTAGATGGTGGTGGTCTTGCCGGCCCCGGCCGGGCCGTTCAGGATGACCATCCCCTGCGGCCGGAAGACGGTGTCGGTGAAGGCCTCCAGCTGGTCCGGGTTGAGGCCCAGGCTGGCCAGGCCGAAACCCAGCTCGGCCCGGTTCAGGACGCGCATCACCACGCGCTCGCCGTGCAGGGTGGGCATGAAGGCCACGCGCAGGTCCACCTCGCGCTCGCCGACCTTCACGTCGAGGCGCCCGTCCTGGGGCCGGTCGTGCACGAACGTGACCGCCTTGGAGAGCACCTTGAGGCGGTTCGTGACCGGCTCGCGCAGCCCCGGCGAGAGCTGGGCCACGTCGGCCAGGAGCCCGTCGATGCGGTAGCGCACCTGTACGTGGTCGCGGTAGGGCAGCAGGTGGATGTCGGAGGCCTGGGACAGCGCCGCCTGGTGCAGGAGGTAGTCCACCAGCTCCGGGACGTCGGGCTGCGGGGCGGCGTTGTAGCCCTCGATCGTGGCCTTCATGCGGGCCAGGCTGTGGGGCTGGAAGCTGGCGGCGCGGGGCAAGCTGCGCACCCGCACGGGGCGCTGCTCCCACAGCCGCAGTCCCAGCGGCACGCTCAGGGCCGCGGCCCACAGCACCAGCCCGGCCAGCAGGTGGTCGGGGTCCAGCACGAAGAGCGCGGCGTTGACGAGCGCCCCGCCCACGGCCAGCGCGAGCACCAGCTTGAAGCTCATGCGTGCCTCAGCGCCCCAGCCGGCGGCGCTGCTCGAGGTCGTAGCGGGCGCCCGCCGGCAGCGGCTCGACCAGCAGCGCCCCCGGCCGCGCGCGGCCGTCCACCACCAGCACCGGCCCGCGGCCCAGCACCTCGGCCTCGCGGTCGTCGGTCACCAGCAGGGCCGTGTCCTCGTCGATGCCGAGCCCCAGCAGCTCCGGCCGCGCCAGCACCAGGCCGAACAGGCGGTTCTGGCGCTGCCGCCTGACGAAGTGCTGGTCGAAGATCACCCCCGGCACCAGCCCCAGCCCCTCGCGCACCTCGACCTGGGCGGCGTCGATCACCGTGAAGTCGCCCTCGCCCGTGATCATGGGGGTGGACATGATGGCCGTGCCGGCGCTGGTGCCGCCGAAGGGCACCCCGGCCGCGTAGCGCGCCCGCAGGGCCTGCAGCAGCTCGGCGTCCTTCAGGACGTCCATGACCCGGTTCTGGTCGCCGCCCGAGAAGAACACGCCCGTGGCCGCGGCCAGCTGCTCCAGCAGCCGGGCCCGGGCCGGGCCTTCGACCGGCACCGGCGGGGCCTGCTCGACGGCGGCCGGCCCGTGCGCCCGCAGCTCGCGGTCGAGGTTGGCGAACGACTCGGCCGGCTCGCCGCTGGCCCAGGTCACCACCAGCAGCCGCGCCCGGGGCCCGCCCGACCACTCCACGAAGCGCTGCATCGCGTCCGGGGGGCGGTCGCCGCCGCCCACCGCCACCAGCCGCCGCGGCGCGGCGGAGAGCAGCGGCGACAGGCAGGTTCCGAGCGTCAGGGCGGCGGCCAGCAGGCGGCGCGGCATGGGCTCCTCACGGTTGAAAGCGCGCGCGACGGCCGCTAAGGTAACGGTCGCCGGCTCGGGCGTCAAACCGGAGGCCGAATGAAACCTGCATTGTTGGTTCACGGAGGCTGCGGCACGCCGCCCCCCGGAGAGGAAGCCCTGCGCAACGCCGCCTGCGAGCGCGCCGCCGACGCCGGCTGGAGCGTGTTGTCGGCTGGCGGCAGCGCCCTCGACGCGGTCGAGGCCGCGGTGCGCCAGCTCGAGGAGGAGCCGGTGCTGAACGCCGGCACCGGGGCCTACCTGCAGGCCGACGGCGTGGCGCGCCTCGACGCCTCGATCATGTCGAGCGACGGGCGGGCCGGGGCGGTGGTGCAGGTGCCGACCCTGCGCAACCCCGTGCGCCTGGCGCGCTACCTGCTGGAGCAGGACGCGCACGTCATGCTGGCCGGCAACGCGGCCCTCGAGCTGGCCCTGCGGCTGGGGCACGAGGCGCGCGTGCTGGCCACCCCCGGCAAGATCGCCTACTGGCAGGACAACCTCGACGAGGCCTGCCGCTCGCTCGACTACGAGCGCATGGCCGCCGCCTGGCGCCGCGAGAACCCGCGCCGGCTGGGCACGGTGGGCTGCGTCGCGACCGACGCGCAGGGGCGCCTGGCGGCCGGCACTTCGACCGGCGGCCTGGGCCAGTGCTTCCCGGGCCGGGTGGGCGACACGCCCATCCTCGGCGCCGGCACCTACGCCACGCCGCTGGCCGCCTGCTCGATGACCGGCGTGGGCGAGCGCCTGATGGTGCTGCTCTCGGCCAAACGCCTGTGCGACGTGGTGGCGGACGGGGGCACGCTGGAGCAGGCCGCGCAGCGCGTGATGGACGAGCTCGAGCGCGTCAACGGCGCGGCCGGGCTGATCGGCATCGACGCCGAGGGGCGCCTAGTCGAGCGCCGCAACACGCCCTTCATGGCCGTGGCCCGGCGCACGTCGTCCTGAGGCCGGACCGCAACGGCGCGGCGGGAAACGCTCTCGTCAACCTGAGGCGCCGCCGTCCTGTCCGGCGACGAAGGATCTCTCGGGGTGGACGACCCGGCAGATCCTTCGCTCCCGAGCCGGACGGTGTCGCTCAGGAGGACGGCTGTGTCTGGCCCCTGACGCTGCGCGCGGCGCGGTAGAGGAAGAAGCAGACCAGCAGCGCCGTGGCCACGGCCGCCAGCTCGCCGGCCATCCCCGCCAGCCGGGGCGCCATCGACTTGGGCGCGAGGCCGAAGGCCACCAGCCCGGCCACGCCCACGCCGGCCAGCCCCTCGCCCGCCACCAGCCCCGAGGCCGCCAGCACGCCGGGGTCGTGCTCGCTCTCCGACTCGCCGCCGCGCTCGGCCAGGGCTCGCACGCAGCCGCCCACGTAGAGCGGCATCATCGAGGCCAGGGGCAGGTAGACGCCGATGGCGAAGGCCAGCCCGGAGACGCCGCACAGCATGCCGCCGATGGCCAGCCCGCCGCCGCTCAGCACCAGGCCCCAGGGCAGCTCGCCCGCCAGCACGCCCTCGATGATGGTCTTCATGAGCGTGGCCTGCGGGGCGCCGAGCTCCTTGCCGCCGAAACCGTAGGTGTTGCCCAGCAGGATCACCGTGGCGGCCACGGCCCAACAGGCGAAGGCCGCCCCGATGAGCTGGCCGACCTGCTGCTTGGCGGGCGTGGCCCCGACCAGATAGCCGGTCTTGAGATCCTGCGAGATGTCGCCGGCCTTGGAGGCGGCAATGGCCACGATGGTGCCCACCGTGAGCACCGCCGCGCGCGCGCCGGGGTCGGTCCAGCCGGCGGCGGCGAAGACCGAAGCGATGCCCAGCAGGGTCACGAGGGTGATCCCGGAGGTGGGCTGGGACGAGACGCCGACGATGCCCACGATGCGCGCCGCCACGGCCACGAAGAGCATGCCGAAGACGCCCACGCCAGCGGCGCAGACCGCCCGCTGCAGCGGCCCCATCCCGCCCGCGAACACGCCGGGGACGAGGCCGGCCACGAGCACCACCGCCAGGATGCCGCCGATCACGTAGCCGCCGGGCAGGTCGCGGTCGGTCCGCGCCGTCTCGGGCGGCCTGGCGCCGTCGTGCTCGGACCGCCGCAGGCCGCGCACCACGGCGAGGAAGGCTCCGCCCATGGTCGGGAGGTTGCGCAGCACGGTCAGGATGCCCGCCGTGGCCACGGCCCCGGCGCCGATGTAGCGCACGTAGCGCGACCAGATGTCGCTGGCGCTCATGTCCGCCACCAGCGTGCGGGTCTCCGGGAAGAGCGGCGTCGCCAGCCCGCCGCCGACCCAGGCGATCAGGGGGATGAGCGCGACGGACGAGATCAGCGAGCCGGCCACGCACACCGCCGACTGGCGGTAGCCCAGGATGAAGCCCACGCCCAACAGCGCCGGGGCCAGCTCCATGGCCAGCTCGGCCTTGGACAGCACCGGCAGCGCCCCCGAGATCTCGGAGGGCATCAGGAAGGCCAGCGAGACCAGCAGCTTGACGGCCGCGCCCACCAGCATGCCGCGGAAGATCCACTGGCTGCCCCCGCCCCCGGTGGCGGTCGCCCGCAGCACCTCGGCACAAGCCGTCCCCTCGGGATAGGGCAGCTCCTGGTGAGCCTCGACGATCAGGAGCCGACGCAGCGGGATCATGGCGGCGATGCCCAGCACCCCGCCCAGCAGGCACAGCGCCACCACCTGCAGGTAGGGCGGGGCCGTGCCCCACAGGAACAGGGCGGGGACCGTGAAGATGGCGCCGGTGGCCAGGGAGGTCGAGGCCGAGCCGATGGTCTGCGAGATGTTGGCCTCGAGGATCGTGCCGCGGACCTTGAACACGCGGAACACGGCCACGGTCAGGACGGCCGCCGGGATCGAGGCCGACACGGTCATCCCGACCTTCAAGCCCAGGTAGGCGTTGGCGGCGCCGAAGACGATCCCCAGCACGACGCCCGCGGCGATCGCCTTGAGGGTGAACTCCGCCAGGGTCTCGTCGTGGTCCTGTTGCATGCAGCCTCCCGACCGCGCGGTCGGCCGATTCTACCAATCGGCGCGCCGCGCGGGCGGGAGCGGCCTCAGCGCGCGGCGGCCTTGCGCTGTCCGACCGGGATGCGGCGGCGCGGGATGCCCAGCCGCTCGAGCCACTGGTAGATCGTCGGGCGCGTGACGTCGAGCGCGCGCGCCACCCGGGCGATGTTCCAGTCGTTCTGCTCGAGCACGAGCAGCAGCTCCTCGCGGGCGATGCCGCCCGAGGGGGCCCGCATCCCCACCATCTGGGGCGCGGCCGCCTCGGCCTTGCCGCTGGTCCCCGCCACCGCCCGCGACAGGATGCGCAGGAAGGGCGCCAGGTCCTTGAAGTCGAGCGTCAGGCCGAAGCGCGCGGACTGGCCGTCCACGTAGAGCAGGCCCTTCAGCTCCTCGCCCGAGAGGATCGGGAAGACCAGCGCGGCCAGTCCCTGCGCCGGCAGCGTCTCGCCGGACTTCAGGTTGCCGGCGTCCAGGCGCAGCACCTCGCCGCGTTTCAGCGCGGCCCGGCGGTTGGGCCAGAGCTGCTTGACGGTCTCCAGCACGCCCTCGTCGATGGCGTGCCCGACGAAGAGCTTGGGGCGCTCGTCGGCGGAGAAGACGGCGCCGGCGCGGCAGCGGAAGGTCTTGACCAGGACGTTCAGGGTTCGCTCGGCGGAACGGCGCGGCTCCTCGGCCATCGCCAGCTCAACCAAGGCGTCGATCAGATCGGCTTGCGGCACGTCGGGAATCCTCCAGGAGGGAAGCGTCCGACGCGAGAATCTTACCCTCGGCCGGCGCACATCGCAACGAGGAAGGCAGCCCATCAGTCCCAGTGTATAATTTTGTTGACTCAAAGTATACACTTTTCGTATTCTCCATCCCGCCTAGGGCCCCCAGGGGCCAGGAGGGAAACATGGAATTCCTGCTGATGTTGCTGATCTGGCTGAACTTGGAGGTTCCCACTACCCCGCCCTCGTCCCCCACCGGCAACACCACGCCGACGTGGTCGATGACCTCCGACTTCGGCCCCGGGTTCCCGCCCCCCACCGGCCCCTGAGCCTTCTCCGCCCGGCGAAGCAGGTAGACTCGACGAGAAATGACGGGAATCCAGTGGTTCTCGCTGATCGCCACCATCCTGCTTCTGTCGCTGCTCCTCGCGGGCCTGCTCCTGCGCCGCGGCTGGAAGGACTCTCCGGCCTTCGGGCTCTACATCGGTGTCGTGCTGGCCAGCAACCTCCTGGTCCTGGCGAGGCCCGAGCTCTACACCTGGCGCTTCTACCTGCTGGGCGAGGTGACCCACGCGGCGCTGCGGCTGGTGCTGGCCGGCGAGATCGGCTGGCGCATGTTCGCCCACCTGCCGGGGGCCCGCGCGACCCTGACCGCGGGCCTCCTGCTGGTCGTGACCCTGACGCTGGGGGCCGTGCTCCTGGCCCCGCTGGGGGCCCAGCCCCACGTCGTGGCCCAGACCGCCCTGGCCCGCCTGCTGCACGGCACGGCCTGGGTCTTCGGCGCGCTGCTGGCCGCCAAGCTCTACTACCGCATTCCGGTGCACCCGCTGCACCAGGCCATCCTGCGCGGCTTCGTGCCGTTCCTGATGACCTTCACGGTCGCGCTGGGGCTGCTCGAGACCTTCGGCTGGGACGTGCGCCTGCCGGCCAGTTACGCTTACACCACCGCCTACCTGGCCCTGCTGGCCTACTGGAATCTCGTCGCCTGGCGCCCGCCCCCGCTCCCGGACGTGCCGCCCGACGTGCTCCGCCGCTTGCAGCCGTGGCGTAAGATGTAGCCACCTGGGGGAACCCCATGTGGTGGATGATCGCGTTTTCCGTCCTCGGTGCGCTGGCGCTGCTTTACGTCGACGGCCGTCGCAACGAGGCCGCCGTGTGGCGCGACTGGGAGCTGCTGCTGACGCCGCGCGGCGAGCGCGCCTACCGCGAGGTCGAGGAGCGCGTCCAGGACGAGCTGGCCGTGGCCGACCTGACCCTGAAGCAGGCCCTGGCGGCGCGCCGCCTGGGCTCCACCGCGGAGGCCCTGGAGCTGCTCGACGCCGGCTACGAGATGATCGAGGGCTTCGCCCCCGACATGCGCGCGCTGCTGGCCCACATGTCGGCCTTCTCGCGCATGGTGGCGGCCATGGCGCCGCTGCCGCCCCTCCGTCCGGGGGACTTCCGCCTGACCGACCTGGTGCGCCTGGCCTGGCTGAGCCGGGCCCTGCACCACTTCCTGGTCTCCACCGCCGAACGCTTCCGGCTGCGCGTGTACGTGCTGCGGCGCGGCTTCCAGGTGGCCACCCACTACCTGCTGAGCTCGCGGCGGCGACTGGACCTGCAGCCGGCCGGAGAGGCCCCCTGGCAGGGAGTGCAGGACGCTCACAGCGACCTGCACGCGCTCTCGAACGCCTCGCTGGAGAGCTTCCGCACGCTGCTGGCGTCGCTGGCCGCCGAGCCGCGCCCGCAGGTGGCCTTCCAGCTGCCCGACCGCTGGCCCCTCTAGCGGGACTTGCGCTTTACACACGATATACATATATTGAAGTCATCGCCGCGACCCAGCGGCGCGCCGGGGGGGCGCGCCCGACAACCCGGCGGAGGCAGGTGCTCCATGTTCGTCACCCTGCGGGCCGACCGCAACCAGGGCTACCTCTGCGCGGTAGTGACCGGCGTCTTCGGCCTGGCGGCCTCCCAGCGGGCCAGCCTCCGCATCCTCGAGGCCTGCGCCCGCCACGGCCTGAGCCGCGTGCTGATCGACATCCGGGCCCTGGGCGGGACGCTCTCCACCATGAGCGACTTCGAGTGGGCCGCCTCCCTGGCCGGCGAGCACGCCCGCCGCGTGGCCTCCGGGCTGCCGCCCGTGCGCTTCGTCATCCTGGGCGAGCGGCCGCGCCCCGGGGCGGCGAGCCCCTCGCAGCGCTGCGCGGCCGCGGTGGCCGAGGACCACTTCGCGGAGACCGTGATGGTCAACCGCGGGCTCGACGCGCGCTTCACGACCGACCCCGCGGAGGCCCTCGAGTGGCTGGGCGTACGGCCAGGGGCGGCGGGCACGGCCCCGGCCGAGGCCGCCCGGCACCCGCCGGCTTGACAGGCGCCCCGCGCCGGCCCGATCATCCCCGTCCCATGTCCGCCGCGGCCCGCTCGCGCTTCGCGTTCGTCTTTACCCGCTCCAGGGGAGCGGGCCGGGGCGCCGTGTAGCGCCCGTCCGCAACGGCCGCCGTCAGGCCCGCTCCCGGAACCGACCGGGGCGGGCCTTTTGCTTTTTCGGGGAGGTCGCCATGTCCGTCGCCGCCGCCGTGCGAGCCGCCATCCAGGGCGAGGCCGGGTCGTTCAGCCACGCCGCCGCCCGG
Source organism: Vicinamibacteria bacterium (assembly GCA_039812725.1). GTDB lineage: Bacteria > Acidobacteriota > Vicinamibacteria > Fen-336 > Fen-336 > JBDIBD01. Next base: position 3,438 of record JBDIBD010000084.1, on the reverse strand, counting down.
GTCCTCCTGGGGGCGGAGGTCGAGCCCCTGTGCTGCGAGACCTTCGACGGGCTGTTCGCCGCGCTCGCGGACGGGCGGGTCGAGCGCGCGGTGCTGCCGATCGAGAACTCGCTGCACGGCTCGATCCACGAGAACTACGACCGCCTGGCCCAGAGCGGCGCGCACGTGGTGGGCGAGGCCCAGCTGCGCATCGAGCACTGCCTGGTCGGCCGCCCCGGCAGCTCGCTGCAGACCATCCGGCGCGTGGCCTCGCACGCGGTGGCCCTCTCGCAGTGCCGGCGCTTCTTCGCCGAACACCCCGGGGTCGAGGCCCAGGCGGCCTACGACACGGCCGGCGCCGTGCGCGACCTGCTGCGGGGCGGGCTGGTCACCCAGGCAGCCATCGCCTCGCGGCTGGCGGCCGAGCTGTACGGCGGCCAGGTGCTGCTGGAGGGGCTCGAGGACGACCCGGCCAACTTCACGCGCTTCCTGCTGCTGGCGCGCGAGGCCGGCCTGCCGGAGGGGGCCGACAAGACCACCCTGGTCTTCACGCTGCGCAGCCGCCCCGGCGCGCTGCACGAGGCCCTGGGCGTCTTCGCCCGCCGCGGCGTGGACCTGTCGAAGATCGAGTCGCGCCCGCTGCGCGGCCGCCCCTGGCAGTACGCCTTCTACCTCGACGTGCTGGGCGACCCGCGCGGCGCCTCGGGCGAGGCCGTGCAGGAGCTGCGCGGACTGGCGGAGGAGCTGCGCGTGCTGGGCTCGTACGTGGACGGCCTGCGCGCCGTGGCCTGAGGGCCCGCGTCAGTCCTGGGGCGGGAGGTAGTCGCCGTCGAGCGAGAAGAGCTGCTGCATCTCCTCGCGGGTGAAGACCTCCTGGGCCTGTTGGAACAGGGCGATGGCCTTGTCGCGCCACTCGCGGCTCACGGGCTGGCGGTAGAAGCCCGGCGCCAGCGTGGCCAGGTTGGCCTCGATGGCGGCGTTCTGCTCGGGGCTCAGCTGCGCCCGGTGAGCCCGCTGGTAGCGCCGCATGTGGGTCTTCATCAGCTCGGCCTTCTCCTCGGCCGGCAGGCGCGCGAAGGCCGCGCCCCGGGGCGGGGCCTCCGCCTTCATGAAGGCGTCGTAGCGCTCCCCGGCGGGGCTCGGCGCCGGAGAGGGGGCCGGCGCGGCCAGCAGCAGCGCGAGCAGGGCGGCGGTCGTGAGGGGCATCCCGGCATCATCCCCGAGGGCCAGGGGGGCCGCAACGACCGTGGTGACGAAGGTCACGCCGGCCCCCCCGGCGGAGCTAGACTGCCGGGGAGGAGGCACGCCATGCCCCTGCCCGCCCGCCTGCCGCTCCTGCTGCTCCTCGCACTGCCCGCCGCGGCCGGGCCGCCGGCGGCGCCCGACGTGGACCTCGGCCGCTGCGAGCCCCTGGCGGCGCCCACGGGCAACGTGGTCCAGGTGTCCACGGTGCAGCAGCTCGTGGACGCCGTCGACAACGCCAGCCCCGGCGACACCATCCTGGTGGCCGACGGGACCTACCTGCTCGACGGCGCCTACCTGCGGATCGACGTCCCCGGCGTGAGCCTGCGCTCGGCCAGCGGCGACCCCGCGGCGGTGGTGCTCGACGGCGACTACGTCACGACGGAGATCGTGCAGGTGGTGGCCTCCAACGTGACCGTGGCCGAGCTGACGCTGCGCGAGGCCTGGGACCACCCGCTGCACGTGATGTCGGAGGGCGCCTCGATCACCGGCACGGTGCTCTACCGGCTGCGCGTGGTGGACCCGGGCCAGCAGGCCGTCAAGGTCAACCCGGCCGTGGCCGGCTTCTACGCCGACGACGGCCTCATCGCCTGCTCGCGGCTCGAGCTGACCGACGCCGGCCGGGCGCAGGTGCGCGACAGCTGCTACACGGGCGGCATCGACGCCCACCAGGCCCGCGGCTGGGTGGTGCGCGACAACGAGGTCGAGGGCTTCTGGTGCGAGCTGGGGCTCTCCGAGCACGCCGTGCACTTCTGGCGCGGCAGCCGCGACACCGTGGTGGAGCGCAACCGGCTGCGCGACAACGCGCGGGGCGTGGGCTTCGGCCTGGAGGAAACGGGCACGGGCCGCACCTACCCCGACACTCCCTGCCCGGGCGTGACCGGCTACGTGGACCACTACGGCGGCGTGGTGCGCAACAACTTCGTCTCGGCCGCACGGGCCGAGCTGTTCGCCTCCGAGTACGGCTTCGACTGCGGCGTCTGCTTCACCCAGGCCTGCTACGCCAGCGCCCTGCACAACACCGTCTTCTCGACCGCGCCGCCCTTCTCGTCGATCGAGTGGCGCTTCCCCCACACCACCGGCGGCGCGGTGGTGAACAACCTGGTCAGCCACCCCATGCGCGAGCGCGACGGCGCCACCGCCAGCCTGGCCGGCAACCTCGAGACGGCCCAGGCCGCCTGGTTCGCGGCCGCCTCGCGCGGCGAGCTGCACCTGCGGCCCTCGGCCACGGCCGCCGTCGACCACGCGACGGCCTGGCCGGGGACGAGCGACGACGTGGACGGCCAGCCGCGGCCGGCCGGGGCGGCCTCGGACGTGGGGGCCGACGAGCTGGCCGCCTTCGCCAAGGGCGACCTCGACCGCGACGGCCGCCCCGACCTGCTCTTCCGCCACGCCCCCAGCGGACGCCACGAGGCCTGGCTGATGAACGGCACCACGCGCGACGCGCGCCTGCCGCTGGCCGAGACGCCCGCCGGCCTGGACTGGAGCGTGGTGGGGGTCGACGACTTCGACGCCGACCTGGGCAACGACCTGCTGCTCTGGAACCAGGCCAGCGGCGCGCTGCAGTTCTGGCTGATGGACGGGGCCTCGCGCCGGGCGGCGCTGCCGCTCTCCGGCGCCCCCACGCTGGCGGTCAACTGGCGCCCCTCCGCCACCGGCGACTTCGACCACGACGGCCGGCCCGACCTGCTGTGGCGCAACCTCACCTCGCAGAAGCTGGTGATCTGGCTGCTGAACGGCACCGCCAAGGCCGGCAACCTCATCCCCGTCCCCGACCAGGCCGTGGACCCCAACTGGGAGGTCGCGGCGGCCCTCGACTTCGACGGCGACGGGAACCGCGACCTGCTCTGGTACAACTGGTCCTCGGGCAAGATCGTGCAGTGGCTGATGAGCGCGGCCGTGCAGCGCGTGGCCGGCCGCTTCACCGCCCCGCCCAACGCGGGCGACGCCAACTGGAAGGTGCTCGCGGGCGGGGACTACGGCACGGGCGCCGGCGGCACGGCGGGGACCAACGACGTGGTCTGGCGCAACGCCACCTCGGGCCGCATCGTCGTCTGGTACCTCGACCTGTCGGGGACGCGCACCGCCGGGACGTTCACCACCCCCGACGCCCCGGGCCCGCCCGCGACCGACTGGACCCTGGTCGGCCCGCGCTAGGCAGGCTAGGTGGTCGGCGGGGCGTCGACGGCCGCCGCGGCCTGGGCGCCCCGGGCCGGC
>JBDIBD010000083.1:0-12935 GCA_039812725.1 Vicinamibacteria bacterium | reverse complement strand
TCGAGTGGATCCCGCTCTCCGCGCCGGAGCAGGCCGCCGGCATGGCCGAGGCCCTGGCGCCCTCCTTCGGCCTCGACACCGCCGCGGCGGCGCGGGCCGCGGCCGACGTGCGGCGCGTGCTGGCCATGCCCGAGCTGGAGCGCGCCCGCCGCGCCGGGCGGGTCTGGCGCGAGCTGCAGCTGTGGTTCCCCGAGGGCGACGAGCTGCTCGAGGGCCAGGTCGACCTGGTCTTCGAGGAGGACGGCCAGCTGGTGGTGCTGGACTACAAGACCGACCAGGTGGCCGAGGCGGACCTGCTGGCCCAGGCCGCTCACCACGCCGCGCAGCTGCAGCTCTACGGCCGGGGCCTGGCCCAGGCCAGCGGCCAGGGCGTGCGCGAGCGGCTGGTGCTCTTCACCGCCCTGGGCCGGGCCGTGCCGGTCTGAGGCCGCCGGTCCTGCCGCCGCTCGGGCGCGTGATAGCGTGACGCCGTGCAGGCACCCCCGAACGGCCCGCCCACGGCGGCCGGCCCGCCGCCCTTCTCGTGGTCGCTGTCGCGCCACGAGACCTTCATGTCCTGCCGCCGGCGCTACTACTACTCCTACTACGGCGCCTACGAGGACCCCGAGGTGGCGCGCCTCAAGCGCCTCTCGGCCCTGCCGCTGTGGGCCGGCCACGTGGTCCACGACACGCTCGAGCGCCTGCTCAAGGAGCGCGACGCGCTGCCCTCGGTCACCGAGCAGGAGGCCATCGTCAAGGCCGCGGTGCACGAGCAGATGCTGCACGACTGGCGCCAGAGCGAGGCGGGCGGCGACGGCTTCCGGCTGTTCGAGCACGAGTACGCCCAGCCGGTCCAGCAGGAGGACAAGCGCCTGGTGGTCACGACCGTCATGCGCTCGCTGCGCCACGCCTTCGCGAGCCCCACGCTGCGCGAGGCCTGGGAGTCGGGGCGCGGCCGCTGGCTGACGGTCGAGGACCTGGTCTCCTTCGAGGTCGACGACGTCCTGGTGCGGCTGCGCATGGACCTGGCCTACCGCAACCGCGACGGGCACGTGCTGATCGTGGACTGGAAGACCGGCCGTGGCGAGGGGCGCTTCAACGCCGCCCAGATCGCCGGCTACGCCCTCTACGCCCGCGCGGCGGGCTGGGTGCAGGGGCCCGAGGAGCTGCGCACCGAGCTGGCCTACCTGGTGGTCCCCAAGTACGTGCGCCGCTCGGTCACGGCCCAGGCCCTCGACCAGGCCGCCGGCTTCATCCGCAAGAGCGCCTCCGCCATGCGCGCCGCGCTCGTCGACCCGGCCGCCAACCTGGCCCGCCTGGAGGACTTCCCGATGATCGACCGGCCCCAGGTCTGCCGCCGCTGCAACTACCGCAGGCTCTGCTTCCCGCGCACCGACTCGCCCGCCTAGCCTAGCGCCGCAGCAGGGTCAGCAGGGGCGGAACCAGCAGCAGCGCCAGCGCGCCCCACAACAGCGGCTCGCGCCGCAGCGGCCGGCCGATGCGGCGGGCCTCCTGCACCGCCATCCAGAAGCCCAGCAGGGCCCCCAGCCGGAAGGCCGGCTCGACCACGGTCGCGGCCGGCAGGAAGGCCGGCCACAGGCGGCCCCACTGCTCGCCCTGGAGCTGGCTGGCCAGCACGCTCAGCAGGCTCAGCAGCACCACGGGCGGCGACAGCGTCAGCGGCCGGTCGCGCGCGTCGCGGTCGAGCCCCAGCGCGCGCCAGCGGCGCTGCAGCCGGCCCTGGGTCACGAAGCCGATCACCACCAGCGCCAGCCCCAGGGCGGCGGTCCAGGCCGCCCCGTCGACGGCCGCGGCGCCCATCAGGGCCGGCAGGGCCACCGCCGTGCCCACGTTCAGCAGGAGCGCCGCGCCGTACGCCAGGTAGCGCTCGTGGCGCGGGAGCGTGTCGACCGGGGTCTGGGCCAGCAGGTCGTGGCGCAGGGCCGCGGCGTCCACGTGGCGCTGGCCCGGGTCGGCCGCCAGGGCCTTGCGCAGCACGCGGTCGAAGGGCGGGCCGGGCAGCTCGAAGATCCCCATCGGCTGGCGCCCCGTCAGCATCTCGTACAGCAGCACGCCCAGCGAGTAGACGTCCATGCGCGGGTCGGGCGTGCCGCCCACCTGGGCCTCGGGGGCGATGTAGCCGGGCGTGCCGACCGCGTGGGCCGCGGCGGTCATGCGCGTGTCGTCGCGCTCGCCGTGGGTGAAGGCCGCCACGCCGAAGTCGGTCACCTTGACGCGCCCGGCCGGCGTGACCAGCACGTTGGCCGGCTTGAGGTCGCGGTGCACCAGGCCGTAGCGGTGCGCCGCCGCCAGGGCGTCGCAGATCTGGGCCAGGATCTCGACCGCGCGCTGGGGCGGCAGCGGCAGCTGCCCGTCGAGCGGCCGGCCCTCGACGTACTCCATGACGATGAAGGGGGCCGGTCCCTCGGCGTCGAACTCGCGGAAGCGCACGACGTTGGGGTGGCGCAGCAGGGCCAGGGCACGGGCCTCGCGCCGGAAGCGCTGCTGCAGGTCGGGGCGCCGGGCCAGCTCGTCCGACAGCACCTTGATCGCGACCAGCTCGCCGCTGCGCCGGTCGCGGGCCTGGTAGACGGCGCCCATGCCGCCGCGGCCGAGCAGCCGGACGACCTCGTAGCGCCCGCCGAAGGTCGGCTGCGGCGCGGTCACCAGGGAGGCGAGCGCATGCGAGGGGCTGGGCTGGCTCATGGAACGGGCGGCCGCATGTTACACGCGTCGGCGGCGCCGCGTGGGGCCTACTTCTTCCCCCGGGCCAGCTCCGTCCCGAACAGGTAGCGGTCGAAGAACGGCCGCTGCTCCTGGCCCGTCACCAGGCGCGCCAGGGCCAACACGTCGCGCGTGCCAGCCGGCTTGCCCGGGAACGAGCGCACCAGGCTCTTGAAGATCGAGAAGAAAGCCTGGTCGCCCAGCTCCTGGCGCAGCGCGTGCAGCATCAGCGGGCCGCGGGCGTAGAGCAGGGCCCGCCGGTCCCTCCAGGCCCCGTCCCCGACCAGGAAGCTGGCCAGGTACACGCTGCCCGTGGCGTCCGACTCCTCGCGCCACTGGGCGCGGGCCTCGTCGTACTCGCCCTTGCCGCGAAGCGTCATGGCCAGCGCGGCGTAGTACTCCGCCAGCGACTCGCTCAGCCAGTGGTCCTCGTAGCGCGCCGGGACGACGGCGTTGCCCCACCAGGCGTGGGCCACCTCGTGCGCCACGCGACGGTTGATGCCTTTGACCACCAGGTTCGCGATCGGGTCGGCCACCGGGTTCGCGCCGAAGGCCTCCTTCGTGATGAAGACCACGCCGGGGGGCGCGACACCGAAGCCGTAGGAGTTGATCTCGAACACCTGCAGCTCGGGGAACGGCAGGGGCCCGAGCAGCGGCTCGTAGAAGGCCGCGAAGGCGTGCACGAGGCTCGCCAGGCGCCGGCTGGCGTCGGGCTTGGCGTTGCCGTAGGACGACACTTGCACCGTCAGCGCGCCGCGCGACTCGCTGACCGTGGTGTACTTGCCTGCCAGCACCGTCACCAGGTCGACCGGCGCCTCGCTCCGGAACTCCGCGCACTCCAGCCCGTCCTCCTGCCAGCGGCGCAGCAGCTTGCCGACGGAGAACGGGACGAAGGGCGCGGGCGTCCTGACCACGCCATGGAACGAGAAGAGCGTCGCCTGCGGGTCGAGCGGGCGGGGGTACCAGCCGCCGAGCAGCAGCCAGTAGTTGTCGCCGCCGGGCCGCACGAGCACGTCGCCGCCCAGGGCCAACTCCAGCTCGACGCGCTGGCCGGCCTCGGCCCGCCGCCCCAGGTCCACCACCAGCTCGCCGGCCCCGCGCGCGAAGGCCAGCTCGCGCCCCTCGCGGCGCACGCTCCGCAGTTCGTAGGCCGGGCCCAGGTCGTCGGCCAGCCCCAGGGCCAGGGTGCGCGCGGGCGCGAGCAGCTCGAAGGTCTCGCGCAGCGTCAGGCGCGCTTCGGCGCCGCGCGGGTTGGCCAGGTCGAGGTCCAGGGCGACCAGCCGCAGCGGAGCGGGCCCGGCGGCCAGGCGGTCGCGGCCGCGGGGCTGGTGGCTGAGGGGCGGGTACCAGCGCCGGCCTTCGCTGAGCTTGCGGACGACCCCCAGCGCCTCTTCCTGGCCGCGCAGCGTGTCGCGCACGTAGAAGAGCTCCTCGTGGGCCCCGTGGGCCTGGAGCACGACCAGCTCTTCGGGCGGCGGGTCGAGCGCCGCCTGGGCCAGCATCTGGCGCGGCGTGGCCTCGGCGCTCCAGGACTGGCGCTGCTGCTCGAATGCCTGCTCCGCGCCGGCCGGCGCCGCACCGCCTGGCCAACCGCCTGCACCGGCCAGCGCCTCGGCGCTGACGGGCAGCCAGGCGACGGCCGAGGAGACGGTCTCCGCCAGGGCCCCGTCGGGATCGACCCGCAGGGAGGTGGCCGCATCCACGTTGCGCCGGAAGACCGCGGCCTCGAGCGGCTCGGCCGAGACGTAGCGCAGTCGGCCCGTGCCGGTGAAGTACACGCCCGCCGCGCGGCCGGCGACCGTGACCGGGTACAGCCGTCCGGCGGCCAGCTCCAGGCGCAGGTGGTCCCACTCCAAGACGCGTCCGGCGGCTTCCAGGCCCGGGCCACCCAGGCGGGCGTGGTCGTAGGCCTCGGCCCAGGCCCGCACGTCGCCCGGGCGTTCGGCCGTGGCGCGCGCGGCGGTCAGGGCCAGCGTCAGGGCGAGCGCCTGGGTGCCTGCCCAGGATGGGGAGGGAGAGAAGCCCATGCCGAAACCTCCGGTGCCGGACGGCGACGTGATCCTACTCGCTGGCCGCACGCCGCGCAGCCAGCGCACGGGCGACGGCCTCGCCGTGGAAGCGCCCGGTCTCGATGAAGATGCGGTTGGTCTGCAGCCCGGCCGAGAGCGAGCCGGCCACGAACAGCCCGGGCACGTCCGTCTCGAAGGTCTGCGGGTCGTGGCGCGGGGCCAGGGTCTGCGGGTCGACGGTCACGCCGGCCGCGCGCAGCAGCTCGACGTCCGGGTGGTAGCCGGTCAGCAGCAGCACCGCGTCGGCCGGCAGCTCGCAGCGCCCCCCGGGCCCCTCCACCACCGCGCTCCCGGGCCGGATCTCCAGCACGCGGCTGCGCAGCCGGGCCCCGATCGAGCCCTCCTGCACGCGGTTCTCGAGGTCGGGCCGGATCCAGTACTTGATCGAGTCCGAGAAGCGCTCGCCGCGGTGCACCAGGGTCACCGAGGCGGCCCCGGCCCGGAAGGCCTCGAGGGCCGCGATGGCGGCCGAGTTCTTGCCGCCGACCACGAGCACGTGCCGGCGCCAGAGCGCGTGCGGGTCGCCGGAGTAGTGGCTGACGTGCGGCAGGTCCTCGCCCGGGATGCCGAGCCGGTTGGGGTGGTCGTAGTAGCCGGTGGCCATCACCACCGCCGGCGCGCGGTACTCGAAGCCCTCGCCGCGCTGCGAGCGGGCTGCCACCCGCAGGCCGGCCGGCTCGCGGCGCAGGGCCGTGACCTGGCGGTCGAGCTCGAGCACGAGGCCGTGGTGCTCGACCACGCGCCGGTAGTAGCGCAGGGCCTCCACGCGCGTGGGCTTCTCGTGGGGCGACACGAAGGGCAGCCCGCCGATCTCGAGCAGGTCGGGGGTGGTGAAGAAGGTCATCTGCGGCGGGAAGTGGAAGATCGAGTTGACCAGCAGGCCCTTCTCGAGCACCCGCGCGCGCAGGCCGGCCTGCTTCAGGGCGATGGCGGCCGCCAGCCCGGCCGGGCCGGCGCCCACCACCAGCGCGTCGTCGCTCACAGGTCGCTCCGCGTGACCCCCGCGATCTGCGTCACGAAGTCGGGCCCGAAGGCCGAGGAGGGGGTCTGGAAGCCCGGCTTGACCTGTCCGGCCAGCGCCCGCTCGACCGCCGCCAGGGCCGTCAGCACGGTGAAGGCGTAGCCCTCGGGTCCCTCCAGCCGCGCCCGGGCCACGTCCCCGGCCGCGTCGCGCACCTCGCCCCAGACGAGGCTCTTGCCGCGGGCGCGCTCCTCGGCGCTCGGGCCGGGCGGGCCGGCCTGCACGTGCCGCTTGAGGAAGGACTGCACCGACGGCGCCCCGAGCAGCGGCCGCAGCGGACGCATCAGCGCCAGGCCCAGCCGCTGGCCGCCGCTCATGGCGGCGTAGACCGTCACGTCGGGGATGCCGGTGCTGTGGAAGGCGGTCGAGACGTCGCCCCAGGGGATCGAGACCACCGTGCGCGTGCCGCGCCCGAAGTCCACCTGGCGCGTGGCGTGGCCGGGCGGCACGGCGGTCAGGATGCCCCCCCGGCGCACCAGGCCGCCGCGGTGCAGGTTCTCGACCATGGTCGTGAGCGTGCCGCGCGAGAGGCGCCCCAGCGCCAGCAGGGCCAGCTCCAGCCGGGTGGCCCCCGGCAGCCGCCGCTTGAGGTGGGCTGCCAGGCAGTCCGTCGGCACCACGTCGAAGCCCACCCCCGGCAGCAGCATCACGCCCGCCTGCTCGGCCGGCCGGCGGCGCGCGAACAGCGACTCGAACACGATCACCTCGCCGGTGATGTCGAGGTAGTGCGCGCCGGCCTCGACGCAGGCTGTGGCCATGGCGGCCGCGGTGTGGAAGAAGGGGCCGGCACAGTGCAGCACCAGGGCCTGCCCGTCGAGGCCGCGGCGCACGGCCGCCGGGTCCTCGAGGCCGAAGACGCGGGCCTCGAGCCCCAGCTCGTCGGCCAGGGTCCGCACCGCCGGGGCGCGCCCGGCCAGCACGGGCCGCAGGCCGCGCCGCGCGGCCTCGCGCGCCACGAGGGCCCCGGTGTAGCCGCTGGCGCCGTAGATCAGGAAGCTCGCAGAGGACATGCCGGGAGTCTAGCCCGGCTCGCCGGCGGAGTGGCGCTGGCCCGTGCTACGCTGCTTTTTCCAAGCGAGGCGAGGCATGGCAGAGAACAGCGAGCTCGCGGCGTTGCGGGAGGAGATCCGGCAGCTGCGCGAGGACGTCGAGACCCAGACCGCGATCAACGTGGTGGAGGGCATCAACACCATCGAGACCCTGGCGGTGCTGGGCCACTTCATGGCCCGGCGGCGGCCGCCGACGGAGAAGGAGGCCGCCGCGCTCGAGCGCGCGGCCCGGGAGCGCTGGGGCCAGCAGGTGCGCCAGGCCATCGCCATCGTCAAGCGCGACGTGGCCCCGCTCGAGGCCACCATCAAGGCCCTGGGCGAGCTGATGCCGCAGACCGCCCCGTCCCGCGCCCCCGCGCCGAAGCGCGTCCCCGCCCGCCGCGCCCCGTCCCGTCCCGCCGCCCGCGGGAAGCGGCGGTAGACCGCCTTGGCCCCGCCGCGCTCGATCGGCACCGGCACGGTCGCCTTCGGGATGGTCTCGATCCCGATCAAGCTCTTCTCGGCGGCCGAGACCGCCTCGGCCGTCTCCTTCAACCTGCTGCACGGCAAGTGCGGCACGCGCCTCAAGCAGCAGTACGTCTGCCCCAAGGACGGCGAGCTGGTGCCGCGCGACCAGATGGTCAAGGGCTACGAGTTCGCCAAGGAGCAGTACGTCACCTTCACGGACGACGAGATCAAGTCGATGCAGGAGGAAGCCCAGCGCGCGATCGAGATCACCGAGTTCGTGCCGCTCGACAAGGTCGACCCGATCTACTACGACGGGGCCTACTACCTGGGCCCCGACAAGGGCGGCGAGCGGGCCTACCGCCTGCTCTCGGCCGCCATGCAGGAAACCGGCCGCTGCGCGGTGGCCAAGTGGTGCGCGCGCGGCAAGATGTACCTGGTGCTGATCCGGCCCCAGCAGGGCGGGCTGGTGATGCAGCCGCTGCACTTCGCCGACGAGGTGCGCCGCCTCGAGGAGCTGCAGCTGGGCGACGTGGACGTGCGCGAGGGCGAGCTGGCGCTAGCCCGGCAGCTCATCGCCCAGATCGCGCGCGACGAGTTCCGCCCCGAGCAGTACGAGGACGAGGTCAGGAAGCGCATGCAGGCCGCCATCCAGCGCAAGATCGACGGGCAGGAGGTCACGGCCGCCCCCGAGGCCCCCAAGGCCCAGATCATCGACCTGATGGAGGCCCTGAAGGCCAGCCTGGCAGCCAAGGCGGCGCCGGCGGCCGAGGACGACCAGCAGCGCAAGGTCGGCTGAGGGTCTAGAATTTCCCGCCTACGGCGGACACAGCGGGGCACTCAGCCGGGGGTACAATCCTGCCGGAGTGAGCTTGGAGGTCCGAGGGAGGATCGAATGAGCACGAATCCGCTGCTGGAGCAGGCGATTCTGACGCGCGTGAGAGAGCAGAAGAGCACCGGCACGCCAGAGCTCATCCAACAGTTGACGGCGCAGGATCGCAACATCCGCGATACCGATGTCCGAAACGCGGTGGGATCACTGATCGACCGGGGCGCGATTGTCGTCGCGAAGGACTGGAAGCTAGCGGAGCCATCCCGCTAGGCCTGCCCGGATCTACTGGTTGGGGGCCGAGGAGCCCACGACACCATGCCCACAAGCCGTACACGCTCTTCTCGCCCGAGTGGCGCCCCAGCTACCGAACCGTGGGACCAGAGAGCGGACTTCCAGCGGGATCGAGATCGCGTTCTCTACTCGTCGGCATTTCGACGTCTAGCTGATGTCACTCAGGTGGTCCAGGCCGTCGAGGGGCCGGTCTTCCACAACAGACTCACGCATTCCCTCAAGGTGGCTCAGCTGGCCCGACGGCTTGCTGAGTACGTGGTCGGTACTTCGAAGGAGACGGGAGAACTAGAGGCGGTCGGTTGGATTGACCCCGATGTCGCGGAGACCGCGGCGCTTGCCCACGATCTCGGACACCCCCCGTTTGGCCACATTGCAGAAGAGGCCCTGGATCGGTGCTTGTCGAGGGCCGGGGTGACCGACGGATACGAAGGGAATGCACAGTCCTTCCGAATTGTGAACCACGTAGCCGTCCGGAGAGGTATTCACCGGGGCCTCGATCTGACCTTTGCGACGCTGAACGCGATCCTGAAGTACCCATGGCCAAGAGGCCATGGAGGCAAGCAGCAACACAAGTGGGGCTACTACTTCGCCGAGAAGGAGGTCTTTCAAGCAGCCCGAGGCGTGTTGCCTCCCGATCCGGCGGGGCTCCTGTCGCCTCGCCGCAGTGCCGAGGCCGAGATCATGGACTGGGCTGATGACGTTACGTACGCGGTCCACGACCTTGATGACTTCTACCGCGCTGGTCTAATTCCACTTGACAGGCTCCTCATCGAGAGCCCGCAGGAGATCGAGGCCTTTGTCTATCGAGCGAATTCTAACGCGAAGGCTCGCCAGAGCGAACACCGCGTAGACGCCGCCGCCGCCGCCACGGTGTTCCGAGGCCTCCGGGGATTCGCGGGGCCCACGCTTGAACGTCCATATAGAGGCGAGAGGTCCCAGCGTGAGGACTTGGACCGCCTCTCGTCCGTCTTGATCAAGCGCTACGTGGTTGGCGTCAACGGTCAACCGGCGCTGAAGTTGAATCCGGAGATGAACGCGGACCCCAGAGTCCAGGTTGACCCAGAGCTGCGAGCAGAGGTGGACCTTCTCAAGGAGCTAATGGGCGTCTACGTCTACAACGCACCTGCGCTGGTTGCTCAGCAGCAGGGCCAGCGACGCGTGATCACCGCGCTCTTCAAGCTGATGTTAGAGGCGGTGAATCGTGGCGTCGAGGAGAAGGACGATGGCAGCATCGTCCCTGAGCTCTTCCGGGCCGATTTCGAGCTGATCCGAAAGGAACCGGGCCGTGAGCATGCCCGGCTGCGTGCGCGCCTCACCGCGGATATCCTGGCGAGCTTGACCGAAAACCAAGCCCTCCTCCTGTATCAGCGGCTGACCGGCGTCGCTCCAGGCTCCTTCCGTAACGTCATTGTCTACTAGCCGGTGGCTGTGGGACCACTAAGTCTTGATGATTAATCGTCCGCGAGACGACGGGCCGAAGTCGGCGCGCAGCAATCCCTGAGAAATGCCGTTCAGTAGGACAAACGGCTGGAGTAGGGGATTGACAAACCGAAAGCGGAGCTTCCGGGCAGCTCCCGCCTTCTGCAGAACAGGTCCGCGCCTCGGATCACACAGGTCATGCAGGTGTCGGGAGAACGAAGGGATCTGGTACTTCTTCCCTGTCACCTTCCGCATAGGCTCGCGAACATCGGCGGCCGCAAAGTACCCGAGTTGATCCACAGGTGCCATCGCTGCAGCGAGAAGGACTTTCCCGTAGAGATTCTCGCGGCGTGGGCTGGATGTGGCCCTGTGGTGCAGTTGGAGAATGGACTGCTGCGCCGCTGTCACGGCAGTCCTGACCGCCGCTTGGACATCAGACTCGTCCACAAGGCGGCTCGCTCGATCCAGAGCACTGTGACCGGCAAACAGCGAAAGCGAATGAGTGTAGTGGGGAAGGCCTTGGGACAACGCCACCACTTGCCTCTTGGCTCCAAGGGATATTCCAAGGTTGGCGGCCGCGAAGCCGCGGTCCACGATCTCGCCCAACTCCTCTGGCGACATCCGTGGCATCTGCACCTGTACGAGAGCACGCTCGATCGAAAGGTGCTCGGCCACTAAGTCCGAAACGCTGTCCGCAACGCCGACTAGCACCAAGGTACTCGGTACAGAGTTGTCGGAGAGGGTCTTGATCGTGTCGGCGAGACGCCTCGTTGTGTTCTGTGAACGAATGCGGTCAAGCTCGTCTAGTATCACGACCGAACTCCGGCGCAGCAACTCCAGCAACCGCTGAATATCGTCGGCTGCCGGTGTCTCCGGGAGCAGCGTCTCGAGCGTGGTGTTGGCGGTCAGCGTCGAACCCGTGAATCCGGGCGCTTTCCGACTCCTCGCTAGAGTGAGCTGTCGGAAGACCTTGCGCCAAACGGACCCAAAGTCGTCGTCGGAGTCACAATTGACCTTTGCGACCAGCGCATCCTCGGCCGCGACCGCCGCAACGATGTTGGCCAGCGACGTCTTGCCGACGCCGCGTTCACCGTAGATGACGGTGTGTCGACCCCTGGCCTCGATTGCCTCGAGAACCGATCGCAGCTGGGAGATGCGCCCTGCGAAGAGATCCTTGGCGCGAACCGGTGCGCCGGGGCTGAAGTTCTGTTGGAGTGCGTGCCGGTAGTCCGCATGCTCGTGTTCGTCCATTGCCGGGCTCCCATAGCCGCCTGGCTGTAGTGGCCGCCCAATTGTAGACGCTTTGTGCTCATGCTCCCAGGCTCTCAACGCGCCGGCTTGACGAGCAAGACGTAGTCGAGCGTGGCGCCGGGGACGCGCAGCACCTGCCCGGCCCCGGCGCGCGCGCGGAAGGTGCGGAAGGGAACCAGGCGCAGGTCGTCGTCCCGCCACTCGCCGGCCACCTGGCCCTCGGCGAAACCGGCCCCTGGCCAGCCCTTCGGGGGCGGCGCCCCACCCGCCGAGCACAGCACCCACACGTCGGCCGGGGCGCCGGTCCGGAAGCTCAGGTCGGTCCGGTTCGCGGGAGTCGACAGCCGCCGGGTGGCGATCCAGGACGCCCCGCGCAGCTCCTCCGGCAGCTCCGCGAAGGTGTTGTTGGTGCCGCCGGTGAAATCGTGGTGCAAGGGCCCCTGCTCCTGCACCGGCGCGTCGATGAAGAAGGCCGGGCTCTTCGGGTTGGACGAGCGCAGCTCGCGCACCAGGGCGTCGTTCCGGTCGGGCCAGCCGGCCTGGCCGTCGGGCAGGTAGTGCAGCACCGCGCGAGCCTCGTGCCCGGCTCCGTCGCGCGCCAGCACCTCGTTGCGTCCCGGCTGCAGCACGCCGCGCCACAGGAACACGTTGCGCGTCGGCTGGCCGTCGGGCAGGCGGTAGGCGCCGTTGGCCTGGCGTCCGGCCCCGACGCCGTTCACGGAGAGCTCCACCGCGGCCGCGTTCGAGTACACCTTGACCGCGTCGCCCTCGCGCCCCTGGCGCAGGAACCAGCTCTGGCTGGCCACGTGCAGCGTGGCCAGGTCGGGGCGCAGGAACGAGCGGTACAGCCAGTACACGTCCTTGGGCCGGTTGCCGCGGGTCAGCAGGCCCTTGGTGTTCACGCCGCGGAACTTCTTGTGCGGGGCCAGGCCGAAGTCCCGCAGGATCCAGACCAGGTACATCGGGACCTCGTCGCGGCGCGGGCCGAAGACCGTGGCGAGCTGCGACTCGGCCAGTTGCTGGCGGTACTCCTCCGGCTCGAAGCGGTCGATCTTGCGAATGGGCGCTTCGTAGCCGGTGTGCTGCGTGAGCAGCGCCCCGCCGCCCGTCTCCGAGATCAGCCCGGCCTCCAGCGCGGCCTCCTCGAAGCGCACGCGCAGGGGCGGGTACCAGCCGGCGTAGACGTTGTGGGCCACGAAGTCGAGCGGCTTGGCCAGCCGGCGCTGGTAGCCCGTGTTGCTGGCGTAGGTGACCGGCCGGGTGGGGTCCTCCTCGCGCACGGCGGCCGCCAGGCGCCGCACGCCCAGGTAGCCGGTCTCGTTGCCCACCGACCAGCACACGACGCTGGGGTGATTGAGGAGCTGCCGCACCATCTCGCGCGTGAGGGCCTCGCCGTTGTCGCCCGGCTCGACCTCGTTCGAGTGGCCGTTCTCGGCCCACACCAGGAGGCCCAGACGGTCGGCCAGGTCGTAGGCCAGATCCGAGTGCGGGTAGTGGGCCAGGCGCACCATGTTGACGCCCAGGTCGGCCAGGTGCCGGAAGGCCTCCTCGATCTCCGCGTCGGTGACCGCGCTGCGCGAGCGCTCGGACTCCTGGTGGAGCCCCACGCCGCGGACCAGCAGGGGCTGGCCGTTCAGCCGGAAGCCGCCGTCGACGAAACGGAAGTCGCGGAAGCCCACCCTCTGGCTGACGGCGTCCACGGCCCGCCCCGCGACCCACAGCTCCGCCTGAAGCTCGTACAGGTCGGGGTGGCCCGGGCCCCACAGCCGCGGCCGCGCCAGCTCGCCCGCCAGCTCGAGCCGCTCGCGCGCCCCGGCCGCCAGCTCGCGGCGCTCGCTGCGCGCGAAGACCACCTG
>JBDIBD010000082.1:0-12999 GCA_039812725.1 Vicinamibacteria bacterium | reverse complement strand
CCCCGCGCCCGGCGGCCACCAGCAGGTCGGCCAGCCGCAGGCGCGTGCGCGGGTCGGGGCGCTGCCGGGCCAGGCGCGAGCGCAGGATCTCGATGGCCTGCGCGTAGCGCCGGCGCTGCAGCAGGCGGGCCAGGCTCTCCTCGGGCGACTGGTAGCGGTCCGCGGGCATGCTCGCTCCGTGGGCGAACGGGAGCGAGAAGGCTACGCCGGGCCCGCGGGACGGTCAAACGCGCGGGCTACCGCAGCGCCGCGCGCAGGTCGGCCACCAGCTCGGCGGCGGGCCAGTCGTTGCCGCGCCGCACGGTCCGCAGGCGCCCGTCGGGACCGATCACGGCGGTGCGCAGGGTGTGGGTGAACGTGCCCTGCTCCTCGACGTAGTCGAGGCCCGCGAACTCGGCCAGGCGGCGCACCGGCTCCGGCTCGCCGGTGGCGAAGCGCCACAGCGAGAACGGGGGCAGCCCCTTGGGCTGGAAGCGCGCGCCGTAGTCGCGCAGCACCGCCGGCCGGTCGAACTTCGTGTCGAAGCTGACCGAGAGCAGCCGCGCGCTCTCGCGCAGGCGCGCGTCGCCCGCCAGCGCCCGGGCCACCTCGGCGAAGCGGGTCATCATCAGGGGGCAGTACTCGGGCATCGGGCAGCGCGTGAAGACGAAGGTCACCGCCACGGCCTGCCCGCGGTAGGCCGACAGCTCCAGCGGCCGGTCGTCCTGGTCCACGAGCTTCACGTCCGGGGCCGCGTCGCCCACCTTCCCGGGCGGCGTGGCGGGCGCGGCCGCGGGGGCGGGCGCCGGTCCGTGGGCCGTGACCGTGACGTCCTCCAGCCAGGTGCGGTTGTCGGCGGTGTAGACCAGCTGGGCCTGGATCACGTCGCCGGGCTTCAGGGCCGCCAGCACCGCCGCATCGAGGACGGCGAACTCCATCGTCATGGCGGGCATGAAGCCCGGGATGTCGTCGTGGGCCACGGCGGCCCGGCCGCGGGCCGGGTCGACCGACTCCACGCGGCCCTTCAGCGGGTAGCGCTTGCTGCCGTCGGACGGCGCCGGGGCGGGGCGCGAGCAGGCGGCCAGGGCCAGGACGGCGGTCAGCAGGGCGGCCGGTGCCGCGAGGGGGCGGGTGCGCATGGAGGCCTCCGGGAGCGCGCCAGGGCAGCGCGAGGGGCCGCCGCGTCCGCGGCGGCCCCGGGGACGGCTACTTGCGGGCGCGCTCGAAGTTGGCGGTGGCGAACTCCCAGTTGAGCAGCTTGGCGATGAAGTCCTTGGCGTAGTCGGGGCGGCGGTTCTGGTAGTCCAGGTAGTAGGCGTGCTCCCAGACGTCGATGGTGAGCAGGCAGGCCTTGCCCTGGGCCATGGGCGTCTCGGCGTTGGCGGTCTTGGCGACCTGCAGCTTGCCGCCGTCCCACACCAGCCAGGCCCAGCCGCTGCCGAACTGCGTCACGGCCGCGTTCTGCAGCTCCTCTTCCAGCTTGGCCAGGCCGCCGAAGTCCTTGTCGATCTGGCTGGCCAGCGCGCCGTGGGGCTTGGGGCCCTTGGGGTCGATGCTCTGCCAGTAGAAGTTGTGGTTGAAGACCTGGGCGGAGTTGTTGAACAGGCCGGCCTTCTCGGGCTTGCCGTGGGCCGCCTTGACGATCTCCTCCAGCGAGGCCTCGGCCAGCTCGGTGCCGGCGATCAGCTTGTTGGTGTTGTCGACGTAGGCCTTGTGGTGCTTGCCGTAGTGGAACGACAGCGTGTTGGCGGAGATGTGCGGCGCCAGGGCCGTGTCCGCGAACGGCAGCTTGGGCAACTCGATAGCCATGATCTCGTGACCTCTCCCTGAGTGGGCCCGGGGCGGCGAGCGTGCCGCGAGGGGGCCTCGGGCGCCCGGAACGGGCGCCTCGGGCATTTTCTCACACTCCCCCGGCGGGACGGCTGGTCGCGGCTGGAGCCTCGAGGAAGCCCGCCACCAGCGCGCTCCACTCCTCGGGCCGGGCGCCCGCGAAGGAGACGTGGCCCAGCTCCGCGAAGACGTGCAGTCGCTTGGGGCCGCGCAGGGCGCGGTAGACGTGCTGGGCCTCGGCCGGGCGCACCCACGGGTCGCACCCGCCGAACACGGCCAGCGTAGGCGTCGTCACGCCGGCCGCGTACTCTGCCGGGTTGTGGTGGAAGGCGTTCAGGCCCAGCAGGAGGCCGCCCCAGGCCAGCATGGTTTCCGCGCCCGGCCGGGCCGGAAGGCCACGGGCCTCGAAGCGGTGCGCCAGGGTCGTGCCCAGGTCGTCGAAAGGCGACTCCACCACGAGGGCGTCGGCGTGGGCGCCGTCGTGGACCGCCTTCAGCACCGCCGCGGCGCCCATCGAAGTCCCGTAGAGCACGACGGGCCCGGCCTGGAGGCGCCGCGCGTGCTCCAGGGCTGCCCGCACGTCGTCGGCCTCGTACCAGCCGATGCTGCTCACGTCGCCACCCGATCCGCCCGAGGCCCGGAAGTCCACCAGCAGGGTCGACCAGCCGAGCGAGCGGAAGACGCGGGCCTCGCGTAGCACGGCCGCCTTGCAGGCCGCGTGGCCGTGGAACAGCGCGACCGTGCCGCGCGCGCCCGCGACCGGCACCCACCAGGCCTCGAGCGCCGGACCGCCCGGGGCGGCCAGCACGTGGCGCTCGTAGCGCCAGCCCAGATCGGCAGGGGTGCGGCCGTTCACCGGGCGGGGCAGCCGCAGGCCGTGCGAGACGAACCAGGGCAGCACCGCCCAGCTCGGACGGTCGGTGGCGCCGGCCGGCCCCGGTCCCTGCGCAAAGTGGGTGGCGGCGCGCACGGCCACGATCGCCAGGCCGTTCCAGGCGACCAGCATCGTCACCAGCCCCCTGAGCAGCCAGGTCCGCCTCACCGGTAGCGCACCTCGAGCAGGCAGACCTCGGGAGGACACAGGAAGCGCAGCTGCGGGGCCGTGCCGCGCTCCATCCCCACCCCGCGCGAGACGTGCAGCGGCAGCCCCGCGTAGTCCGCGAGGCCGCCGGCGTAGCGGCGGGGCAGGGAGGACTTGGTGATCAGCGGCCCGAAGAACGGCAGCGCCACTTGCCCGCCGTGGGTGTGGCCGGCCAGCGCGAGGTCGGCCCGGCGCAGCGGCGCGAGGGTGCGCGCGAAGTCGGGGCGATGGCCTACGACCACTCGGTAGTCGGCGTCGGCCGTCTCGTCGAGCAGGCCCCGCAGCCGTCCCGGGTCGCGTCCGCGGCTGGTGTTCAGGCTCAGGCCGACCAGGGCCAGCGTGCGCCCGCCCGGCAGGGCGAGGCTGGCGGACTGGTCGGAGAGCAGGCGCCAGCCCAGGCCCTCCAGCGGCGTGGGCCAGTGGAGGTCGACGTCGCCCGGGACGGCGAAGACACCCAACGGAGCCGCCAGGCCCTCCTCCCGCAGCAGCGCGTGGACCTGCCGCTCGACCTCTTCGCGGGTCGCGCCGCCGGCTCGCGGCTGAGCGTAGTCGCCCGTGAGCACCACCAGGTCGGGCCGCAGCGCGGCGGCCGCCCGCAGGGCGCGACGCTCGTGCTCGCCCGGCTCCGCGCTCTGCACGTCCGAGAGGTGCACGATGCGCAGCGTCCCGGCGGCCTCGGCCGTCTCGCCGCCGATGGCGAGCGCGTGCCGGCGCGACTCCAGCCGCTGCGGCTCGACGTGGTAGGCCCAGGTGTAGACCGCCAGGAGCAGGGTCCCTCCCAGCCCCGCCAGGCCGGCCAGCAGCGGCGCGGCCACCCGCCACCACAGCAGCGCCGCCACCAGCAGCAGCAGCGGCAGCGCGCCGAACAGCGCCTGGGCCAGGAGCCGCAGGACCGTGAAGCCCGTGGCGGGGAAGAGCACGGCCGAGCCGAGGCCGGCGGCCAGCAGCGTGGCCAACAGGAAGAGCGCCAGACTGCGCAGCGCTTGGAGGGCCGCCGGCCGGCGGCCCACGGCGGTCGCCCGGCGCGCGCGCAGGAGCAGCCCGCCGGCCAGCGCCAACAGCGGCAGGTGGAAGAGCGCCTGGAGCAGGTCGAAGCGGCTCATGCCCTCCGACTAGCAGGGCCCGTGCCCGGTCGCGTCTCGCAGGCCAAGTGACTGCAGGAGATCGACTTCCAGCGGCCTGCGGGCGAGGCCCACCAGGCCGTGCGCGTGTCGGCCCGGCCACGTCGCGCGGCTGCGCGGCCGCGCGGCTTGTCGCGGCCAGCCCGGCTCGACTAGGCTGGCCGGATGGAAACGCGCCTGCTGCTCGGCCTGCACGCCCACGCCAGCCCGTGGCTCGACCAGCTGTTCGTGCTGTCGCACGAGCTCGGCACGCTGCGCGCCTGCGTCGTGCTGGTGCTGGGCGCGGCGATCTTCCACCTCGTGCGCGGCGAGCGCCGGCTGGCGCTGCTGTGGCTGCTGGTCGGGCTGTCGACCTTCATGCTGCAGTCGGGGCTGAAGGCCGCCTTTGACCGTCCGCGCCCCGCGCTCTGGCCGCGCCTGCTGTCGTCGCCGCACGACCCCTCGTTCCCCTCCGGTCACGCCGTGGCCGCGGCCACGTTCTACCCGCTGGCGGCCCTGCTGGTCGGGCGAAGGCGGCCCGCCTGGAGTCGCGCGGCCTGGGCGACGGCCGTGGGGCTGGCGTTCTGGATCGGCCTGGGCCGGCTCTACCTGGGCGTGCACTGGCCGAGCGACGTGCTGGCGGGCTGGGCCCTGGGGTCGATGCAGGTGGCGGCCGTCGCGCTCTGGCTGGGGCGGGCCCGGCCGCCCGCGTGACCCTGTCCCCTCGCGAGAGCAGGCCCTGTCCTCCGCGGGATCGCGGAGGACGGCGAGGCCGGCGCAAGCGCTGATTCGTTGACAGGCCTTGACGCCGCCTGACGGAAGTGGACGGCAAGCCGCTTGCTCTCCCTTCGGGCGTGGACGGCCCGTGCGGGGGCGCGCGGCCGGCCCAAGGAGTTGCGCCATGACTCGCCTCTTCCTGCGGCCCGCCCTGGCGGGCTGCGCCGTGCTGCTTCTGGCCGGCGCGGCGCAGGCTGCCGAGCCCGTGTCGGACCAGCAGCTGGTGACGGAGGTCCGCCGCGCCGTGCAGCGCTACGTGCACCTCACGGTCTTCGACGACGTGCGCTTCCAGGTCGAGAACGGCCAGGTGCGCCTGCTGGGCTCGGTCAACCAGCCCTATCGCAAGACCGATCTCGAGAAGCGCGTGGCCGCCGTCCCGGGCGTGGCCGCCGTCGTCAACGATCTGGCGGTCCAGCCCGTCTCGGGCTTCGACGACGAGACGCGCCTGCAGCTCTACCGGCGCATCTACGGCAGCCTCGAGTTCGCCCACTACGGCGCCGGCCCGCTGGCTCCGGTGCGCATCGTGGTGGCCGGCGGACGCGTGACGCTGGTGGGCACGGCCGCCTCGAACGTGGACAAGATGCTGCTGGGCATCATCGCCCGCGAGATCGCCCCCTTCGGGGTCGACAACCAGCTGATCGTGGCCGGACAGGAACGGAAGGAGCCGCTGCCGCGCGGCGGCCAGGAGATCTAGGTCGGGAGCGCTCCCCCGGGGCGTGTCACAATGCCCCGGGGGGTGGGCATGTTCGATCGGTTGTCGCGCAGCTGGGAGCTGACCAAGGCCTCGTTCGGGGTTCTGTCGGCGGACAAGGAGCTGCTGGTCTTCCCGCTACTGTCGGGGATGGCCTCGATCCTGGTGCTGCTGACCTTCGCCGTGCCGGCCGTGCTGGCCGGGCTGGGCGACAAGGCCCTGGCGGGCGACGACGGGGTGCGGATCCTCGGCGCCGTCGTGGCCTTCCTGTTCTACGTCACCCAGTACTTCGTGATCCTGTTCTGCAACACCGCGCTGGTGGGCGCCGCCATGATCCGCCTGCGCGGCGGCGACCCGACCGTGGGCGACGGCTTCCGGGTGGCGTTCGGCCGCCTCGGCACCATCCTGGGCTACGCCGTGGTCTCGGCCACCGTCGGGATGATCCTGCGGGCGGTGGCGCGCAAGGGCGGGCTGGCCGGCCGGATCGTGGCCTCGTTCGTGGGCCTGGCCTGGGGCCTGGCCACGTACCTCGTGGTGCCCGTGCTGGTGGTCGAGGACGTCGGGCCGATCGAGGCCGTCAAGCGCAGCGCGGCCTACCTCAAGCGCACCTGGGGCGAGCAGCTGGCCGGGAACCTGGGCCTCGGCGCGGTCTTCGGCCTGATGACCTTCGGCGTGGCCGTGGCCGGCGTGGCCGGCCTGATCGGCGCGGCCGCGCTCGGCTCCGGGCTGCTGCTCGGGGTCGTGGCGGTCCTGATGGTGCTGGCCTTCCTGACGATCGCGCTGGTCAGCAGCGCGCTGGGCGGCATCTACTCGGCCGCGGTCTACCGCTACGCCGCCGAGGGCCAGGCCGGCAGCTTCTTCCCGGAGCGGCTGGTCAAGGACGCCTTCGTCCGCGCCTGAGGGGCCGGCACGGCGCCGGCGCCGCCCCCTCGTCATCCTGAGGAGGCGCCGTCCAGGCCGGCGACGAAGGATCTCGCGGGTTGTACGACCCGGGAGATCCTTCGCTCCAGGCTCGGCGGCGTCGCTCAGGATGACGGGACGGGGCGGCGTCGCCCAGGATGACGGGGCGGGCGGTTCGTCCTACTCGATCGAGAGCTGTTGCAGCTCGACCGGGATGGCCACGTTCACGAACACGCCGCTAACCGGGCCCCAGTTGCCCGAGGCATCCTGCCCGCGCACGAAGACCAGGTGTTGGCCGTGGACAGGGTCGCGGTGGCGCCCTCGGTCTTGGTGTTGAAGGTGCCGTCGCTGGGGGCCATCGCCACCGGCGTCGGGCCGGCTCCCCACGGCGGCGTGTCGACGAAGACCTGGCCGGCGGCGATGTTCTGGGTCGGCTCGGTGCCGTTGGTGTTGTTGTAGCGCGTGTCGTTGAGCGTGGCGGTGATCGTCACGTTCTGGCCCGGCGTGACGCTGGCCGGGTTGGCCACGACCGTCAGGGCGTCGGGGCCCGCGGGCAGCAGGTAGGGCAGGCGCGCCACCCGGGCGGCGTACTTCAGGGCCTCGAAGTTGGTCGGGTAGGTCGTCCCCTCGAACGACGTGCAGGACTCGAAGAAGTCCGTCCCCAGCTCGATGGTGAAGGCGGCGGTTCCGCGTGTGCCGTAGGCGAAGTCGTCGGTGGTCCCGTCGGTGGGGTAGAGGCCGATGGCCTGTTCCGGCGTGTAGCCGTTGAAGTACGCCATCTTCCTGCCGAAGGTCTGCAGGGCCGTCGCGTTGGGCGGCACGGTCGAGGTGTAGCCCCAGGGCCACAGGACGAGCTGGCTGTAGCTGTGCACGTCGATGAAGACCCCGCTGCTGTCGGGCGGCACCGTGCCCCCGCTCCAGACGTTCGGGAACAGCGTCGTGACGTAGTCGCGCACGGCCTGCACCTCGGGCTCGGAGGCGGCGCTCGGACCGCGGTAGGTCTCCGAGCACGCCGATCCGCTCGAGCCCCCGCAGCAGCCCCACTGGTACGGGAAATTGCGGTTGAGATCCGCGCCGCGACTGTTGCTCGTGGCTCCGCAGTAGGCCTCGTTGGTGTTCTTGCGCCACGACAGCCCCGTCTCGGCCTTCTTGCGCCCGTCGGGGTTCGACTGCAGCAGCAGGTGCACCTCGTGGTGGTCGAGCATCCAGGTCGCGTCGGGGTCCGTGCCGTGGTTGTTGGCCAGCCACTCGGCGAAGCGGGTCAGCGTCTCGGCGGTGGTGTACTCGCGGGCGTGGATGGCGCCCATCAGGAAGAGGGCCGGCTTGGGGCCGGGGACGGCGCTGTTGGTCAGCTTCAGCACCATCATGTCGTAGCCCGGGAGACCGCCGCCCATCGTCTTCTCCCAGCTGTTGCCGATGTCGGTCCAGGTGGCAAGGGTCGGGTGGGCCGTGACGATGGCCTGGGCCGCGGAGTAGGTCTCCTCGACGGTGCGGTAGCAGGGGTAGCCGGGGATGCCGGCGAGCTGCCCGGGCAGGCGCACCCGCGGCCGGCGCAGCTCGTCGGTCAGCAGCGGGTCGACCTGGGGCGAAAAGCCCAGCTTCAGCAGCAGCTGCCAGTCCTGGCGGTCGACGTCGAGCACGACGTAGCCCTGGTCGTAGTGGACCTCCCAGGGCTCGATCTCGGCGGCCAGGCGCCAGACCTGCTGGCGCTCGGTGAAGGTGGCCCGCACGACCCAGGGACCGTCGCCGGGGGGCGGGTCCTGCGGCGCGGCGAGGACGGGGAAGGCGGCGCACGGCCCGAGACACAGGCACAGCGCGGCCGCGATCCAGGACGGGCGGATTCGCAGCATGGAGGGCACTCCTTGGGAAGAAGCCGGTGCAGTGTAGCACCGCCCGGGCGAGCGTTGACTTTCGCGGTGACATCCGCATACTTCGGCCCGTTCCGTCCCGACAACAGACCGCCGGCCCGGCTGGCACTGAGAGGTCGAGCATGACCGAGCACAAGCAGGAGTGGGGCACGCGCCTCGGCGTCATCCTGGCCGTGGCCGGCTCCGCCGTGGGCCTGGGGAACTTCCTGCGCTTCCCGGGCCAGGCCGCGCAGAACGGCGGCGGGGCCTTCATGATCCCGTACTTCTGTGCGCTGCTCTTCCTCGGCTTCCCGATCGGCTGGGCCGAGTGGGCCATGGGCCGTTACGGCGGCCAAAAGGGCTTCCACTCGGCGCCAGGGGTGATGGGCGTCTTCGGCGGTCGCGCCTTTCGCTACCTCGGCGTGATCGGCGTGCTGATCCCGCTGGCGGTCTCGTTCTACTACACGTACATCGAGGCCTGGTGCCTGGGTTACTTCTGGCACTACCTGACGGGCGGCGTGGGCGTGGACCCGTCGATGCCGATCGCAGCTCAGACCGCCGCGGCGTCGAAGTTCTACAACGACTACACCGGCACGGCCAACGACGGGCTGCTCTTCGGCGGCTCCTACGAGACCTTCGTCTTCTGGCTGATCACGTTCGCGGTCAACATCTACTTCGTGTTCCGCGGGCTCTCGCGCGGCATCGAGAAGTTCTGCCAGTGGGCCATGCCGGCCATGGCCGTGTGCGCCACCATCGTGCTGATCCGCGTGCTGACGCTGGGCACCCCCGACCCGGCGCTGCCCGAGCAGAACGTGGCCAACGGCCTCGGCTACATGTGGAACCCGAACTTCGCCGCGCTGGCGAACCCGCAGACCTGGCTGGCGGCCGCCGGACAGATCTTCTTCAGCCTCTCGGTCGGGTTCGGCGTGATCATCAACTACGCGTCCTACATGAAGAAGAAGGACGATGTGGTGCTCTCCGGCCTGACGGCCAGCGCCACCAACGAGCTGTTCGAGGTCGGCTACGGCGGCATGATCACGCTGACGGCCTCGTTCGTCTTCCTGGGCCTGTCGGGGACCATCGCGGCCGTGGCCACCGGCACCTTCGGCCTGGGCTTCGTGACCTTGCCGGTGGTCTTCGCCCACATGGGCGCCTGGGGCAACGTCATCGGCGCGCTGTGGTTCTTCATGCTGTTCCTGGCGGCCATCACCAGCTCACTGTCGATGTACCAGCCCAGCCTGGCCTTCTTCCAGGAGTCGCTCGGGATCAGCCGCAAGGCGGCCACGACCCTGATGGTCTCGATCTGCCTGGTGGGCTCGTTCATGGTCATCTGGTACAGCACCGGCGGCATCTTCTGGTCGACGATCGACAACTGGGTCGGGACCTTCCTGATCTTCATCCTGGCGGCCGTCCAGATCATCGCCTTCTCGTGGGTCTTCGGCATCGAGCGCGGCGTGCGGGAGGCCCACCAGGGGGCCCACATCCACATCCCCCGCTTCTACCGCTTCGTCATGAAGTACGTGACGCCGCTCTACCTGATCGTGGTCTTCCTGGCCTTCTGCCGTTCGAACCTGGGCGACTGGGTCAGGGCGGTGGCCGAAGACTGGCGCCAGCAACTGGCGCTCGGGCTGGTGGTGGCGGTGACCGTCTTCCTGGTGGTCTGCACCCGCATCGGCGAGAAGCGCTGGGCCGCGGCGGGCCTCGACCTCGACGGCAAGCGCGGGCTGGACTAGTCTGGAACGGGGGGATGCGATGACGCCACTGGGCTGGGTCTTCATGTTGGGATCGGCCATTTTCGTCTGGGGGCTGACCGTCTGGTGCTTCTGGCGGGTCCTGAGCTTCCCCGACGAACCGCCGGCCGAGCAGGTCAAGGAGTTCCATTCGGCCTAGGCCGGGTGCGCGCGTGGGCACGGGGCCGCTCGTGACGCTCGACCTGGTCCAGACGGTGGCGCTGGCGGGCTGCGTGCTGTTCCTCGGCTACGGCCTGCGCCGGCTGCTGCCGTTCCTGGCGCGCGTCAACGTCCCGGCCCCGGTGGTGGGGGGGCTGCTGGCCGCCAGCCTGCTGTGGTGGGGCCGCAGCCGCGGCCTGACGCTGCTGCAGCTCGACACGACGCTGCAGGCGCCGCTGATGATCGCCTTCTTCACGACCATCGGTTTCGGGGCCAGCCTCTCGCTGCTGCGCACGGGAGGACCGGCCGTGGCGCTCTTCCTCGGGATCTCGACGGTCCTGGCCGTCGGCCAGAACGTCGTGGGCGTGCTGCTGGCGCTGCTGCTCGGCCAGCACCCGCTGCTGGGTGTGCTGGCGGGCTCCGTCACGCTCACGGCCGGCCCTGCCACGGGCCTGGCCTTCGCACCGCTGTTCGAGAAGGCCGGCGTGGGGGGGGCGGCGACATTGGCGGTGGCGGCCGCCATGGGAGGGATCGTCTCGGGCGGCCTGCTCGGTGGACCGATCGGCACGTGGCTGATCCGGCGTCACCGCCTGGGCCAGGCGCCGCCGGCGAAGGTGCGCGGACCCGTGCCCAGCGCCGGCGACCTGGCGCTGGCGGCGGAGCCGCCTGAGGTTCCGGTAGAGGCGCCCTCCGGCGAGGACCCGGGTGGCCACGCGCTGCTGCGCGCGCTGGTGGCGATCCTGGTGGCGATGTGGGTGGGCAGCTGGATCTCCGCGGGTTTCGCGCGCCTGGGCCTGACCCTGCCGGCCTACATCGGAGCGATGCTGGCCGCGGCCGCGCTGCGCAACGTCGACGACGCCAGCCGGCTGCTGCGCCTGTCGCACTCCCTGATCGACGACCTGGGCAACGCCGCCCTGGCGCTCTTCCTGGCCCTGGCCCTCACCACCCTGAAGCTCTGGGAGCTGGCCGGGATGGCCCTGCCGCTGGCCGTCCTGCTCGCGGCTCAGGTCGCGCTGGTGGCGCTGGCCTGCCTGCCGGCCTACCGCCTGATGGGACGCGACTACGACGCGGCCGTGATGTCGGGCGGCTTCTGCGGCTTCATGCTGGGCACAACCGCCAACGCCATGGCCAACATGGGCGCGCTGGTGGAGCGCTACGGGCCGGCCCCGCGGGCCTACCTGGTGGTGCCGCTGGTGGGCGCCTTCTTCATCGACTTCACCAACGCCCTGCTGATCACGGCCTTCCTGAACTTCTGGCGCTGAGGCGACCCCGGCTCGCCTCGCCCCGGGCTTTGTGCTATCGCTTCGGGCGTGGTGCGCGCATGACTCGCCGTCCGCCTGCCCGACGCCTCGCCGCCGCGGCCCTCTGCGCGCTGGCGCTCGGCCCGCCGGCCCGCGCCGAGACGCTGCGGGTCTTCGCCGCGGCCTCGCTGACCGAGGCCTTCGGCGAGCTGGCGGCCGACTTCGAGCGCGCCCACCCCGGGGTGGCGGTCGAGGTCAGCTTCGCCGGCAGCCAGGTGCTGCGCACCCAGATCGAGCAGGGCGCCCCGGCCGACGTGTTCGCCTCGGCCGACCCCGTCCACGCCGCGGCGCTGGTGCAGGCCGGGCTGCTCGGCCCCACGCGGGTCTTCGCCACCAACCGGCTGGTGGTGGCCGTCCCCGCGCAGGGCGCGCGCGTGGGGCGGCTGCAGGACCTGGCGCTGCCTGGAATCCAGGTGGTGCTGGCCGGTCCTGCGGTGCCGGCCGGCCGCTACGCCGCCCAGGCCCTCGCCCGCCTGGCGTCCACGGGCCGGTACGGCCCGAGCTTCGAGGCCCGCGTGCTGGCCAACGTCGCCAGCCAGGAGACCAGCGTGCGCGCGGCGCTGGCGCGAGTGGCCCTGGGCGAGGCCGACGCGGCCTTCGTCTACGCCACCGACGCCGCCGCCACGCGGGCGGTGCGCGCGCTCGAGATCCCGGAGAGCTGCAACGTCACGGCCGAGTATCCCGTCGGCGTGGTCGCGCGCAGCCCGGCCGCCGCGCGGGCCCGCGAGTTCGTCGAGCTGGTGCTGGGGGAGGCGGGCCAGGCCGTCCTGCGCCGTCACGGGTTCGGGCGCTGACGTGAGCGCCCGCAGCCGCCGGGGCGCCGAGCCGGTCGGGGCCGGCCCCTGGCTGGCCGCCGCGCCGCTGCTGGCCTTCGTGGCGCTGCCGCTGGTGGCGCTGCTGCTGCTCCAGCCGCCGGCCGAGCTGCTGCGCCAGATGGCCTCGCCCCTGGCCCTGCGGGCCCTGGGGCTGACGCTGCAGACCACCGTCACCGCCACCCTCCTGGCCGTGGCGCTCGGGACGCCGGTGGCCTGGCTGCTGTCGCGCGGGCCCTTCCGCGGCCGCGACCTGGTCGACACGCTGGTGGACCTGCCCGTCACGATCCCGCCCGTGGTGGCCGGCGTGGCGCTGCTGGCGGCCTTCGGCGGGCGCGACCTGCTGGCGCGGCAGCTCGAGCTGCTGGGGCTGCACGTGCCCTTCACGACCCTGGCCGTGGTGCTGGCCCAGCTCTTCATCGCCAGCCCGTTCTTCGTGAAGGCCGCGCGGGCCGGCTTCGAGGCCGTCGACCCGCGCCTCGAGGCGGCCGCGCGCACGCTCGGGGCCGGGCGCCTCAGGGTCTTCTGGACGGTGACCGTGCCGCTGTCGCGCCCGGCGCTGCTGTCGGGGGTGGCGCTGGCCTGGGCCCGGGCCCTGTCGGAGTTCGGCGCGACGATGATGTTCGCGGGCAACTTCCCGGGGCGCACGCAGACGCTCACGCTGGCCGTCATGACCGCCCTCGAGAGCGACCTGTCGCTGGCGGTGGCGGTCTCGGCCGTGTCGCTGGGGCTGGCCGTGGCGGCGCTCCTGGCGGCCCGCTGGCTGGCCGCGCGCGGGGGCGTGGCGGGTGC
>JBDIBD010000081.1:0-13009 GCA_039812725.1 Vicinamibacteria bacterium | reverse complement strand
GATTCCACCGGGGAGCGCCCCAGCGCCCGCAGCCGGGCCGGCGGGCGCGCGAGCGAGGACTCATGAGCCAGGAAGTCGTGATCGTGGGCGGCGCGCGCACGCCGATGCGCGAGTACGTCGGGGACTTCAAGGACGTCTCGGCCCTCGAGCTGGGCGCCCACGCGGCCCGGGGAGCCCTGCAGCGCAGCGGGGTCGAGGCCGGCTGGGTCGACCAGGTCGTGATGGGAAACGCCATGCAGACCTCCGGCGACGCGCTCTACGGCGCCCGCCACGTGGCGCTCAAGGCCGGCTGCCCGGTCGACACGCCGGCCCTCACGGTCAATCGGCTGTGCGGCTCGGGGATCCAGGCGCTGGTCAGCGCGGCGCAGATGATCCGGCTGGGCGAGTCGCGGCTGGCCCTGGCCGGCGGGATGGAGAACATGTCGCAGGCCCCGCACGTGATCCGCGGGGCGCGCTCCGGCTTCGGCCTCGGGCAGGGCAAGCTCGAGGACTCGCTCATGGTGGCCCTGCTCGACACGCACTGCGGCCTCTACATGGCCCAGACCTCCGACAAGCTGGCGCGGGAGAAGGGCGTGACGCGCGAGGACATGGACGCGTTCGCGCTGCGCAGCCAGCAGGCCGCGGGGGCGGCCCAGGCCCGGGGCGTCTTCAGGGACGAGATCGTGCCGGTCGAGGTGACCCAGGGTCGCCGCACGGTCACTGTGGACCAGGACGACCACCTGCGCCCCGAGACCACGCTCGAGAGCTTGGCGGGCCTTCGTCCGGCCTTCGGCAAGGACGGCTGCGTGACGGCCGGCAACGCCAGCGGCATCGTGGACGGCGCCGCGGCGCTGCTGCTGGCGGGCGCCGACGAGGCCCGCGCGCGCGGTCTCGCGCCCCTGGCCCGCATCGTCTCCTGGGGGATCGCCGGCGTGCCGCCCGAGGTCATGGGCATCGGGCCGGTGCCGGCCAGCCGCAAGGCCCTGCAGGCCGCCGGGCTGGAGCTGCGGCAGATCGACCTGGTGGAGGTCAACGAGGCTTTCGCCGGGCAGTACCTGTCGGTCGAGAAGGAGCTGGGCCTCGACCGGGAGAGGACCAACGTCAACGGCGGGGCGATCGCGCTGGGCCACCCCCTGGGGGCCTCGGGGACGCGCCTGGTGCTGACCGTGATGCTGGAGCTGGGCCGCCGCCAGGCGCGCTACGGCCTGGCCACGGCCTGTATCGGCGGCGGCCAGGGGATCGCCATCGTGATCGAGAACCTCAAGCGCTGAGGCGCGACGGAGAGCGAGCCATGCAGATCAAGAAGGTGGGCGTGGTGGGCTGCGGCCTGATGGGCTCGGGCATCGCCCAGGTGTGCGCCGAGGCGGGCTACGAGGTGCTGGTGCGCGAGGTGGCCCGGGACTTGCTCGACAAGGGCCTGAAGAAGATCGACGGCTTCCTGCAGAAGGGCGTCGAGAAGGGCAAGCTCACGGCCGAGCGCAAGGCCGAGGTGATGGGACGCCTGAAGGGTACCACCCAGGTGGAGGACCTGGGCGGCTGCGACCTGGTGATCGAGGTCGTGACCGAGAACCTGGCCGTCAAGCGCGAGCTGTTCCAGGCCCTCGACAAGGTCTGCGGCAAGGACACGATCTACGCCTCGAACACCTCGTCCCTCTCGGTGACCGAGATGGCCGCCACCACCGCCCGCCCGACGCGCTTCGTGGGCCTGCACTTCTTCAACCCGGTGCCGCTCATGAAGCTGGTCGAGGTGGTGCGCTCGCCCCTGACCGACCCGGCTGTCTTCGAGGCCGCCCATCAGTTCGGCCGGAGCCTGGGCAAGGTGCCGGTCAAGGCCACCGACAAGACCGGCTTCATCGTCAACCGCCTGCTGGTCCCCTACCTGCTCGACGCCGTGCGCGCGCTCGAGAACGGGGTGGGCTCGGTGCCCGACATCGACGAGGGCATGAAGCTGGGCTGCGGCTACCCGATGGGCCCCTTCACGCTGCTCGACTTCGTGGGGCTCGACACCACCTACTACATCGCCAACATCATGTTCGACGAGTTCCGCGAGACGCGCTTCGCGGCCCCACCGCTGCTCAAGCGCATGGTCCAGGCCGGGCTCTACGGCCGCAAGAGCGGCAAGGGCTTCTACGACTACTCGTCGGAGCCGCCCAAGCCCGTCGAGGGGCTGGTCTAGGACCGGCAGGAGGCAGCATGGACTTCCAGAACCTGAAGCTCGAGATCCGCGAGGGCGTGGCCGTCCTGACCGTCAACCGGCCCGACAAGCTCAACGCGCTCAACGTGCAGACGCTGGGCGAGCTGGAGCAGGCCTTCGCCCACCTGGCGACGGCGGCCGACGTGCGCGGCGTGATCCTGACCGGCTCGGGCGAGAAGGCCTTCGTGGCCGGGGCCGACATCGCCGAGCTGGCCACCCAGACGCCGGTGCAGGGCAAGCTCATCGCGCGCCGTGGCCAGGCCGTCTTCGACTCCATCGAGAACCTCGGCAAGCCCGTCGTCGCGGCGGTCAACGGCTTCGCCCTGGGCGGGGGCTGCGAGCTGGCCATGGCCTGCCACGTGCGGGTGGCCTCCGAGAGCGCCCGCCTCGGCACGCCCGAGGTCAAGCTCGGCCTGATGTGCGGCTACGCGGGCACGCAGCGCCTGGCGCGGCTGGTGGGCAAGGGCCGGGCCCTCGAGATCCTGCTGACCGGCGAGATGGTCGACGCCCAGGAGGCCCTCCGCATCGGCCTCGTCAACCGGGTCGTGCCGAAGGACAAGCTGATGGCCGAGGCCGAGGGGCTGCTGCGCAAGATGCTGGCCAACGCGCCGCTGGCCTTGCGCCACACTCTCGAGGCGGTCAACTCGGGCCTGCAGCTGCCCTTCGAGCAGGCCGAGGAGCTCGAGGCCTCGCTCTTCGGGCTGCTGTGCTCGACCGAGGACATGCGCGAGGGCACGCAGGCCTTCCTGGAGAAGCGGCCGGCCCGCTTCCAGGGCCGCTAGCGCGAGTGGCTGCTCCCTCCCGGCGCGCGCGGCCGGCCAAGCAGGCGCCCCGCGTCCAGGCCCGGGCGCGGGGCCTGCGCCTGCTGGTGCTGCGCGCGGCCTTCAACGCCCACGTGGTGGGCGGCCTGGCCGAGGGTGCCCGGGGCGCCTTCCTGGCCGCCGGCGGCCGCCTGCTCGACCTGGTCGAGCTGGAGGTCCCCGGGGCCTTCGAGCTGCCGCTGGCCGCCCGGGCCGGGGCCGCCTCGGGCCGCTTCGACGCGGTCGTGGCCCTGGGGGCCGTGATCCGCGGCGAGACGGACCACTACGAGCACGTGGCCCGCGAGACGGCTGCCGGGCTGCAGCGCGCGGCCCTCGACACGGGCGTGCCCGTGGCCTTCGGCGTGCTGACGGTGCGGGAGGCCGGGCAGGCCCTGGAGCGCTGCGCGCCGGGGCCCGAGAACAAGGGCGCCGAAGCCGCCCGGGCCGCCCTGGCCATGGTGGACGTGCTGCGGGCCCTGCGGGCCCGGAAGCGGGGACGCTGAGATGGGACGCCGCACCCGGGCGCGCGAGTGCGCCCTGCAGATGCTCTACCAGTGGGACGCCACCCGCGCCACGCCCGAGCAGCTGGCCACCGCCTACTGGAAGATCCGCACCACCACCGAGGAGACGCGCGCGCGCGCGGAGGAACTGCTGCAAGGGACGCTGCGCCGGCAGGCCGAGATCGACGAGGCCCTGGTCGCCACGGCCCGCAACTGGCGGCTCGACCGCATGGCGGCCGTGGACCGCAGCATCCTGAGGCTGGCGGCCTACGAGCTGCTGGCCGAGCCCGGGACGCCGGCGGCGGTGGTGATCGACGAGGCCGTCGAGCTGGCCAAGCGCTTCGGCGAGGCCGACTCGGGCGGCTTCGTGAACGGGGTGCTGGACGCGGTGCGCCGCCGGGTGCGGCGCGAGCCGGGGAGCGACGAGGAGCGATGAGCGACGAGAGCACGACGGGGCCGCAGGCGCCGGTCGAGGGCTGGCCGGAGGAGTCTGGGCAGCGCCACGAGCGCCTGCGCCGCCTGCGCGAGGCCGGCCTCGAGCCCTACCCGACCCGCTTCGTCCGCAGCCACCCCCTGGCCCGGGTGGTGGCCGAGTTCGGGGGCCGCGACGCCGCGGCGCTCGAGGCCCAGCCGGTCGAGGTCACCACGGCCGGGCGCCTGCTGACGCGGCGCGCCATGGGCAAGGCCTCCTTCGCCACGCTCTCGGACGGCGAGGCGCGCCTGCAGGTCTACGCCCGCAAGGACGAACTGGGGGAGCAGGCCTACCGGCTGTTCCTGGACCTGCTCGACCTGGGCGACTTCGTGGGCGTGCGCGGGCGCCTGATGCGCACCCGCACCGGCGAGCTGTCGGTGCAGGCCTGCGAGCTGACGCTGCTCTCGAAGGCCCTGCTGCCGCCGCCCGAGAAGTGGCACGGGCTGAGCGACGTCGAGATCCGCTACCGCCAGCGCTACCTCGACCTGATGTCGAACCCGGAGGTGCGGCGCGTCTTCGTGGCGCGCAGCGCCGTGGTGGCGGAGATCCGGCGCTTCCTCGACGGGCGCGGCTACATCGAGGTCGAGACGCCCATGATGCACCCCGTCGCGGGCGGGGCCCTGGCGCGACCGTTCGTGACCCACCACAACGCGCTCGACGTGGACCTGTTCCTGCGCATCGCGCCGGAGCTCTACCTCAAGCGGCTGGGCGTGGGGGGCCTCGAGCGGGTCTACGAGATCAACCGCAACTTCCGGAACGAAGGCATCTCGGCCATGCACAACCCCGAGTTCACGATGCTGGAGTTCTACACGGCCTACTTCGACTGCCGCGACGTCATGGCCGTGACCGAGGAGCTGATCGCGGCGGCGGCGGCCCGGGTGGGCCCGGGGCCGTTCCAGTTCAAGGAGCGCGAGCTGTCCTTCGCCACCCCCTTCCGCCGCCTGCGCATGGCCGAGGCCGTGGCACAGGCCCTGGCGCGGGGCGCCGGGCCCCTGGCCACCGCCGACGTGGCGGCCGTCGAGGACCCCGCGCGCCTCGAGTCGCTCCTGGGCGACCCGGCCTTCGTCGAGCTGTGCCGGGCCCACGGCGTGGAAGCCAGCCCCTACCGCCGGCTGAGCCACGGCCGGCGCATCGCCCAGCTCTTCGAGGACCTCGTCGAGGAGACCCTGTGGGAGCCCACCTTCGTGGTGGACTACCCGGTCGAGATCTCGCCCCTGGCCAAGGCCCGCGCCGACGACCCGCGCTTCGCCGACCGCTTCGAGCTGTACGCCGCCGGGATGGAGGTGGCCAACGGCTTCTCCGAGCTGAACGACCCGCTCGAGCAGCGCCAGCGTTTCCTCGAGCAGCTGGCCCAGCGCGCCTCGGGCGACGCCGAGGCCCACCAGATGGACGACGACTACGTGCGCGCCCTGGGGCACGGTCTGCCGCCCACGGGCGGCTGCGGCGTGGGCATCGACCGCCTGACCATGCTGCTGACCGGCTCGCCCTCGATCCGCGACGTGATCCTGTTCCCGCAGCTGCGCCCCGAGGGGGGCCGAGGCGGGGGGGCGGCCCGGGGCACGGAGGCGAGCTAGGTTGCCCTTCGAGCTGCGCGTCGCGCTGCGCTATCTCACGGCGCGCCGCAAGCAGGCCTTCATCTCCCTGATCTCCGGCATCTCGGTGCTCGGGGTGGCCGTGGGCGTGATGGCGCTCCTGATCGCGCTCGGGCTGATGACCGGGCTGCAGGGCGAGATCCGCTCGCGCATCCTGGGCGCCACGGCGCACCTCAGCGTCTTCCGCCAGGCGGGCGAGCCGTTCGACGACTACCGGCCCGTGATGGAGCGCCTGCGCCGGCTGCCGCACGTGCAGGGGGCCGCGCCGGCCTTCTACACCAAGGGCCTGATCTCGAGCGCCTCGGCCTCGGCCTTCGTGACCCTCAAGGGCATCGAGCCGGCCGCGGAGGCCACGGTCACCGAGCTGCGCCAGCAGGTCCAGGAGGGCAGCCTCGACGCGCTGACGGGCGACGGCCGCGACGGCCTGCCGCCGGTGCTGCTGGGGCGCGACCTAGCCACCAGCCTGGGCGTGGGGCCCGGCGACGTGGTCACCGTCACCTCGCCGCGCGGCCGCCTGACGCCCCTCGGCGTGCTGCCGCGCAGCGTCAAGGCGCGCGTCGTGGGCAGCGTGCGCAGCGGCCTGTACGAGTTCGACTCGGCCTGGGCCTACCTGCCGCTCTCGTCGGCCCAGAAGCGCTTCGGCGAGGGCGACGAGGTCACGCTGGTCGAGGTGCGGGTGGACGACATGTACGCGGTGCGCGAGATCTCCCGCGGCCTGCTGGCCGCGCTGGGCGAGGGCTACGCCGCCACCGACTGGATCCAGATGAACGGCAGCCTGTTCTCGGCCCTGTGGCTGGAGAAGATGGCGATCGGCATCACCATCGGCCTGATCGTGATGGTGGCGGCCCTCAACATCGTGGCCACGCTGATCCTGATGGTGATGGAGAAGCACCAGGACATCGCCATCCTGGTCTCGATGGGGGCCTCGCGGGCTGCCGTCACGCGCATCTTCGTG
The DNA here is from genome assembly GCA_039812725.1 of Vicinamibacteria bacterium. Taxonomy (GTDB): domain Bacteria; phylum Acidobacteriota; class Vicinamibacteria; order Fen-336; family Fen-336; genus JBDIBD01. Next base: position 6,517 of record JBDIBD010000081.1, on the reverse strand, counting down.
CTGCAGGGCTCGATCATCGGCGCGGTCGGGACGCTGGCCGGCGGGCTGCTGGGCTGGGGCGCCTGCCAGGTGCTCGACCGCTACCGCCTGATCCAGCTGCCGGCCGACGTCTACCAGGTCTCGCACGTGCCGTTCACGCTGCTGCCGGGCGACGCGGCCCTGGTGGTCACCGGCGCCCTGCTGACCTGCTTCCTGGCCACCATCCTGCCGGCCCGCGGGGCCGCCCGGCTGGACCCGGCCGAGGCCCTGAGGTACGAGTGAGCCCGCCCCTGGTCGAGGCCCGCGGGCTGGTCAAGGGCTACCGCACGCCGGCCGGCTACGTGCCGGTGCTGCAGGGGCTCGACCTGGACCTGGCCGGCGGCGAGATGCTGGCCGTGGTGGGGGCCTCGGGGGTGGGGAAGTCGACCCTGCTGCACGTGCTGGGGACCCTCGACCGGCCCGAGTCGGGGCAGCTGGCCTTCGAGGGGCGCGACCTGCTGACCCTGCCGGAGCGGGGGCTGCGCGAGTTCCGCAACCGCAGCCTCGGCTTCGTCTTCCAGTTCCACCACCTGCTGCCGGAGTTCAGCGCCCTCGAGAACGTGATGATGCCGCTGCTGGTCGCACGCCGGCCCGAGGCGCTGGCCCGGCAGACCGCCGCCGCCCTGCTCGACGAGCTGGGCCTCTCGCCCCGGGCCGGGCACCGGCCCAGCGCGCTGTCCGGTGGCGAGCAGCAGCGCGTGGCGGTGGCCCGCGCCCTGGCCCTGGGCCCTCGGCTGCTGCTGGCCGACGAGCCCTCGGGGAACCTCGACCGGGAGACGGGGGGCCGGCTCCACGAGCTCCTGCGGCGTCTCAACCGGGAGAGAGGTCTGGCCGTGGTCGTGGTGACACACAACGACGCCCTGGCGGGGCTGTGCGACCGCGTGTTGCGCCTGGCCGCAGGCCGATTGGAGCCCGCCGCCGGCTAGCCCGCTGCCCGGGTGGAATCCGGGCTAGAATCGGGCCGAGCCGGACGAGGAAAGACCATGTTCGAAAGGTACACGGAGCGGGCCCGGCGCGTGATCTTCTTCGCGCGCTACGAGGCCAGCCAGCTCGGGAGCAGCTCGATCGAGACGGAGCACCTGCTCCTGGGGCTGATCCGGGAGGGCAAGGGGCTGACTTCGCGCCTCTTTTCCAAGGGACACCTGTCGATCGAGACCATCCGCAAGGAGATCGAGGGCCGCGCCGCCTACCGCGAGAAGGTCTCCACGTCCGTGGACATCCCGCTCTCGGCCGAGTCCAAGCGCGTGCTGGGCTACGCCTCGGAAGAAGCCGACCGGATGCTGCACAACTACATCGGGACCGAGCACATCCTGCTGGGCATGATGCGCGAGGAGCGCTGCCTGGCGGCCCAGGTGCTCACCGAGAAGGGCCTGCGGCTCAACAGCTTGCGCGAGGACGTCGTGCAGATGCTGAACGAGAAGGCCAACCTCGGCAAGGCCAAGGAGACGCCGCTCCTGGCCGAGTTCTCGCGCGACCTGACCGAGGCCGCCGCGCGCGGCCAGCTCGACCCCCTGGTGGGGCGCGACGCGGAGCTGGCGCGGGTCATCCAGGTGCTCTGCCGGCGCACCCGCAACAACCCGGTGCTGATCGGCGAGCCGGGCGTGGGCAAGACCGCCCTGGTGGAGGGGCTGGCCACCCGCATCGTGCAGGGCGACGTGCCGGTCTACCTGGCCGACAAGCGCATCCTGGCGCTCGACATCTCGCTGATCGTGGCGGGCACCAAGTACCGCGGGCAGTTCGAGGAACGGCTCAAGACGATCATGCGCGAGCTGACCGAGAACCACAACATCGTGATCTTCATCGACGAGCTGCACACGCTGGTGGGGGCCGGCTCGGCCGAGGGCAGCCTGGACGCCGCCAACATCCTCAAGCCGGCCCTGTCGCGCGGCGAGATCCAGTGCATCGGCGCCACCACCCCGGCGGAGTACCGCAAGTACATCGAGAAGGACCGCTCCCTCGAGCGGCGCTTCCAGGCCGTCAAGGTGCCGGCCCCGACCGAGGACGAGACGGTCGAGGTGCTGCGCGGCATCAAGGAGCGCTACGAGAAGTTCCACCAGGTCGCGTACACCGACGAGGCCCTGGTGGCGGCGGTGCACCAGTCCAGCCGCTACATCACGGACCGCTTCCTGCCCGACAAGGCCATCGACCTGCTGGACGAGGCCGGCAGCCAGGTCAAGCTGCGCGTGGCCGGCGCGCCGGGCGAGGCGCCCGAGTTCTCGCGCCGCATCCGGGTGGTGGTCGACCGCGGCGGCGAGCCCCTCGAGCGCGGGGCCTTCTTCCGCGACGAGGAGGTGGCCCAGCGCGAGAACCTCCAGATCGTGCGCGAGCAGTGGCAGATGGCCGGCTCCGGGACCCCCAGCGTCGGCAAGCCCGACATCGACGAGGTGGTCTCGAAGTGGACCGGCATCCCGCTCACGGCGGTGAGCGAGGAGGAGTCGCACAAGCTGCTGCGCATGGAGGAGGAGCTCCACAAGCGCATCGTCTCGCAGGACGCCGCCATCAGCGCGGTGGCGCGGGCCATCCGGCGCACGCGCGCGGGGCTCAAGAGCGCCCACCGGCCGGTGGGCTCGTTCCTGTTCCTCGGGCCCACGGGCGTGGGCAAGACCGAGGTGGCGCGCACCCTGGCGGCCTTCCTGTTCGGCAGCGAGCGGGCCCTGGTGCGCTTCGACATGTCCGAGTACATGGAGAAGCACTCGGTCAGCAAGCTGATCGGCTCGCCGCCCGGCTACGTGGGCCACGAGGAGGGCGGGCAGCTGACGGAGCGCGTCAAGCGCAACCCCTACTCGGTGGTGCTGCTGGACGAGATCGAGAAGGCCCACCCCGACGTCTTCAACATCCTGCTGCAGGTCTTCGAGGACGGCCGCCTGACCGACGCCCTGGGCAACTCGATCGACTTCAAGAACGCCCTGCTGATCATGACCTCCAACATCGGCGCGCGCTTCATCCAGAAGCGCGGCCGCATGGGCTTCGCCCCGGGCGAGCAGCGCGAGAGCGCCGAGCAGATCGGCGACATGGTCATGGGCGAGGTCAAGCGCACCTTCAACCCCGAGTTCATCAACCGCATCGACGAGATCATCGTCTTCGAGCCGCTCACCGACGAGGACCTGGTGCGCATCACGCGCCTGCTGGTGGAGCAGCTCAACGAGAACCTGGCCGAGCGCGGCATCGCCGTGGGGATCAGCGACGCCGGCGTGCACTGGCTGCTGCAGCGCACGCTGCAGGACCGCACCTACGGGGCCCGGCCGCTGCGGCGGGCCATCCAGCGTCACATCGAGGACGCGCTGTCCGAGGCTTTTATCCGGGGCCAGATCCGCCCGAACCTGCCCATCCTGGTGGACGTCGAAGGCGGCCAGCTCTGGTACCGGCAGGACGGGCGCGGGGGGGTGCTCTCCGCGTGAAACCGTTCCAGCCAGTCCTCAACCGGCGCCAGCGGCGGCGCTGGCGCCGGGCGCTGTGCGCCTTCCTGCTGTGCCTGCTTTCCGGCTGGGCGCGCGCCCAGGCCGCGGAGGACCAGGCCGCGCCCGTGGCCCTGGTGGAGATCCAGGGCAACCAGTTCCTGCAGCGCGACACGCTGCTGTACTACGTCTCCACCAAGCCCGGCGACCGCTACGACGAGCGCCGGCTGCGCGACGACTTCCGGCGCCTGTGGGACACCGGCTTCCTGGAGAACATGGTCCTCGACGTGCGCGACACGCCGCGGGGCAAGCTGGTCGTGTTCCAGGTCCAGGAGCGCAAGCGCGTCCAGGTCATCGACTACCGCGGCAGCAAGGTGCTGACCACCAGCAACATCGAGGAGGAGCTCAAGAAGAAGGAGGTGGCGCTCAAGATCGACACCTTCTACGACCTGGGCAAGGCCCGCCGCGTCGAGGCCGTCATCAAGCAGATGCTGGTCGACAAGGGCCGGCCCTTCGGCACCGTCAAGCACGACTCCAAGGCCATCGGCACCTCCGGCACGCAGGTCTCCTTCGTGATCGACGACGGCCCCAAGGTCAAGGTCAAGAGCATCGAGTTCACCGGCAACGAGGTCTTCTCGGACGCCACGCTGCGCAAGCGCATGAAGAAGATCAAGTCCTCGGGCTTCTTCACCTGGACCTGGCTCTCGGGCAAGAACAAGTACACCGAGGAGAAGTGGTCCGACGGGCCCGAGTCCGACAAGGCCCGCCTGCTGGAGAAGTACCTCGACAACGGCTACGTGACCGCCAGCGTGGGCGACCCGGTCATCACCTACACCGACGCCGGCTCCAAGAAGAAGCCCGTCAAGTGGGCGCACCTGGCCATCCCGGTCATGGAGGGCGACCAGTACCGGGTCGGCAACGTGACCTTCGACGGCCTGACGGTCTTCAAGCCCGAAGCCCTGATGCCGATCTTCAAGCTGCGCGGCGACGACGTCTACCGCGAGGCGCGCATCAAGAAGGGCTTCGAGAAGCTGCGCGACCTGTACGGCAGCCAGGGCTACTTCCAGTTCACGGGCTACCCCCAGCGCAAGCCCGACCCGGCCCGCAAGGTGGTCGACGTGGCCCTGACCCTCGAGGAGGACAAGCGCTACTACATCGGGCGCATCCGCTTCACGGGCAACCAGAGCACGCGCGACAAGGTCATCCGGCGCGAGATCTACATGAACGAGGGCGAGGTCTTCAACACCGAGGCCCTCAAGATGTCGGTCAAGCGCATCAACCAGCTGGGCTACTTCAAGCCCATGGAGGGCGCGCCGGAGTTCGGCCTGACGCCCGGCAAGGACGACCACCTCGACATCACCTTCAAGGTCGAGGAGCAGAACCGCAATCAGTTCACCTTCGGCGGCGGCGTGTCGGGGCTGGAGGGCACCTTCCTCAACGCCTCCTTCTCGACCGCCAACTTCCTGGGCCTGGGGGAGACGCTGCAGCTGGCCCTGCAGACCGGCAAGCGCACCAAGAACTACCAGTTGGCGGTGACCGAGCCCTACCTGTTCGACCGGCCGATCACGGGCGGCTTCGACCTGTTCAAGCGCAAGCTGATCGTCGAGAGCTACGGCCTGTTCCAGGGCTACGTGGACGACCGCACCGGCGTGTCGCTGACCACCGGCCTGCCGGTCACGCGCTTCTCGCGGGTCTTCGCCAACTACGCCTACGAGGTGGTCAACATCGGCGAGCTGCCCCCGGAGTACCAGGTCACGCTGCCCGAGGGGACCGAGCTCGTCAAGTACTACGACTACGGCGAGCGGCGCGAGAGCCGCATCGGCCCGTCCTGGGTCTACAACACCGTCGACAACCCCTACCTGCCCCGGGCCGGCAGCAAGATCAGCCTGGGGGGCGTGATCGCCGGCGGGCCGCTGGGCGGCACCATCGACTATTACCGGCCGACGGCGGAGCTGATCAAGTACCTGCCCCACACGCGGCGCACGGCCCTGGGCCTGCGGCTCGAGGGCTCGCTCATCCAGACCTTCGGCGACACCACCGAGCTGCCCTATTACCTGCGCTTCCGGCTGGGGGGCGAGACCCAGGTGCGCGGGTACAACAACCAGACCATCGGCCCGATCGACTACAGCGGCACCAGCCCCGTGGCCCTGGGCGGCAACAAGTACCTGCTGTTCAACGCCGAGTACTACATCGACGTCTTCGGCCCGCTGCGGGCGCTGCTGTTCTTCGACGCGGGGCAGGCCTACGAGCAGGGGCAGTCCGTCGACCTCAAGCAGATGCGGATCTCGACCGGTTTCGAGGCGCGCTTCCTCATGCCGGTCTTGAACGTCCCCTTCCGTCTGATCTACGCTTTCAACCCGAACCGGGACCCGCGCGACACGTTCACGCCGGCCTCGACCTTCAAGTTCGCCGTCGGCACGACTTTCTGAGGGCAATCAAGGAGACGACATGAAGCAGACGTTGGCACTGGGGGCGCTCGCCGTGGCCGGCGCCCTGTCGTGGGGCGGGGCCGTACTGGCCCAGGAACCGGCCAAGGCCGCCGAGCCGAAGAACCCGCGCATCGCCGTGATCGACATGGGCGAGGTCTCGGAGAAGAGCCTGCTCGGGAAGTCCTACAAGGCCGAGCTGGAGAAGCTGCGCGACGAGATCGAGGCGGCCCGCAAGAAGACCGAGGTCGAGCTGGGCAAGGTCGACACGGCCCTCAAGGCCCTGCAGGAGGAGATCCAGAAGCAGGGTCAGGTGCTCTCGCCCGAGGCCCTGGAGAAGAAGAACCAGGAGTTCACGCGCAAGAGCCGCGAGCGCCAGGCCATGGGCGAGGACGGCGAGATGGAGCTGCGGCGCATGACCGCCCGGGCCCAGGAGCAGGCCCAGCGCTTCAACCAGGAGTTCCAGGCCAAGATCCGCCCGCACATCGAGGCGGTGGTCAAGGACAAGGGCATCGACCTGGTGATCGACTCGCAGGTCACGATCACGGTCAACAAGGCCTTCGACATCTCGGCCGAGGTCATCGTCAAGGCCGACGACGCCGAGCGCGCCGCCAAGGCCAAGCCGGCGCCGGCCGCGCCGCCCGCCAAGCCGGCCGGCAACTAGCCCGGCCGCGCCCG
>JBDIBD010000080.1:0-13096 GCA_039812725.1 Vicinamibacteria bacterium | reverse complement strand
AGCGCCGGCGGCCGCGCCCGTGGCTCCGGCCCCCGTGACGACGCCAGCCGCCACGCTGGACCTCGGTCCCGCCCCCGCCCCACGGCCGGCGGCGCCGGCGCCCGTCGTCGCCCCTCGTCCTGACGCTCCCTCGGTGGCGCCTCGCACGGCGGCGACGGCCAGGCCCGAAGCCGCCAAGCCCCAGGACCTGACCCTCACCCTCCAGGCCGTGACCGAGCAGGACGGAGTTCCGGTGGCCCTGATCAACGACCGCCTGATGCGCGTCGGCGACGCCTTCGAGGGCGTCAAGATCCTCAGCATCGCCGCCGGCGCCGTCGAGGTCGAGATCGAGGCCACCGGCGAGCGCCGGGTGTTGAGCTTCTAGCCCGCCCCGCTCGGCGACAGCGGCCACCACGTTCCGAACAGGCGCGCGGGCGAGCGCCGGTCGCTTCTCAGCGGTGCGTACGGCTCCTGCGAGCGACGGACTTGCGTGCCACGCGGCGGGTCCTCGGCTTCCCGACCTTGGACGCGATGCCCAGCTCGCGCTCGACGTCTTCGAGGAGAGCTCCGCCCTTCTCCGTGAAGCTCTTCCAGGAGCGGTTGAAGCTCTCGATGAAAGCCGCGTTGTGACTGAGCGAGAAGGTCTCGGCGTCCATGCCGGGCGGCAGCGGCACCACAGCCGCCACAGGCTTGCCGTGACGAGTGAGGAAACAGGTTTCCTTGCGCCCGTACCTGGCCAGCGCCGCTTCGCTGATCTCGACCGTCTTCATAGCTCGAAGGACTCCCCGCCGATGATCACGCGGTCGCGATCCTTGATGCCGATCTTGATCACGACAACGAGTGCGGCCTCTTCCATAACCGCATAGTACACCCGCAATTTGCCGATCCGGAGCTCCCAGGGCGCCACGTAGAAGCGTCGATCCGGGTCCATGCGCTTGCGATTGCGTGTCGGCTCCGTTGGCTCGTGGAGGAGCTGGGAGCGAAGGGACTCCGACACCCTGACCCGCTGCCCCGCGCTCAAGCCACGAAGGTGTTCCAGCGCCTCGTCCTCCAGGAAGATCCGGTAGGCCACGGAGGAAGCTTACGGGTAGCGATGCCACGGGAGTTCCTCTTCCGCGCGTCAGATCCCACGACGCCGGGCTACGTCCCCGCCGCGGGCGGGCGCTCCCGCAGGGCCAAGCATCACCGCGGGGCCGCGGGAACGGTTCGAGCCGGCTCGGATGGGCCGGTTCGGGTTCGCCCTGACGGTGGCGCCGCTCAGGCCCCGGTAAGCCCGCCGCCCTTCTCCTCGTAGACGACGCGCACTGCCCGGCCTGACTCCGTCTTCATCTGCCGCTCGCCCAGGAAGGCGTTCATGTGCTGGACCAGGTCACGCAATGCCGCGCGCACCGGCTCCGGCGTCATCTCTTGAATCGCCACGACGTGGATCGCCCCGCCGAACTCCTTCTGCGGCAGGTGCTCGCGTAGCGTGCTCACGAACGCTCCCTGGATCGCGTCGGCCAGCCGTTCCAGGTTCTGGCCCCCCACGATCAGCCGCACCGACTGGCTCCCGTCCTCGTCAGCCACGACAGTCCCGCCGACGTACGGCGCGTCCCCGGACTCCTCCGCCTCCCGCAGCTCCTCCTCTGCCGCCGCCCGCCCCAGCTCCTCGCCCCCCTGCAGCATCCCCACGATCTGCCCGCCCGAGACCGCGAAGATCGCCGGCGTGATGGGCGCCGTCTCGCCACGGTGGTACTGCGTCGAGATGGCCGAGGCGAACAACCCCAGCCGCTCCATCGGCTGCTTGCCGTCCGTCGCCGCGATGAAGCCCCGGCGCGGAATCCCCACCGCCAGCAGCTCCGCCTTGAGCTGCTTCTCCGCCTCGCGCAGGAAGCCGACATCGAGGATCTTCTCGGCGGAAAGGTAGTCCCCGGCCGAGACCAGCAGCGTCATCTTCTTGAAGAAGCCCAGCTTGACCGGCGTGCGCTCCCAGACCGCCGGACGCAGCCCGAGGTTGCGCACGGCCTCCCGCTCGACGTCGCGGGCCGACTTGCCCAGCTCCGCCGCCCGCTCCTTGGGCAGGAACTCGAAGCTGTGTTCGGAATCGTAGCCGAAGGCCAGGCGCGGTACCCAGCTCGATGGCTCGCCCCACAACCGCCGGCTGACGTTGCGCTCGGTTCCGTCCCAATCGGCAGGCTTCAGGCACGGCAGGATCTTGCCCAGTCCCTCGGTCATGGTGTCACGCGCTCAAACGTGTCCCCAGAGGCGCAACCAGCCGGCCCCATAGCCAATATAGAGCATCACGGCTCCCAGCAATGCCCTCCTACGGAAGAGCTGCATTTCTGGGGCGTCCACCGTCCGGCCCAGGGCATACGCCGCTGCGAGGGCGGGAACGGCGCTCGCCGCCAGCATGAATGGCCCCATCGCCGCCGCGAGGATGAGGATCACCAACCCTCCCAGCGGAGCCAGGATCAGGCCCAGCATCAACAGACCGAGCGTGGCAGCCGGGAATGCCATGACGAGACCTCTCGGGCCGGCCAACCAACAGATCGCGAGGCCGACCGGAAAGCACCCGACAAGTAGGACAGTCTCCGTCCCTGCGGACACTCCCGTCGCGAGGTATCCCCAGTAGTAGCCCACCAGAAGAAGGAACAGACCTGGCATCCACATGGTCTTCATTGTCCGTACGCGTTCGGGCGTGTCGGGCTGGCTCACCCAGATCACCCAGTAGATCAGCATCCAGGTGAACGTGAAGGCAACAGACTCGGAGAGGGCCATGGGGCTGTCCAGCTCGCCAGATGAAGAGCCTCCGGCGCCGTAGCGGACGCCAAGGCGTACTGCGAGGGGATCGACCGCCTGGTCCGCTAGGGCACTGGCCGCAAAGGCACGGACCCGCGGTGACGGGTCAGAGCGGGCAGCACGCACCAAGGCATCCCGTGCATCAACTCCGTACACCTGCCCGAGGGCCGTCGCGGCCGCCTCCCTTGATCCCGGGTCGGAGGTCGAGAGCATCGCAGCTAACGCTGCCCTGGAACCCGAGTCCTTGCGTCTACCCAGAGCCCGCGCGGCTGCCGCCCGCACCCGTGGATCCGCGTCCTGCAGCCCGTGTCGGAAGGCCACCGTGGCTTCCTCGTCCTCGACCCTCAGAAGTTCGTCGGCGACAAGCAGTCGAACGGTAGGCTCTGGATGTTCCATGAGCCGGCAAAGCTCGCCGACTCCGGCTCGCCCCATCTCCCCAAGCGTACCGATCGCGAACCACGGCTCGTCGTACCCGCCCGAGTCCGCTAGTTTCCGCAGCTCCGGAACGGCTGCATCTCCCATCCCGACGATGGCCTGAACTGCCACGGGCCTCTTTGCATCGCTCTTCGTCCCCCGGACCCCGAGGTAGATCGATTGGACCGCCCGCGGACCGAGGCGCGGCAGGAGTCGACGAGCCGCCTCGGCCACTGACTCGTCCTCGCCTGTCGCAAGCTCCAAGAGCACCGCGCTCGCGGCAGGCCCTGCTCGCAGGACCTCATCCTCCGCACGGATTTTCGTTGCCTCGCTTGGGCTCGCTAGTGACGGACCGAGGCGGGTTAGCCGGTCCCGGCCCGTCTCTCCGCCCGTATCCCCGGCAGCACCAATCATCACGACTGCCAGGAGCCAAGGGATCATGACTGCCCGCCACCCTGCCGCATCACACCCCCCATCACAACAACCGGCACGGCCACGCCATCAACCGAGATTTGGGGTGTGCCGACTCCGCCAACCAGGCGCCACAACAGCGCGAGGGGCGCCTTGAGGGCACGAGGTCCAACGGGCACACCCGCCGCGGAGTGGCGCCATTGTTCAGATCTGACCCCTAGAAGCCCCCGACCCGAGCTCGATGGCCTGGGCCACCGCCTGGAGCGCCTCGGCCAGCCTCGTCCGCGTGGCCAGGTCGGCCACCAGTCCGTCCGGACCCACCGCATCCCGGAGGACCGGGACGTGGGCGCAGGCCCTCTCCAGCACCCGGGCAGCGACGTAGCGCAGGACGGTGGCGAGCGTGGCCGTGGCGCCGCCGCCGCGCCCGCGGCCGGCCACGTTGACCCAGGCGACCGGCTTGCCGTTCAGCTCACCGCTGCTCACGGTCCAGTCGAGCAGGTTCTTGAGGCTGCCGGGCAGGCTGCCCGCGTACTCGGGCGTGCAGAAGACCACCGCGTCGGCCGAGGACAGCTCGTGGCGCAACGCGGCAACGGCAGGGGGCGGCGACATGCCCTCGGCGTCCTCGTCGGGGTTGAATGCAGGCAGCGCGCCCAGGTCCTCGTAGACCCTCGCGACGACGCCGCTGGCCGCGGCCGCGCACATCGTCCGCAGGGCCGAGGTGTTGGTCGAGCCCCTGCGAGTGCTGCCCGAGACGAGCAGGATCCGAACCATGGCGCCGTCCTCCTCCGCCTCTACAACCGGAACAGCCAGCTCAGCTTGACGAAGAACCCGTCGCGGCTGCGCTGCAGCTCCTCGCCGGGCTCCAGGTTGCGCAGCTGGCTGCCGTAGCCCACGAACAGCACCGTCCCCGGAACCGGCTGGTACGAGAACAGCACGTCCAGCCGCAGGCGCTTCTGCTCCGAGCCGCTGGCCAGCTCGTACACCCCCGTGTCGGGATCGCGGATCGCGATCGGCAGCTCCGTGCGCCCGTCGTCGCGCAGGTCGTCCTGGCGGGCCAGGTCGTACTCCCCCACGAAGCGCAGGAACACCGCCCGTGACAGCTGGTACTCGAGCTTCAGCCGCGGGATGTGGCGCACGGCCACATTCGACCCGTCCCGGCGGTCGAAGAGCTGGAGCTGGTAGCGCCCCTCCAGCCGCAGCTGCTCGGTGGGGCGGTAGTCGAGCGAGAGGTCGAGGTAGTCGATGTCGGACGACGACCACTCGAAGAAGTTCTCGTCGTGCCCCCACAGCCAGAAGCCGCTGGCCGAGAAGCCCGAGAAGCGCGGGGTGTCGAACGACAGCAGCCAGTCGAGGTTGCGGATCCAGGGGACGCCCACGAAGGGCCGCAGCGTGCCGTCCGGGGCCAGCAGGGCGTAGTCGGCGTAGAGGTCGGGGTCGTAGTCGAAGCGCTCGACCAGCACGGCGGCGCCGGCCTTCCAGCCGCCCTTGAAGACGGCGTTGTTGTTCCAGTGCAGCTTGCGCTCGAGCAGGTCGCTCGAGGGGAAGTCCTCGTAGCGCCAGACGCCGTTCAGCACCACGTCGGTCGAGAGGCTGGCCAGGGCCGAGCGCTCGCCGCCGAAGAAGGTCCAGCGCTGGTCGAGGGTCACGTTGGCCACGTTGCCGCGCGCGATGAAGCCGCTCTCGGTGCGGAAGTCGGGCGCGATGCCGGTGGCCTGCCAGCGCAGGCCGAAGCGCCGGCCGTTGCGCTCGAGGATGCCCTCCCACAGCGGCCCGCTGAAGTCGCGGCCTGCGTCGCGGGTGTCGCTCAGGGCGCCCTGCAGCCGCAGGCTCCAGATCTGCCCGAGGCCCAGGCGCGCGTCGGCCGCCACGACGCGGTTCCAGTCGGCGCTGTCCTCGCGGTCGGTCGCCACGAGAGCGGCCTTCGCCAGCTCGCCCAGGTCGCGCTGCAGGCGCATCAGGCCGAAGAACGGGTGGCCCTGGCCGTCGGCTGACTGCGACGAGGCGTCGAGGGCCCCGAGGAAGGCCAGCGAGGTCGGGCCGAGCTTGCCGCCGACCTTGGCCGCGCCCACCGGCTCGACGATGCGGCGCGTGTAGATCAGCCGGTTGGGGGTGGCGAACTGCTCGCTGCCGTCGAGGAAGAACGGGCGCTTCTCGTCGTAGAAGACGGCACTGCGCGGGTCGAAGGTGAACTGCCCCGCGTCGGCCTCGACCTGCGAGAAGTCGGGGTTGGCCGTGCCGTTGAGCGTCAGGTTCGGGGTCACCCCCCAGCGCGCCGTGAGGCCCGGCTCGGGGCGCCGGGCGGCGTAGCTCCAGCCGTCCCCCGGCTCGGGCGCGCCGTCCAGGCGGTCCGTCACCTCGGGCGTCAGGTCGAGCACCAGCCCGCGGCGCAGGTCGTGGAGGCCCGTCAGCTTGCCGGCCTGGGCCAGGAATGAGGATGCGGCTCGGCGGGCGGGGACCCAGCTGTCCTCCTGGCCGCGCGACTGGCGCATGCGGGTCACGTGCAGGCCCCAGGACTGGGGCGCCTGCGCCGGGTAGCGCAGGGTCTTGAAGGGGATGCGCAGCTCGACCTGCCAGCCTTCCGGCGTCAGCCGGCCCTTCGAGTCGAAGACGAAGTCGGGGTTGAGGTCGGGGTCCTCGCGGCCCGTGGCCAGCCCGTCGAAGCCGTTGCCCTGCTTGACGACCCCTTCCACCAGAGTGCCGTCGGCCTGCACGCCCAGCGGGTTGACCGCGAAGTAGAAGGCCTGGCGCCCGTCGTCGAATGTCGACAGGAAGATCCGCAGCTGGTCCTCGGTGTCGAGGTGGTCGCGGTTGGCCAGCGTGGCGCGCACGCTGCCGGGCGCGGCCTGGCCGCGGGCCGCGAAGTGGATGGCCGTGGCCGAGTAGAAGACCAGCACCTCGGTCGGCTCCTCGGCCTCGCGGCCGTCCACCGGCGCGTAGGCCGAGAAGCCCGTCAGGCGCGCAGCCTGCGACCAGGCCGGGTCGTCGAGCTCGCCGTCCACGTCGATCGTCGCGTCGAGGCGCGGGACGGCCACCTGGAGCTGCCCGTCGCGGCCGCTGAACATCAGGACCGGGGCGGGGTCAGCCGGGGCCTGCGCCAGCGCCAGGAGCAGCGGGACGAGCATGGGCCGGCATCATTCCCGGGCCCAGGGCGCTGGTCAAATGGTCCTCCGTGGTCCTGAGCGACCCCGTGCCAGGGCCCGTCATCCTGAGCCCCTTCGTCCTGGCCTCGGGGCGAAGGATCTGTCGGGCCGTACGACCCGCGAGATGCTTCGTCAGCCTTTGGCTTGCGTCCTTGAGTCGCCTTCGGCGACGCTGGACCGACCGATCCTCGTCAGCCTTTGGCTTGCGTCCTTGAGTCGCCTTCGGCGACGCTGGACGATCAGGTCCTTCGTCGCCCGAGGCGACGGTGGCTCCTCAGGATGACGCGGGTGGGCTACGATGCGCCGGTGAGCGAGCACCTGCGGGGCCACACGCCGGCCAGCCTGGCCGAGCGCTTTGCCGACCTGCCCCTGCCCATCGAGCTGGCCCGGCGCATCGTGCTGCGGGCCGTGCACGAGGACCGCGACGACCTCGACGGCGTGCGCGGCCTGCCGAAGGCCGTGGCGGCCCGGGTGCTCGAGCGCAGCCGGGTGACCCGGCTCGAGGTGCTCGACCGCCGGCGCAGCGCCGTGGACCCCTTCGTCAAGTACCTCTTCCGGGCCCCCGACGGGCGCAGCTTCGAGTCGGTCCGCATCCCGCTCGAGAAGCCGCGCTACAGCGTGTGCGTCTCGTCCCAGGCCGGCTGCGCCCTGGGCTGCGCCTTCTGCGAGACCGGGCGGCTGGGGCTGCAGCGCAACCTCGAACCCTGGGAGATGGTCGAGCAGGTGCTGACCGTGCGGCGCGAGGCCACGGACCGGCCCGTCACCGGTGTCGTCTTCCAGGGCCAGGGCGAGCCGCTGCAGAACTACGACAACGTGCTGCGGGCCATCGCCGTGTTGCGCGACCCCTGCGGGGCCCGCATCGGCTCGGACCGCATCACCATCTCGACCGTGGGCCTGCTGCCCATGATCGAGCGCTACTGCGACGAGGGCCACCCCTTCCGGCTGATCCTGTCGCTGACCTCGGCCTTCGGCGAGAAGCGCGCCCGTCTGGTGCCGCTGGCCGGGCGCTACGACGTCCCCGAGCTGGCCGCGGCCATGACGCGCCTGGCCGCCCGCCAGCGCAACGTGGTCAGCCTGGCGTACGTGCTGATCTCCGGCTTCAACACCGGGCCCGAGGAGGCCCGCGAGCTGAAGCGCCTCTTCCCCGGCGTGACCGTGCGGCTGTCGCTGATCGACGTCAACGACCCGTCCGGCCGCTTCCTGCCCCCGTCCGAGCCCGAGCGGGCCGCCTTCCTCTCCGCCCTGTCGGAGAACGGTCTGGCCTTCGTGCGGCGCTACTCGGGGGGGCCCGACATCGACGCGGCCTGCGGACTGCTGGCCGCCCGGGCGCGCGGCGGGCAGCCGCTGGCCGCCGCGGTGGTGCCATGAAGCGCATCCTCATCTCGAACGACGACGGTCACCAGTCCGAGGGCCTGCGGGCCCTGTACGAGGCGGTGCAGCCCCTGGCCGAGGTCTGGGTGGTGGCCCCCGAGAGCGAGCAGTCGGCCGCCTCGCACGCCATCTCGCTGCACCGGCCGCTGCGCATCCGCGAGGTGCGCACGCGCTGGTACGCGGTGGACGGCACGCCCACCGACTGCTCCTACATGGCCATCAACCACGTCATGAAGCGGCACGGCGTGCGCCCCGACCTGATGGTCTCGGGGATCAACCACGGCCCCAACCTGGCCGACGACGTGACGTACTCGGGGACGGTGGCGGCGGCCATGGAGGCCTCGTTCCTCGGCATCCCGTCGATCGCCTTCAGCCTGGCCACCCGGCGCGAGTTCGAGTTCGGGCCGGCGGCCCGCTTCGCCGCGGCCTTCGCGGCGGCCGCCCTGGCCCAGCCGGACCTGCCGCCGCACCTGCTGCTGAACGTCAACGTGCCGGCCGGCGCCGAGCTCGACGGCTACGTGGTCACGCGCCTGGGCAAGCACTCCTACGGCTTCGACGTGATCGAGAAGACCGACCCGCGCGGCCGCAAGTACTACTGGATCGGCGGCAGCGAGTACTCCCACGAGGACATCCCGGGCAGCGACTGCAACGTGGTCTACCGCGACAAGCGCGTCTCGGTCACGCCCCTGCACCTCGACCTGACGCACCGCGACATGCTGCCGCGCGTGCGCGCCTGGCAGGTGCCCGGCTTCCGGCAGGTGGCGGCGGACTGAGCCGTGCCGACCGTCGACGAGCTCGAGACCCCCGCCGTCCTGGTGGACCTCGACGTGCTGGAGCGCAACGTCGCCACGATGGCCGCGCGCGCCCGCGCGGCCGGGGTGCGCCTGCGCCCGCACGCCAAGACCCACAAGTGCCCCGAGATCGGCCGCCTGCAGCTGGCCGCGGGGGCGGCCGGCCTGACCCTGGCCAAGACCTCCGAGGCCGAGGTCTTCGTGGCCGCCGGCTTCGAGGACGTCTTCGTGGCCTATCCCGCCGTGGGCGAGGACAAGGGCCGCCGCCTGCTGGCGCTCTCGGAGCGCGCGCGCGTGAGCGTCGGCGTGGACAGCCTGGAGGGCGCGCAGACCCTGGCGGGGCCCTTCGCCCGGGCCGGGCGAGTGCTCGACGTGCTGCTCAAGATCGACGTCGGCTACGGTCGCGTGGGTGTCGTGCCGGCCGCGGCCGCCGCCCTGGCGAATCGCCTGGCCGAACTGCCCGGACTGCGGCTGGCCGGCATCTTCACGCACGCCGGGCACGTGTACGCGGCCCGCACACCGGAGGACGTGGCCGTGCTGGCGCGCCACGAGGGCCAAGCCCTGGTGGAGCTGGCGGAGGCGCTGCGCCGCGCCGGCCTGCCGGTCGAGGTGGTGTCGGTGGGCTCGACCCCCACGGCGCGCGGCAACCTGCAGGTGGCGGGCGTGACGGAGTGCCGTCCCGGCAGCTACGTCTTCCACGACGCCAACCAGGTGTCGCTGGGCGCCTGCACGCTCGAAGACTGCGCCCTCACCGTGCTGGCCACCGTGGTGAGCACGCCCGGGCCGGGCCGCGCCGTCCTGGACGCCGGCAGCAAGACGCTCTCGAGCGACCCGGCGCGGCCGGTGGCCGCCGGCCACGGCTGGGTGCTGGACAGCCGCAGCCGGCTGTCGGCCCTGAGCGAGGAGCACGGCTGGGTCAGCCTGGCCGAGGGCGACCAGCTACGCGTCGGCCAGCGGGTGCGCGTGCTCCCCAACCACTGCTGCGCGGTGGCGAACCTCCACGACCGGCTGTTCGGCGTCCGCGCGGGCCAGGTCGAGGTGGTGTTCGACGTGGCGGCGCGAGGCTGCGTCCGGTAGCGGTACGACTCGCCAGGTCCTCCGCTCCCGGCCAGACGGCGTCGCTCAGGATGACGGGGACAAGGCAATTCCGATCAATTTGTTAGGGCGTTCACACGGATTTACTTGACCAGTCAACCATTGCCGCGTAATCTTTCGATTGTGACGCGCGAGAAGAGCCGGCTGCAGAGCGAGATCCGACAGACGCGGCCCTTTCCCTCGGCCCGCGCCGAGGCCCTGGTGGGGCTGCTGCGCACCACGGACCTGGTCCGGCGCGAGCTGGCCACCGTGGTGGAGCCGGAAGGCCTCACCCTGCAGCAGTACAACGTGCTGCGCATCCTGCGCGGGGCCGGCCCCGACGGCCTGCCCACGCTCGAGATCGCGGCCCGCATGATCGAGGTCGCGCCCGGCATCACCCGGCTCATGGACCGGCTCGAGCGCAAGAAGCTGGTCCGCCGCCTGCGCTGCAAGACCGACCGCCGGCAGGTGCTGTGCTCGATCACCGCCGGCGGCCTGGAGCTGCTGGAGCGTCTCGAAGGCCCGGTGGCCGAAGCCGACGGGCGCGTGCTGGGCGGCCTGACGCCGGAGCGGGTCGACCAGCTGATCGGGCTGCTCGACGACCTGCGCGGCCACGTCCTGGCGCGGTCCCAAGCGGGGCCCGCCCCCTCGTCGCCCCCCGAGTCCCGGATTCTTTCAGGAGAGTGAGAAGACCATGAAGAAGTCCCTCGCCGTGCTGGGCCTCGCGGCCCTGATCGCCCCCGCCGCCCTGGCGGCCGACACCTGGACCATCGACAAGACCCACTCGGAGGTCTCGTTCCAGGTGCGCCACATCGTCACGAACGTGCGCGGCCAGTTCAACGACTACGAGGCCACCATCGTGACCGACGCCGCCAAGCCCGAGAGCTCGTCGGTGACGTTCAAGATCAAGGCCGCCAGCGTCGACACCCAGAACGAGAAGCGCGACGCGCACCTGCGCACGCCCGACTTCTTCGCGGTCGAGCAGTACCCCGAGATCACCTTCAAGAGCACCGCCATCAAGCCCACCGGCCAGGACACCTTCGAGGTCACCGGCGACTTCACGCTGCGCGGCGTGACCAAGCAGATCACCCTGCCGGTCAAGTTCCTCGGGTCCGTGAAGGATCCCTGGGGCAACGAGAAGGCCGGCTTCGAGGTCGCCACGGTCATCAACCGCAAGGACTACGGCGTCAACTGGAACAAGGCCCTCGACCAGGGTGGCTTCCTGCTGGCCGACGAGGTCAAGATCAGCATCAACCTCGAGGTCGGCAAGGTCGCCCCGGCGGCGGCTCCGGCCAAGTGACGGCGGCCCGGGCCGGGGCCGGCCTGGCCCCGGCCCGGGTGTACACTCCCGCGGCGTGAGCCCGACTGAACCCGCCTCCGACACCCTGGTCCACCCCACATCGCTCGTCGCCCCGGGCGCCCGTATTGGCGCCGGCACGCGCCTCGGCCCCTACGCCGTGGTCGAGGACGAAGCCGTGCTCGGCGCCGGCTGCGAGGTGCGCGCCCACGCCGTGGTCAAGCGCTTCGCCCGCCTGGGCGAGGGCAACAAGATCTACGAAGGCGCCGTGATCGGCGGCGAGCCCCAGGACCTGAGCTTCGACGGTGCCCCCAGCGGCCTGCGCATCGGCGACCGCAACACCCTGCGCGAGGGGGTCACCGTGCACCGCGCCAACAAGCCGGGCGGCGAGACGGTGATCGGCTCCGACTGCTTCCTGATGGCCTACGTGCACGTGGCCCACGACTGCCACGTGGGCGACCGGGTGATCATGGCCAACAACGTGGCCCTGGCCGGCCACGTCAGCATCGGCGACCGGGCCTTCCTCTCGGGCGGCGTGGTGGTGCACCAGTTCTGCCGGGTGGGCCGCCTGGCCATGGTGGGCGGCAACACCAAGGCCACCCAGGACTGCCTGCCCTTCGTGATCACCGACGGCCACCCCGCGCGCGCCATCGGCCTCAACGTGGTGGGCCTGCGGCGGGCCGGCCTGACGGCCTCCCAGATCCGCACCCTGCGGCAGGGCTACCGCCTGCTGCTGCGCTCGTCGCTGCCGCTGGCCCAGGCGCTCGAGCGCATGGCCGCCCTCCGCGACCCGCTGGTGGACGAGCTGGCCGAGTTCGCCCGCGGCGCGAAGCGCAGCTTCCACCGCGCCCGGCGCGGCGAGGCCGAGGCGGCGGAATAGCCGTCCCGCCCGGCGCGTAACCCCGTCAGACGGCCCCACTGGGGGGCCGGGAGACGAGGTGGATCATGCGCCCTGACCTTCTGGCCGTTGCCGCCGCGAGCGGCCTCCTGCTGAGCGCCTGCGCCCCGCAGGCCGCCGCGCACCCGCGGCCCTCCCTGACCGGCAGTCTGGTGGACGTGAGGCTCTACGTCGACGGGCAGCCGGCCCCGCTCTACCCCGCCCGGGACGGCTCCGGGCGCCACTACCTCGAGGCCCGCAAGGGAGCGCGCTACGAGGTCCAGGTCACCAACCGCACCGGCCAGCGCCTGGGCGTGCTGATGGCCGTGGACGGCCTCAACGTGGTCAGCGGCGAGCGCGAGCTGGCGCCCGGCCCCGCCGGAGCGCGGCCGGGCCGCATGTACGTGCTGGCCCCCTGGGAGGACGTCACCGTGCGCGGCTGGCGCTCGTCGCTCGACGAGGTGCGCCAGTTCCGCTTCGTGGACGAGCAGGCCTCCTACGCCGCGCGCACCGACCAGGCCAACGGCAAGATGGGCTGGATCGAGGTCAGCGTCTTCCGCGAGCGGCCGGCGCCCGCCCCTGTCTGGCGGCCGTGGCTGAACGACGAGCCGGCTCGCGAGCGCGACGGCAGCGGCCCCTCGGCCTCCAAGTCTGCGCCCGCCGCGCCGGCCCCCGAGGCCGAGGCGCGCGCCGAGGAGAAGCGCGAGCGCGGGGCCGCCTCCGACGAGAGCGCGGCCGGCAGCGGCCGCCGGGCCGAGGCCTACCCCGGCACGGGCTGGGGCGAGAGCCGCCACGACCCGGTCGTGACCGTGCAGTTCGAGCCCGAGCGCGCGGCCGCCGAGACGTTGACGGTGCGCTACGAGTACCGCGCCGCGCTGGTGCGGCTGGGCCTGCTGCCGAGCTGCTGTCGGCCCGAGCCCGACCGGCTGGAGATCGGGAGAGCGGTGTGTAGGGAAAGAGTGGA
>JBDIBD010000079.1:0-13104 GCA_039812725.1 Vicinamibacteria bacterium | reverse complement strand
GTTTCCGGCCCTTCCCCCCGAACCCGGTCGAGGGCCGCTCTGGCTGGGCGGGTGGCCGCTGCCCGTCGCAGGCTGGGCCATGGTTTCGCTGGGGCTGGCGGCCTGGGGCTGGGGGCGCGCCTGGCGCCGCGCGGGCGCGGCACCGGGCGTGGCCCTCCTGACGGCCGCCGCCGGCCTGCAGTTGGCGGGACTGGCGATGACCCTCGTCCACGATCGCCTCCTCGTCAGCCTGGCGCCGATCTTCGCGGTCTTCCTCGGCAACGGCCTCTTCGAGCTGCGCCGGCTGGTCTGGCCCCGGCCGGGCGGAGCGCGCGGCCTGGCCGTCCTCCTGGGCCTCGCAGCCCTGCTGACGGCCGCGCTCGTGTGGAGGGCCGCGGAGCTCGACTACGCGAACGAGGCCCCGGTCCAGCGGGAGGCCGGGGAGTGGCTGCGGGCGCGCTACCCACAGACCGTGGGGACCATCAGCGGCTCTTCCTTCGTGTGCTTCTACTTCTACGACTCGGAGAACGCCGAGAGGGAGTCGAGCCTGCCCTGGGCCGATGCCGACGGCCTGCGCGCGGCGGCGCGCCGCCGCGCGGCGAGACTGTTGGTGCTGCCCGAGTGGCACTTGAGGGCCACGCGCCATCCCGCCACGGAGGAGCTGCTCGACCGGCCCGGAAGCGTCTCCGGCCTGAGGCTCGCGGCGATCCTCGGGAACGAAGCGAGGGGCAGGGTCTTCATCTACGAGGTCGAGACCCCGCCCGGGGACGCCGCCGGGGCGCCACGGTGACGGCCACCGGCTGGCTGCGCCGCGCGCTCCCGCTGATCGTCCCCTGGCTGGCGGCGGCGGCCATGGCGGCTTTCGCCTACTCGAACGTGCTGACCCGGATGCCGCCCCTGCAGGCCGACGAGGCCGGCCACGCGCTTCCGGGCGCCCGGATGGCGCTGGCGCTCCGCGCCGGCGACGTCCCGGCCTTCGCCAGCGCGACGCGGGGAGAGATCCACTGGCCCTTTCTCCACCCGTGGCTGCTGTGCCTGGCCTTCCTGGCCTTCGGCATCAAGGCCGAGGTCGCACGGGCCGTCTCGCTCGCCGCCCTGGTCGCGGTCCTCGGACTGCTGCCGTGCCTGGCGAGGGAGCTCTCGGGCCGGCGCGCTCCCCCGCTCCTCGGCTGGCTTTCGGTCGCGGCGCTCCTGGCCACCCCGGACTGCTGGCTGTTCGCCTGCGGGGTCATGAGCGAGACGCTCGGCATGCTCTGGACCGTGGTCGCGCTCTGGCTCGGAGCTCGCGCCGTGGCCCGCGCGCGCCCCTGGCCGCAGGCGCTGGCAGCAGGAGGCGTGGCGGCGGCGGCGTTTCTCACGAAATACAACTACGGGGCGCCGCTGGCGCTGGCGCTGACCTGCGCGCCGCTCGTCCAGGAGGGCCGACGGGGCCTGAAGCGGGCGGTGGCCGCAGGCCTGGGATTCGGCCTGCCCGTGGCCCTGTGGCTGGCCTGGCAACTGGCGGCGGATCCCTCGCGGTGGGAACTCATCCTCGGAATGGTCACGAACCGGGACGAGGGACTGCGCGGGATCGAGAGCCTCGTCTTCTACCCTCGGGCCCTGTCCGAGCGCGTCGGTCCGGTGGTCTCGGTGGTCACGGCGCTGGCCCTGGCCCGGTCGGCCTGGCGCCGCACGCGCGCCCTGCAGGCGGGGGCGCTGATCTTCGCCGCCGTGACGCTGGCCCTGCTGACCTGGCACCCCAACAAGCAGTGGCGCTACGCGCTTCCGCTCCTGCCGGTGCTGCTGGTGCTGGCGGAGGTCGAGGTGGTGGCGCTGCTCGGCCGCTGGCCGAGGGCCGTGGGGCCGGCCTGCCTTCTCGCGACCTCGCTGCTGCTGGCGGCGCGGGCCCCGCTCGACACGCTTCTCGACGACAGCCGGGCAGGCGAGGTCCCGCGCGCGGCCTCCCGCATCGTGGGCTTCGCGGCGGACGAGGCTCGCGCCTGCCGGACAGTGCTCGTGCTGGGGAGCACGGGCCTGCTGCCCCACTCCGCCGTGGCCTGGGAGCTGCTGGAGCGCAGCGGCCGGGAGACGCGCGTCGAGCCCTTGGACTATCCCGGGCAACTGCCCTGGGATTCGCGCTATCGCCAAGGCTACCCCGCCGAGCTGACGCCCTTGTTCGCCCCTAGCCTGGCCCGGGCCCTGTCCGAGATGCGCCCCGACTGCGTCGTCAGCCTGGAGTTGGCCCGTTCCTCGCCGTTCCTGCCGGGCTGGCTGGCGCGCTGGGACGCCTGGGGACAGAACTACGTGCAGCTCATGCTGCGCCAACCGGGCTTCGAGGTCGGCGCGCAGTGGTCCTATCCCACGGAGTCGGCGACGGTACGCGTTTACCGCCCGGCGGCCCGGCCGTGAGAGTCCCGCGAGCCGCGCTCGTGGACGTCGCGCTCCTGGCCCTGGCCTGCGCCCTCGCGCTGGGCTTGTCCCGCACGTACGTCTCGGCGGAGCGGACCTTCTACTTCTGGGACTTCGGCGCGCACCAGGATCTGGCCGTGCAGACCGCGGCAGCGTTCGGGCGCTCTCCCGACGAGGGCCTGCAATTCGTGGGCGACTCGCTCGACAAGAGCTACAACGCGCTCTTCGCCGTCCCCCTGGTCCCGCTCATGACCTGGTGGGGCAGCTCGCGCGTCGCGTACGAGCAGGCGCTCTCGCTGGTCTGCTTCCTGCCCCTGCCGCTCTCGGTCGGCGCCCTGGCGGCCCGCGTCGCGCGAGGCCACCGTCGCGCCGCCTTCTGGACGGCCACCGGCCTGACCCTCTCGACCCCGATGGCCTGGATCCCGACGCTGCGGGGCTTCCCCGACTCGCTCCCGGCCAGCCTGGTCGGTCTGGCCCTGTTGGCCTGCCTGTCGGATCCGCACCTGGAGCGGCGGCGCACGGCCCTGACGGCCGGGGCGCTGCTCGCCCTGGCCACCCTGCTGCGCCGGCACTTCGCCTACGCCGTCCTCGCGCTCGGCCTCCTGCTCGCCTTCCTGACCCTGCGTCGCGCCTGGCGAACGGCGGCGGGCGGCCGTCTGGCCGCGCTGCGCCAGGGCCTCGCCCGGCTCGCCCTTCTGGCCGCCTCCGGTCTCACGACCGCCGGCCTGTTGGGACCCGGCTTCCTGCGCCGCCTGCTGGCGTACGACTTCGGCCTGCTGCAGGAGGGCTACGAGACGCCCATCGGCGCGCAGCTGCGGTACTTCGCCAACGGCTACGGGCTGCTCATGGTGTCTTGTGCCGCCGTGGGGCTGTGGCTCGGCCTGCGGTCCGCGCGCCTCGACCGGGAGGCCTTTGCCGTGGTGGCGGCCTTCGGCGCGCTCCAGGCCCTCCAATGGCTGTTCTTCGTGCGCCAGATCGGTGAGCAGTACAGCCTGCACCTCACGCCGACCCTGGTGCTGTGCACCTGGGCGCTGGCCTGGTCCCTCCCGACGGCCGCCGCCCGGCGAGTCGTCGCCGCCGGTGTCGGCCTGGTGGCCGTGGCGAACCTCTGGCTGGGCCTGAACGCCAACGACCCCTGGACGGGGTCGCCGGCCCGGCGGTTGGCGGCCGCGAACTGGCCGCCCCGGCGCCACCCGGGGTATGAGGGCATCCTGGGTCTCGTGAGCGCGCTGCGCGCCTCGCCCTCCGCAGCTCAGCCCGTCTTCGTGGCGGCCTCGTCGTTCTGCCTGAACCCCGACATCGTCCGCCGCGCCGACGCCGAGCTGGCCGGCGCTTCCGGACGCCGCCTGGACGTCCAGGATGTCCCGGCCATCGACTCGGAAGGCGCGTACCCCCTCGGGCAGCTGATCGACGCGGGCTTCGTCGTGCTCGGCGTCCCCCTGCAGCTGCATCTGCCCGCCGATCGTCAGCAGGTCGTGCGGCTGGGCGTCGAGGTGTTCGAGCGCGGCTCCGGGATCGCTTCCGACTTCGCGCCCTGGCCCTCAGGCTTCACCTTGGGCGACTGCTCGGCGCGCGTCTTCGAGCGCCGTCGCCCGACGCGACTGGAGACCGCCTTGGCGGCGCTCGGCGAGATGCAGTCCCGCCTGCCCGCCCGCCCGGGCCAGCAGGCGGACTGGATCCAGGTCGAGCGCACCTACTCCTCCTGGCTCGAGCGCCTGCCCGGCGGATCCGCGCAGTGGACGGCCCACCCGACCCTGAGGCGCGAGGGCGCCACGCGCCTGGCCAGCCTGGAGACCGTCGCGCAGGGCGACGTCACGGGGCAGGTGCGCTTCAATGACTCCCGCTGCCCGGGCGTGACGCTCGAGCTCGCGGCGTGGGAGCCCCCCTCGACGCCGAGGCCGTGCGCGAGCGCCAGCCTCCGGCCGGGCGAGCCCGGCACCTTCCGGCTCGCGGCAGCGCCTGTCCGCGCGACCCGCCTGCTCCTCAGCCTGTGGCCGTACGCCCCGGGCAGCTCGATCGACTACTGCATGCTGGTGATCGACGACCTCGCCCTGCGGCGCGACCCGCGCTCGCCGGCGGAGGCGGGTGGACCGTGAGGATCCTCTTCGTCACCAACCTCTTCCCTCCCTACGTCGTCGGCGGCAACGAGCTGCTGTGCGCGGAGGTGGTCGAGGCTCTGCGCGAGCGTGGACACGTGGTCGAGGTGCTCTGCGGCCGCGGCCGCTCGCTGCCCGCGAGCGGAGTGCGGGGAGAGCTGGAGATCGACCTCGACCACAAGGACGAGACCTTCCTCGGCGGCCGCCTGCCTTCGGCCGCGGAGGCCTTCCGGCTGCACGCCTTCAGCCCCGCCAGCCACGCGGCCACCCGCCGGGCCCTGCACGGCTTCCGCCCCGAACTGGTGGTGGTCTGGAACCTCTACATGGCCTCGCTCGCGCCTCTGGTGGCGGCCCGGCGCTCGGGCCTGCCGACCGTGGCGCACGTCTGCGACAAGTGGCTCCACTTCGGGCTCCACGACCTCGAGCCGCTGCTGAGGCCCGTGGTGCCCTGGAAGCGGGCGGGCCTGGCGCTCTGGCGGCGCGTCTTCCAGCCCGTGCTGCGGCGGCTGGCCCGGCCAGAGCGGCTGATCGCCATCAGCGAGTTCATGCGACGCTTCTATCTGGCCGCGGGCTTCGGGCCCGAGGCCGTCGAGGTGGCGCGCCTGGGCGTGCGGACCGACCACTTCGCCGCGCTGGCCCGGCCCGAGCGGCGGGCCGGCGAGCCGCTGCGGCTGCTCTACGTGGGCTCCCTCTGGGAGGGCAAGGGCCCGCAGACGGCGGTGCGGGCCCTGGGGCGGCTGCGGCGCGCGGGGGTGGCGGCTCGCCTCGACCTCTGCGGCGCCGGCGTGCCGCACTTCGTCGAGTTCCTGCGCCAGGTCGTGGGCACGGAGGGGGTCGGCGACCTCGTCACGCTGCACGGGCCCGTTCCGCGCGACACGGTCCGGCGGATGTGCCAGGAGCTCGACGTGCTGGTCTTCCCCAGTGAGTGGGACGAGCCCTTCGCGGCCGTGCCGGTCGAGGCCATGAGCGCGGGCATGGCCGTGGTGGCCACCACCGCCGGCGGGACTCCCGAGGCGGTGGTTCACGAGGAGACGGGGCTGCTGGTCCCGCCGCGCGACCCCGAGGCCATGGCGGCGGCCGTGCGACGGCTGGCCGCGGACCCGGCGCTGGGGCGGCGGCTGGGCGAGACGGCCGCCCGCGTCGCGCGCGAGCGCTTCGACTTCGCCGGCTACGTCGATCGGCTCGAGGACTGCTACGAGCGCGCCGCCGGGCGCCGCTGATGGCGACGGAGCGCCACGTCGCCCAGGTCCGAGCCGCGCCCGCGAGGCGGTGGCCCCTCGACGCGCTGCTGTTGGCGCTCACCTGCGGTTTGGCGCTGGGGCTCACCCGCGCGTACGTCTCCGTCGAGCGGACGTTCTACTACTGGGACTTCGGCGTCCACTGGGAGCTGGCCGTCGGTGCGGAGGCGGCCTTCCGCCGCTCGCTCGAGGACGGCCTGGAGTTCGTCCAGGCGTCGCTCGCGGGCCCTTACAACGCTCTGTTCGCGCTGCCGTTGGTCCCGCTACTGGCCTGGTGGGGTACGTCGCGGGGGGCCTACGAGGGGGCCCTGGCCCTGGTCTGCTTCGTGCCGCTGCCCCTGGCGGTGGGAGCCCTGGCGACGCGGATCGCCCCGGAGAACCGTCGCGCAGCGTTCTGGAGCGCCGCGGGGCTGACGCTGCTCACGCCGATGGCGTGGGTCCCCATGCTGCGGGGCTTCCCGGACTCCGCGGCGGCGGGTCTGATGTGTGTCGCGCTGAGGGCCTGGCTCGCCGATCCACGGCTGGGCCGTGCCCGCACTCCCGTGGCGATGGGAGGTGTCGCCGCGCTGGCCACGCTGCTCCGCCGGCACTTCGCCTACGCGACCCTGGCGCTCGGGGCCCTGGCGGCCCTGACCGTGCTGCGCGAGCTCGGCACGGCGCCGGAGGGCAGCCACCGCCGCGCCCTGGGCCGCGCCGCTGGCCGGCTGGCCCTCTTCGCCGCGGCGGGCCTCACGACCGCGGGCCTGCTCGGGCCCGGCTTCGTCCGTC
This sequence comes from Vicinamibacteria bacterium, assembly GCA_039812725.1. GTDB lineage: Bacteria > Acidobacteriota > Vicinamibacteria > Fen-336 > Fen-336 > JBDIBD01. The sequence continues at coordinate 6,635 of JBDIBD010000079.1, read as the reverse complement.
GCGTGCTCGAACACGACCACCGCGCCCTCCACCGCTCCTACGAGATGCCGATCGGCGCCCTCGGGCGCTTCTTCGTGGAAGGATACGGCCTGCTGTTCGTGATCGCCGCCGTCGCGGGCCTGGTTTGCGGCCTGCGCTCGGCGCGTCTCGAGCGGAGCGCCCTGGTCGGCGTGGCCGGCTTCGGCGCCCTGCAGGCGCTGCTCTGGGCGGGAGTCGTGAGGCAGGTCGGAGAGCAGTACTCGCTGCACTTCACTCCGGCGCTGGTGGTGTGCGCCTGGGCCCTGATCTGGTCGCCGGCGCGGGCCCGCGCGAGGGCCGGCCTGGCCGTCGGCCTGGTCCTGCTGGGCCTCGCCAACATGTGGTTCGGGCTGGCGCTGCAGGACCCGTGGGAGAGTTCGCCCGGCCGGGAGCTGCTGGCCTCCAACTCGGGGCCCAGGCGACACCCGGGCTACGACGGCGTGCTCGACCTCGTACGCGCGCTGCGGGCCTCACCGCTGGCTGGACGTCCGGTCTTCGTGGCCGCGTCGTCCTTCTGCCTCAACCCGGACATGCTCCGCCGCGCGGACGGCCTGGTCCGAGGCGAGCAACCGCCCCTCGACGTGCGCAACGCTCCCGAGATCGACTCGAACGCCTCCTACCCCATGGGCCGCCTCCTCGACGCGGGCCTCGCGGTCGTCGGCGAGCCGTTGCAGTTGCACCTGCCTGAGACCAGCCAGCGGCTCCTGGCGGGAACGGTCGCGCTCTTCACGCGGCGGGCCGGGCTGGCAGCGGAGTTCGAGCCCTGGCCGCAGCCCTTGGATCTCGTCCGCTGCCGGGCGCGGGTCTACGAGCGGCGGCGCGAGACCAGCCTGGCCTCGGCGCTCGCGACGCTCGCCGAGCTGGAGCGCTCGCTGGGGACCCGCCCTGGCCTGCAGCCCGACTGGGTGGTGATCCAGCGCGCGTTTCCCTCGTGGCTCACGCGCCGCCTGGACGGCCGCACCTCATGGACAGCTCACCCGGCGGGCGCCGGCCAGCCTGGCGCCTCCCGGCTGTCGACACTGGCCCCCACCGGTCGGGGGCTGGTGTCGGGGGTCGTGCGCTTCATCGACGAGCGCTGCCCTGGCGTGACCCTCGAGCTGGCCCGACTCGACACGGGCGCGGTCCTGCGGCCGGTGGACGCCGCCCGGCGCCGGCCCGGCGACGGCGCGCACTTCGCGCTGGGCGCCCGTACGGAGACCGCGCAGCGCCTGGTGCTCAGCCTGCTGCCCTACTCGGCGGAGTCCGGCATCGACCACTGCCTCCTGACCATCGACGAGCTCGAACTACGGCCGGACGAGAGCGAGCCTGACGCTCGCGCCGCTCTTCAGCCATGAGCAGGGCCACCAGGAGGGCGCCAGCGTCACTCCGGGCGGCCACCCTGCCGCAGCCGCCTCGCCAGCGCACGGGCCGAGCGCCCGACCGCTTCACTCTGGAGCAGCGCGTCCAGGCCCCTGACGCTCCACCTCTCGAGCCGGGCCACCGCCCGGCTCCGGCGCAAGCGCTCCCAGCTGCGCCGGAGCGGTCCCGAAGGCCGGCGCCGCTGCTCGGCCCGTCGGAGCGCGCACTCGGTCGCGCGTCCCCAGTCGTCGGGCGCGGGCGGCCAGCGGGCCCGAGTGGCGGGGCCGGCTGCAGCGACCTCGCGATAGAGGGCTTCGACCCGCGGCGCCAGCCGGCTCCAGCGAAACTCCAGGGCGCGGGCCCGGCCCGAGCGGCCCAGGGCTGCGGCCAGAGCCGGTTCGCGGCGGAGACGCAGGACGGCCTCGGCCGTCTCGGCGGCCGTCTCGGCCAGGAGGAAGTCGCGTCCCGGCACGAGGTCCAGGTTCTCCGCCGCCACGGCCGAGGCCACCACCGGCAGCTCGCAGGCCAGCGCCTCGAGGATCTTGGTGCGCGCCCCGCCACCCACCCGCAGGGGCACCACCAGCACCGCGGGGCCCTGCAGCTCCGCGCGCACGTCCGAGACGAAGCCACGCAGCTCGACGCCTGGGTCGCCGGGCGGCGGCGCGGCCAGGAGCGGCGGCCGCCCGGAGCCCACGATGCGGACGCCGATCCCAGAGGAGCGCAGCCGCGGCCAGACCTGGCTGAAGAACCATTCCTGCGCGGCCACGTTGGGACCGTAGTCGAGAGCGCCGTAGAGCAGCACGCGCTCGACGCCGCGCGGTCCCGGAGGCGGAGGCTCGAGGTCGTCGGCGATGCCGATCGGGACCACCTCCACCGTCGCGGCGTCGTGCAGGGGGGCGAGCAGCTCGCGGTCGCCCGCGCCCGGCACGAGCACGCGCTCGAAGGCGCCCACCAGCCGGGGCTCCCACCAGCGGAACCGGGCGGCCTCCCGCAGGTGCTCGATCTCGCCTCCACCGGGCACGGCCGCCATGCCCTCGTGGTAGGCCCAGTCGATCTTCTGCCGGTCGAGCACGCGCGGCCGGGGCAGGAGGTCGAGGTACTGGGCCATCACGACCTCCTCGACGTGCGCCAGGCCGTAGCCCCCGCCCGTCACGCGGCGCGCCAGCTCCGCGGCGAGCTGCGGGCTGCGGAAGTGCGCGGCCGCGTGGCGGCGGCGCGCGACGCCCTCGCCGTCGCGCTCCGGGCTCCCGGGGCCCGTGGGCTGGAAGACGTCGAGGGACAGCCCCTCGCGCGACAGGGCCTCGCGCGCGGCAGCGGCCCGCTCGCTGGCGGGCTCGCCGACGGCGAGCACCTCGACCTGCGCCACGCGGGCCAGGCAGCGCATCAGTCCCAGGTTGCGGTGGTGCCCTCCGTTGAGCGGTGGGTACGGGACGTTCGGGCACAGGAAGAGCGCCCTCACGCCGTCCTCGAGCGGGCCAGGATCTCGTCGTCGTCCAGACCGCCGGCCGCGGGAGCGCGGCCCGCCGCGAACGCCGCCAGGCCCTCGGCCACGCCACCGAGGGCGGCCGGGCGGCCGTCGAAGAGGGCCTGGGCGGCCAGGGCCCCGAAGCAGGCCGCGCGTCGCCCGGGATCGGCCAGAGCGAGAAGGTGGAAGAGCGTGCGGTTGCGCTGCCAGGCGGCGAGGCGCTGCTCCATGGCGAAGCCGCCGATGGTGGCCGAGCCCTCGTGGTGACAGCGCGCCTCCGGGACTCGCAGCGTGGCCAGCCCGCGGCGCCAGGCGCGCCAGCCGAGGTCGACGTCCTCCCAGAAGTACGGCGAGAAGGACTCGTCGTAGCCGCCCAGCTCGAGGAAGCTCGCGCGGCGGCAGAGGAAGCAGCAGCCCACCGGGTAGAGCGTCGGGCCGCGGGCCCCCGCCGCGGCCTCCTCGATCTCCACCCAGCCGGCCCGCCAGCGGCCCGCCTTGCCGGCCTCGTCGCCGCAACCCGCCAGCGGCGACAGGATGGCCGGCACCACGGCGAAGACCTCGCGCTCCGGCAGCGCCGCGGCCAGCCTCGCCACGCAGTCGGGGTCGAGTCGCACGTCGTCGTTGAGCACCAGCAACAGGTCGCCGGCGGCGGCCCGGGCCCCGGCGTTGACCGCGGGGCCATAGCCCCGCGCCGGGTCGAGCGGCACCACGCGCGCTCCCTCGGGGACCGGGGCGAGGGTCGCCCCGTCGTCCACGACCAGCACTTCCGAGGCCTGGCCGCTGGCTGCCAGCGACGCGCGCACGCTGGGAAGCAAGCGCGCCAGCCGCCCGGCGGCGCCGAGGGTGGGGACGATCGCGCTGATCACCGCGCGTCCTGGCGCAGCGCTTCGGCCATCTGCCGCAGGAGCGTCCGCAAGGCTCTCAGCCGGAGCACCGACAGCTCCGCGGCCCGATCCAGGTCGCTGGCCAGGCGGCCGAGCAGCCCATGGTGGTGGGACAGGAGCTCGCGGTAGGCCCTCTCGGTCCCCGCGGCAGCCTCCAGATCGGCCCTCGAGGCGGCGAGGTCCGCCTGGAGGCGGCTCGAGCGGGCCTCCAGACCCTGCATGGCCTCGCGGCGCCAGGCGTTCTCTTCGGCCAGTCCCTGCAAGGCCTCGCGGCGCCAGGCGTTCTCGTCGGCCAGTCCCTGCATGGCCTCGCGGCGCCAGGCGTTCTCGTCGGCCAGTCCCTGCATGGCCTCGCGGCGCCAGGCGTTCTCGTCGGCCAGTCCCTGCGCCCGCTGCTCCAGACCGGCCATCGCCTCGCGACGCCAAGCCAGCTCGCGTTCGAGCTCGGTCACCCGCTCGGCCAGGATCAGCTCGGCACGTTCCTGCAGCGCCCGGGCGAACTCCGCGAGGCGCTCGCCTTCGAGCGCGCCCTCGGCGCGGGCCGCCTCCAGCACCCGGCGCAGGACCTCGCCCGCCGGGCCGCGCTCGGCCGCGCTCACGCGCGCGCCTCCAGCTGCCGGACGTGGAACCGGTGACGCAGCTCGACCAGGCCGTGGTCGCGCCGCGCGCTCAGGACGCGGAAGGGGTAGAGCCGGTGGTGCCAGGCGTAGGCGTAGACGTGCTCCTGGTCGTAGAAGGCCACCGAGGCCTCGTAGCTCCCCCCGAGCAGGGGCAGCTGCTCGAACTCCGCGGTCAGCAGGTAGCGCCCGTCGTAGCGCCCCTGGCAGCAGCCGTCGAAGAGCGTGTTGGGGCCGTGGCAGCAGACGCCGTCGTCGCGGAACAGGGCCACGCCCATGACCGGAGACTCGAGCGGCCGCAGCGTCTCGAACTCCACCTCGACCCGCAGCGTCTGCCCGGCCTCGAACTCGGCTCGCTCGCGCCCCTGCGCGTCGACGAGGCGCACGGCGAGAATGGCCACCTCGCCGGTCCCCGAGCGCCCCCGCAGCGGGCCGGCGGCCGGCCCCTTGCGCCGGAGGTGCTCCTCGTAGCGGTCGATGACCTCCTGCGCAGGGCCCAGGGCCGCCACGCCCCCGCGCTCGAGCCACAGGGCCTGGTCGCAAAGGCCGCGCAGGGCGTGCAGGTCGTGGGCCGCCATCACCAGCGTGGCCGAGGTGCGGCGCAGCTCCAGGAGGCGGTCGACGCACTTGCGCTGGAAGTAGCCGTCGCCGACCGCCAGGACCTCATCCACCACCACGACCGGCGCGGGCAGCGAGCTGGCCACCGCGAAGCCCAGGCGCATCAGCATGCCCGCGGAGTAGGTCCGCACCGGGCGGTCGAAGAACTCGCCCAGCTCGGCGAACTCGCCGGCCCGCGTGGCCAGGTCGGCCGCCCTGCGCCGGTCGAGCCCGGCCAGCAAGGCCGACTGCACGGCGTTCTCACGTCCCGTCATCTCGACGAAGAAGCCGGCCCCCAGCTCCAGCAGCGAGGCCGTGGGCCCAGCCAGCTCGACCGTCCCGGCGGTCGGCCGGGTCAGGCCGAGCAGGAGGTCGAGCAGCGTGCTCTTGCCCGAGCCGTTCTCGCCCACGACCGCCAGGGCGGTGCCTGGCGGGACCTCGAAGCTGACGTCGCGCAGCGCGGCCACGGTTCCCGCGCGGCCGCCGTAGGTCTTGCCGAGGCCGCTCGCCCGCACGGCCGCCCTGCCGATCACAGCCGGTCCCGCGCGTCCGACCACAGCCTGCGGGCCAGGGCGCGCCCGCCCAGGACCGCCGCGAGCGCGACCCCGCTGGCGAGCCCCAGCGCCAGCAGAGTCTGGGACGGGTCGCGCGCCACCAGCGGGCCGCGGTAGAGGTGGAGCAAGTGCGTGAAGGGGTTGAGCTCCAGGACCCAGCGCAGCGGCGCGGGCACGGCCGTCTCCGGGTAGACGATCGGGCTCGCGAAGGTCAGCAGCGTGAGGACCGAGACCAGAGACGGCCGCAGGTCCGGGAAGAGCGTGGCCAGGGGCGCCAACCCCAGGCCCAGGCCGTAGGCCGCCACGAGCTGCGTCGCCACGGCCGCGACGGGGCAGAGCCAGTCCCAGAGACGCGGCCAGGAACCCGAGGCCCCCACCGCCAGCGCCACCAAGGGCAGGCTCACCAGCGCCCTGGGCGAGCTGGCCAGCACCTGCCGCGCGACGAGCAGCTCCAGGGGCACGTGCGCGCGCCTGATCCAGCGGTTCTCCTGGAGGAGCGAGGCGCAGCCCTCCAGGGCCTCGCGCAACGCCATCCAGGGCAGGAGCCCCGCGGCGATCAGGACGGCCAGGCGCAGGCCGCTGCCGGCCTGGTGCCCCAGCAGCCAGCCGAAGAGCAGCGCATAGGCCGCGACCTCGAGCAGCGGCCCGAGAACGGCCCAGAGGCCGCCCAGCAGCGAGCCTGCGTAGCGCCGGCGCAGGTCCGCCAGCACCAGCGGCCCCAGCGACGTCGCCCAGCTCCCGGCCCACGACGGTGGCATGTCCGCATTATTGACCACGCCGCCCCGCGCCGAGGCCGCCGAGCGGCCGGTCGCCTTGCCCCGCCGCTCGTGGAATACTCGGCCCACCGGACCCGTATCTCACCAGACGCCTGAACCGAGGTGCCCATGACCCCGCTGCGGTCGCTGCTCCTGCTCGTGGCCTTCGCCGCCCCGCTGTCGGCCCAGCCCCTGCCCGTCGAGGACGTGCCGGCGCCGCTGCGCCCGTGGACCGGCTGGGCGCTCGACGGGGCGCGCGACCGGCTCTGCCCGGCGGTCGACGGCTCCGCCGTCTGCTTGTGGCCGGGCCGGTTGAGCCTCCAGGCCGGCTCGGGCGGGGCCAGCTTCGCGTTCACCCTCGACTCCGACCGCGAGATCGACGTGCCGCTGCCGGGCGGCGACCGGCG
>JBDIBD010000078.1:0-13127 GCA_039812725.1 Vicinamibacteria bacterium | reverse complement strand
GGCGGAGCCCCCGCGCGCCCCGGAGTTCAAGCCCGAAGAGCTGAAGGCCCTGGAGTTCTTCGAGCGCGCCGCCGCCGCGGACCCGCGGCAGTGGCTGGCGCACCTGGGCATCGCCGAGCTCCTCGCGCCCCACGCCGTGCGGCGTTTCGAGGCCGAGGCGGTGCAGAAGCGGCGGGCGGCGCCGCCGGCCCCGCCCGCGGGCGAGCCCGACTGGAGCGTCGAGCGCATCTTGCGGGCTTACCAGCAGGCCGTGCAGGTCCGGGAGGGCGACCCGGCTCCGGTCGAGGCCCTGATCGCCTTCGGGACGCGGGTGGGGCGCGTGGTCGAGGTGGACGAGGCCTACAAGGAGCTCATCCGCCGGCGACGCGAGGACCCCGACGCGCTGGTGCGGCACGGAGACTTCCTGGCGCGCGTGGCCAGGAACCCGGAGCGGGCCGTGGAGCAGTACCAGCAGGCGCTCATCTGGCGGCCCTCGGACGCCGCGATCACGGCCCGCCTGGCCGATGTCTACCTCGGCCTGGCCGGCGATTACCTGCGCAAGCGGGAGTACATGGCCGCCCAGGTCCACGTTCAGGCCGCCCGCCGCTACGTCACCGACCCGGGCTCGCCCCAGGCCCTGCAATTGCGCTCGTACGAGCAGCAGCTGCAGGACGTCCGCTCCGGGATCGTGCGCTAGCGCGGCTGCGCCCGGGGGCTAGTAGGCGTTGCGGCCGAAGCCGTTGTCGTCGACGTAGACGAGGCCGTGCTCGTTGCCGGTCCCGGCGTCCAAGACGCGCGACACGGCCTCGCCGCCGACTTTCAGGCGCTGGGCCGTGAAGCCGCCGGTGGGGCCGTCGGCGAGGTACGGGTCGAAGATGCGGACCTCGTAGGGGTCGCCCTTGGGGGGGAAGTTGACCGGCACGCCGAGGGCCGTCCCCCTCCAGACGTAGTTCCCAGCGTCGGGGGTGAGGGGGAACTCGGCGCCGGGGCGCATCCACGTGGCAAAGAACACCACCGGGCCGCCGCAGGGCGTCGAGACGTTGATGCAGCCGTTGGGCTGGCGGTACTCGATGGTGACCGACACCAGCCCGGGCGGCGAGACGGGGCTGGCGTCCTCGGGACCGACACCTCGCAGCGACGGGCAGCCGGCCAGGAGGAGGGCCCCCAGCGCCACCAGCGCGGCCTGGGTCCTGCGACGCTTCTCGGCCAGCCTCATACCCTCCGGCGCGGTTCCGTGCCGCGCGCCTACCTCCCGTTGAGACGCGGATGATAGCATGCCGGCCGTGGAGGAGACGCCGCTCGTCCTGGTCATCGACGACGACGACGCCGTCCGCGCCACCAACGTGGCGCTGCTGCGCTCCGGGGGCTACGACACGGCCAGCGCCGCCTCCGTCCAGGAGGCCCTGAGGTTCCTCGAGCAGCGCCTGCCGGCGGCGGTGCTGCTCGACCTGAAGCTGCCCGACGGCACGGGCATCGACGTCCTGCGCTTCCTCCAGCGGCAGGCCCCCGGGACGCCCGTGGTGGTGGTCTCGGGCTACGGCAAGGTGGGCGACGCCGTCGAGGCCATGCGGGTCGGGGCCGCCGACTTCCTCGAGAAGCCCGCCGGCCGCGCCAGCCTGCTGGGTGCGCTCGAGCGCGTGCTGCGCCGGGCCCAGCCGGCGGCGGCCGACGAGCAGGCGCCGGACGGCTCGCGCTACGGGATGGTGGGGCGCTGCCAGGCCATGGCGCGGGTCTACCAGCTGATCGAGATGGCCGCCCCGACGCGCTGCCGCGTGTTCGTCTGGGGCGAGAGCGGCACCGGCAAGGAGCTCGTGGCGCGCGCCATCCACGCCCTTTCCGCGCGACGCGAGCGGCCCTTTCTCAAGCTCAACTGTGCCGCCATCCCCAGCGAGCTGATCGAGAGCGAGCTGTTCGGGCACGTGCGCGGGGCCTTCACCGGCGCGGTGGGGGACCGCAAGGGACTGTTCGAGTCGGCCCACGGCGGAACGCTCTTCCTCGACGAGATCGGCGACATGGCGCTCGCCACCCAGGCCAAGCTCCTGCGGGTCCTGCAGGAGGGCGAGCTGACACCGGTGGGGAGCACCGAGTCGCGCCCCGTGGACGTGCGCATCATCAGCGCCACCAGCAAGAACCTCGAGCGAGAGATCCAGAACGGACGCTTCCGCGAGGACCTGTACCACCGCATCAACGTGCTGACCATCGCGCTGGCCCCGCTGCGCGAGCGCTCCACCGACATCCCGGAGCTGGCGGAGCATTACCTGCGGCTGGCCTGCGTGCAGAACGGCCTCGAGCCGAAGCAGCTCGCGCCGGCGGCCCGGGAGCTGCTCATGCTGTTGCCCTGGAAGGGCAACGTGCGCGAGCTGGCCAACGGCATGGAGCGGCTGGCGGTGCTGGCGCCCGGGGTGCGCATCGAGCGCGCCGACGTGGCGGCCATCCTCAAGTCGGGGCCGGTGCCCGAGCCCGCGGCGGGGGGCCTGACGCTGAGGGAGGCCCGGCTGCGCTTCGAGCGAGACTACATCGTGGAGCGCCTGTCCGCGCACCAGGGCAACCTCGGTCGCACGGCCCAGGACCTGGGTATCGACCGGACGAACCTTTACCGCAAGCTGCGCCAGCTCGGGATCACCCTGCCGAATCGCGACGAGATGTTGCAGGATTGATACGCTTGATGCGGAAGTGATACGCCACTTTTTGGCCCGGGTCCAGGCTGTCATCGTAACTCGTTGAATCCACATGAGCGCCTGCATGGCGGCACGCTTGGCACGACCATTGCTTATAAGAGCAGGCAGAGAGGGGTTGCGGGACTCCGGTCTTGACTCCTCCCGGTTGCAGGCAGCGTCAGTTTGGAGGGAGCTGGCGCTGACTCCCGGGAACGGCGGGCCACTCGGCCCGTCGGGGGGGCAAGACGAACTCGCAACCTCTTTTTTCTTTTCCACCCCTTCGGCCCACGCCGCCTGGCCTTTGACGCTTTCCGGGGCCGCGGTGTAGATTGGCGGGCCGCCCAGAAACCACCAGGAGGGTGCGTGGCGACCAAGAAGGCTCTCATCACCGGAATCACGGGCCAGGACGGCAGCTACCTGGCCGAGTTGCTGCTCGAGAAGGGCTACGAGGTGCACGGCCTCGTGCGCCGCAGCAGCTCCTTCAACACCTGGCGCATCGACCACCTGCGCGACCGCCTGAGCCTCCACTACGGGGACCTGGTCGACCAGAACAGCCTGGTCCGCACCATCCAGCTGGTGGGCCCCGACGAGATCTACAACCTGGGGGCCCAGAGCCACGTCAAGGTCTCCTTCGAGATGCCGGAGTACACGGCCAACGCGACCGGCATGGGGGTGCTGCGGCTCCTGGACGCCGTGCGCGAGCTGAACCTGAAGAGCCGCGTCTACCAGGCCGGCAGCTCCGAGATGTTCGGGCTGGTGCAGGAGACGCCCCAGACGGAGCGCACGCCCTTCCACCCGCGCTCGCCCTACGGGGCGGCCAAGGTCTTCGGCCACTGGCTGGCGGTCAACTACCGCGAGGGCTACGGGATGCACGTCTCGAACGGCATCCTGTTCAACCACGAGTCCCCGCGCCGCGGCGAGAACTTCGTGACCCGCAAGATCACCAAGGGCATCGCCGCCATCGTCAGGGGCGAGGCCGCCGAGCTGCGCCTCGGCAACCTGGACGCCAAGCGGGACTGGGGCTTCGCCGGCGACTACGTCGACGCCATGTGGCGCATGCTGCAGCAGGAGCGGCCCGACGACTACGTCGTGGCCACCGGCGAGACCCACTCGGTGCGCGAGTTCCTCGAGGAGGCCTTCTCCTACGTGAACCTCGACTGGCAGAAGTACGTCGTGGTCGACCCGCGCTACTTCCGTCCGGCCGAGGTGGACCTGCTCCTGGGCGACCCGTCGAAGGCCAGCAAGGCGCTCGGCTGGCAGCCCAAGGTCGGCTTCCGCGAGCTGGTGCGGATGATGGTGGACGGCGACCTGAAGGGCCAGGGCCGCTAGGAGCCCCCGGCCCGCCGGCCCGGCTCAGCCGCGCCGGGCCGGGTCTCCCGCGCGGGCCTCGATCAGGGCGTCCAGCTCGGCGCGCAGGCGCGGCAGGATCTCGTCGTAGGTGAAGGCTCCGACGCTCTCGGCCTGGCGCTTCAGGTTGACGTGGGTCGGGCCGCACCACAGGCCCAGGTCGGCGTCGTCGGTCTCGCCGGGGCCGTTCACGCGGCAGCCCATGACCGCGATGGTCAGGGCGTGGGACTGGGCGTACGAGGTCATCTGCTTGACCGCCTGGGCCAGCTCCACGAAACGCTCGTTCTCGACCCGCGAGCAGGACGGGCAGCTGATGATGTTCAGCTTGTCGTCGTCGAAGACCGGCACCGAGCGGAACCGGCCGGCGGCGATGTCGGCCAGGATTTGCAGGCCGACCGTGACCTCCTCGTGCTTGCGCGGGTTGGGCAGCGTCAGGCTGACCCGGATGGTGTCGCCGACGCCGCGCGACAGCAGCTGCTCGAAGGCCACGCGGGTCTTGATGATGCCCTCGGGCGGGATGCCGGCCTCGGTCACGCCCAGGTGCAGCGGCACGTCGGGGCGCGCCTGGGCGAAGGCCCGGTTGCCCTCGATCACCTTGCGCGGGTGGGAGTCCTTGAGGCTCACCACGTAGCGGTCGAAGCCCAGCTCGTCCATGAAGCGACAGTGCTCCAGCGCCGACTCGACCATCGCGCGCACGTCGTCCGCGGGGAAGCGCGCCTTCATCTCCGGGTCGACGCTCCCGCAGTTGACGCCGATGCGCACGGCCAGGTCGTGGGCCCGGGCCACCTCGACGAGCCAGGCCACCTTGGCCCGCACCGGCTTCTCCTTCTCGTGGTGCCAGAGGTGGCCGGGGTTGTAGCGGATCTTGTCCACGTGCGGGGCGACCTTCTCGGCCAGGCGGTAGTTCTCCTGGAGGTCGACCACCAGGTTGGCGCGCGTCTGGCGGCGGATCTCGGCCAGGGCCTCGACGTCGCTGGGGCTGTCGACGGCCACGCGCACGACGTGGCCGCCGGCCTGGCGGATGGCCTCGGCCTGGGCGACGGTGGCGTCCACGTCCTGGGTGTGGGTGGCGCACATGCTCTGGACGGCCACCGGGTGGCCGCCTCCCAGGGTCACGCTGCCGACGCGCACGGCTCGGGTGGGGTTTCTCTGCATCACCGTTCGAGTCTACCAGAGGCCGCCGGCGCGGCCGTCAGCGCCCCAGCCGCTCCAGGGCCGCCACGCCGCGCCGCATGGGCAGCCAGAAGGTGGCCAGGCTGAGGGCCGTGGCGGCCAGGCCACAGGCCGCCATCCAGGCCTGGCGGCTCCGGGGAATGGGCAGGCGGTGGTAGTCGTGCCAGAGGTAGGTGGCGGCGGGCCAGGCCACCAGCCCGGTGACGACCAGGATGAAGAAGACCGCCACGACCATGAAGACCACGCCCCCGTAGGAGCCCGCCACCTGGGTGACGTTCTCCGCCTGGAAACGCGGGTACTGGGCCCCCAGGCCGGCGGCCAGGCCCACCAGGGCCAACGTCATGAGGGCTACGGCCACGGCGGTCACGAGCTGCAGCTCCGGGCTCACGCCCAGGAAGCGGTTGGCGGTCAGCGCCAGGGCCTCGGTCAGCACGAGCAGGGGCCAGAAGCCCGTCCAGAACTTCGACCACAGGAAGGCCCTCAGGCTGACCGGGGCGCTGCGCACGATCCAGAAGGCCGGGCCCTCGATCGAGACGGCCGGGAAGACGAAGCGCACGGCCACGGCCGACAGAACGAAGGCCGCCAGGGCCAGGTTGAGGAAGGCGTAGAAGTTCTTGACCAGCGGGCCCAGCCACAGCAGGCGCGTCAGGTCGAGGGCCTTGAAGTTGTACAGGTAGACCAGCCCCAGGGCCAGTAGCAGCAGCAGTTGCGACCACTGGGTGGTGTCGCGCAGGAAGACCTTGACGTCCTTGAGCAGGAGCCCGCGCGCGGCGGGGCCCACGGGCAGCAGCCGCGCCAGCCGCTCCAGGAAGTGCAGGCGGGAGAAGCGCGCCTTGCGGGCCTCCTGGGCCTTGCTCCAGCCCGTGAAGTAGTAGCGCCCGAAACAGGACCGGGCCACGACCATGGAGGCCAGCGCGGTGGTCCACAAGGCCCCCAGGTGGAGCGCGTCGACGCGACCGTGCAGGGCCTCGAAGACCGCCTCGCCGGCCCAGAAGGACGGCAGGAGGGGCGTGACCGGCGACTGCAGCGTGGCGAAGAAGGCCGTCACGTCGGGCAGGGTCTCCACGTCGAGCAGGCGCTCGGGGCGCAGCACGCGCAGCAGCAGGATCAGGGAGACGGCGAAGAGCAGGCCCACCAGCATCAACACGTCGCGGGCCCGGCGGGCGGGGAAGACATTCACCAGCCCCAGCGTGACCAGCGATCCGAGCGAGACCGGGATGAGCACGAACGGCAGCACGGTCAGGACGGCCCAGCCGTAGAAGGAGGCCGGCGCGCAGCGCGCCAGGGCCAGGCCCAGCAGCACCGGCAGCAGGAAGGCCGCCACCATCCACGAGGCCAGCGCGGCCGTGCGCACGTAGCGGCCGTAGAACAGGCGCTCGGGCGGGATGGGTGCCGCCAGCACCAGGCGCAGGTCCTCCGACAGGAAGAAAGTGGACAGGGCCGTGACGATGGCGCTGAAGGCCAGGAACGACAGGAAGGTCAGGAACAGCCAGGACAGGCCCAGCCGGATGAGGTACTCGCCCAGCTCCTCGTAGTCGAGCAGCTGCCAGGTGACCCAGAAGACGATGGCGAAGATCGCCAGGGTCACCACCAGGCCCAGGCCGCCGAACAGAGCGGCCCGCAGGCCGTCGCCCTGCTCGCGGCGCCGGGCGCGGTTGCGGGCCGCCCACAGCGTCGGCAGGAGCAGGTAGGGAAAGGCCTGCCTCACGGGGCGTCCTCGATCTCGCGCAGCCCGTGGCCGCCGGTCAGCTTGAGGAACACCGGCGTCAGGGCGCCGTCGGCGCTGCCGGCGGCGGCGCGCAGCTCGTCCACGCTGCCCCGGGCGATGATGCGCCCGCCCTGGATGATGCTGATGGTGTCGCACATCTCCTCGGCCACCTCGAGCGTGTGGGTGCTCATGAGGATGGCCACGCCGGCGCGGCTCATCTCGCGGAAGACCTGCTTGATGAGCAGGGCCCCGCGCGGGTCGAGGCCGACCATGGGCTCGTCCACCAGCACGGCCCGCGGCCGGTGCAGGAAGGCCGCGCACATCACCAGGCGCTGCTTCATGCCGTGCGAGAAGCTCTCGATCAGCTCGGCCCGCCAGCCGCGCAGGTCGAACAGCTGCAGCATCTCGTCGCTGCGCCGCTCCACGTCGGCGCCGTCCAGGCCGTAGAGCCCGCCGTGGAAGCGCAGGAACTCCTCGGCCGTGAGCTTCTCGTACAGGTAGGGCCGGTCGGGGATGAAGCCCAGGGCCAGCTTGGCGGCCTCGGGCTCGCGCGCCAGGTCGTGCCCGTCGATGAGCACGCGCCCCGCGCTGGGCTTCAGCAGGCCCGCGATCATCCGGATCGTGGTGGTCTTGCCGGCCCCGTTGGGGCCGAGGAAGCCGTGGATCTCGCCGTTGGGGACCTGCAGCGAGACGTCGTCGACGGCCTTGAAGCTGCCGTAGAGCTTCGAGAGCTGCTCGACCTGGATCATGCCTGCCGCCTCACCTCGGGTCCGACCAGCAGCCGCGGCGCCCCCCGGAGGGCCGCGGGATGTCGAGCGGCAGCGCGGGGCGCTCGGGGGCGGTGGCGCCCACCAGCACGGGGACCGCGCCGAACTCGCGGTCGATCTCGAGCACGTCGATGCGCGCGCGTCCCACCAGGGACAGGATGCGGGCCTGCTGGTCGAGGCCCCCGCGCAGCAGCCGCAGGTGGGTCACGTCGGCCGGGAACTGGTCGAGGGTCGGGTCGACGGCCGTCCACAGCCCTCGTCCGTTGGCCTCGGCCACCCACACCTCCGGCCAGGCGTGGTAGTAGAACGAGCCGCGCAGGAAGACCAGCCCGACCGCGATGCGGGCCGGCAGGCCGGCCGCGCGGGCCAGGGCCACGTAGAGCGTGGTGTGCTCGTTGCAGTCACCCACGCGCGCCCGCAGCACCTCGCGGGCCGAGGGCAGGCTGAGGGTGGGCTTCTTCTCCAGGATGGAGTGCACGTGGCGCACCAGGCGCTCGGCGCGCTGGCGGGCCCCCGTCACGCCCGCCAGGGCCCGCTCGGCCTCGGCCACGATGGCCGGGTCGTCGCTCTCGACCAGGCTCTCGGGAAGGAGCAGCGGGGCCAGGTCCACGCCCGGGGGGCCGGGCTGCCGCCGGCCGGCGGTGACGATCTCGAAGACGTCGCCGCTGCGCGTCTGGCCGTCGCCGTCGAGCGCCGCGCTCTCGAAGCCGGCCGGCAAGGGGAAGCGCAGCTTGACCCGGTTCAGCCGGATGGGGTCCGTGATGCGCTGGCCGCGCGGCTGCACGGCGGAGGTCTCCAGCAGGTCCGACTGCACCTCGCCGGGCACCGCCAGCATGGTGGCCCGGTCGCGGGTCTCGCGCACCACGATCAGGCCCGTGGGGCTCTCCTCCTTGACGACCTCCCCGACCTCCGTGATCCAGGAGCGGCTCTCGAGGCCCTGGAAGGACAGCGCCACCCGCAGGGTCGGGATCGGCCGGCGCAGCACCCAGATGACCTCGCGCTCCTCGACCACGACCCGCAAGGGCGCGTTGCGCAGCGTCACGGGGTCGAAGCTCTGGAACTCGAAGGACTGCCCGGGGCGCGGACGCAGGGCCACCAGGCGGCGTGGCAGGCTGAGGCTCAGGACGGGCGCCTCGCCGAGCTCGCGCACCTCCCGGCGCGCGCCCGCCGGGCCGCTGGTCTCGAGCTCGAGGCGCGTGCCGTCGAGGCGGCCCTTGACCGAGAGCGGGCCGGTGCCGGCGTCGAGCGAGAACTCGAAGTCGCGCAGGTTGAAGGCCCGGTCGACGCGCACCGTGGTGCGGAGCCTGGCCGTGGACGAGGAGCCCAGCAGGAGCATCTGCAGGCGGCCGTCCTCCTGCAGCTCGAAGCCGTCGGGCAGCGTCACGGTCTGGCCCACCGAAAAACCCAGCTTCTCGCCGCGGTAGTAGACGCCCTTCCACTGGGCCTCGCCGGAGTAGCGGGCCAGGTCCGTGGTCAGGTTGGCAGCGCTCTCGCCGTAGGAGCTGCGCACCAGCCAGGCCATCTGGGCCGCCCAGAGCAGGACGAGCAGCCAGGAGACGGGACGGGCCAGGGCGCGGGGAAGGGGTCGCAGGAGCATCATCGGCCCGGCGGGCCGGGTCGATTATAGGACGCTTCACGCCGGGCCCCGGCCGGGCGATGATGCGTCCATGATCGTGGACTTCGTGCTGGTGCGGCCGGCCCGCGGGGCCAACCTCGCGGCGGCCTGCCGGGCCCTGGCGAACATGGGCCACGGCGCGCCGACCGTCGTCGGCCCGCTGCCGCCGCTCGGGCCGGAAGAGCGCGCGCTGGCCTATGGCGCCTGGGACCTGCTGGACCGTGTGCGCCCGGCCGGCTCGCTGGCCCAGGCCGTCGCCGAGGCCCACCTGGTGGCGGCCACCAGCGGCCGGGTGGAGATGGAAGATGCCTGGACACCGCGCGATCTCGCGCGGCGGGCGCGCGGGCTGCCCCCGGACGCCCGTGTGGCCGTGGTGTTCGGTCCCGAGAGCTCGGGGCTGACGCTCGAGGAGCAGTCCTTTTGCCCGGCGGTGGTGCGCATCCCGACGCCCGGCCGCCACAGCTCGCTCAACCTCGCGCAGGCCGTGCTGGTGCTGGCCTACGAGCTGCAGACCGCCGCCGCGCCCGACACCGGGCCCGAGCCACTGCCGCCGAGGCACGGCGAGCTGGAGCTGACCCTCGGCCAGTGGCGGTGCGCTCTCGAGGCGATCGGCTACCTGGACCCCCAGAGCCCCTGGCGTCGGCTGGCCGAGCTGCGACGGTTTCTGGCGCGCGCCCGTCCCAGCGGGCGCGAGCTGGCCCTCCTGCGCGGGCTGGCGCGGCAGGTGGCCTGGGCCGGC
This sequence comes from Vicinamibacteria bacterium, assembly GCA_039812725.1. GTDB lineage: Bacteria > Acidobacteriota > Vicinamibacteria > Fen-336 > Fen-336 > JBDIBD01. The sequence goes on along the minus strand of JBDIBD010000078.1, from coordinate 3,142 downwards.
GACGTTGCGCGGGCTCGCCGCGGGAACGGATAATCGCCCGACCCTGGGCTCGGGGGCCGCCGGGGGAGGAGGACGACGTGGCGCTCGTGAGGCTGCTTCTGGGAGCCGTCAAGGCGGGGGGGACCGACCTGCGTCTGATCCCCGGACGCCGGGTCGTGATCAACACTGCCGCAGGCGAGCGCGAAGTGGTGGGCCCGGTGCAGACCCGAGCCAGCATCGAGCAACTGCTCCTGCCGCACCTGACACCGGAGCTGCTGGAGGCGCTGGGCCGTGGTTCGATCGAATGGAGCCTGCAGGCCGAGGGCCTCGGGCCGGTGGCTGCCCGCGCCCAGAGCGGTCCCGGCGGGACCTCGGCGCTGTTCGAGTGGGGGCCGACCGTGGCGCCCTTGGCAGAGGTGCTGCCCGACGAGGCTGCGGCCGTGCCGATCCCCGTGGCCGGCAGTCGCCCGAGCTACTCCGGCCCCACTGCCGAGATGGACGAGCTGTTCTACACCATCTTCGAGATGAAGGCCTCCGACCTCCACATCGCCGCAGAGTGCCCTCCCATGGTCCGGCTCGACGGCGAGATCAAGGGCCTGCCGGGCCGGGCGGTGCTGAGCGCCGCCGACACCGAGCGCATGCTCATGGCCATCGCGCCGGAGCGCAACCGGGAGGAGTTCCGAGCGCGCCACGACACGGACTTCGCCTACCAGCTCAAGGGGGTCGGGCGCTTCCGCTGCAACTTCTTCCAGGACCGCAAGGGCATGGGCGGCTGCTTCCGCATCATTCCGAGCAAGACCATGACCTCCGAGGACATGGGCCTGGCCAAGGAGATCCTGCAGCTCTGCCACCTTCCCAAGGGGCTGGTGCTGGTGACCGGGCCGACGGGCTCGGGCAAGTCGACCACGCTGTGCGCCCTGATCGACTACATCAACCGCAACCGCACGGACCACATCATCACCATCGAGGACCCGCTGGAGTTCGTGCACGAAAACAAGAAGTGCCTGATCAACCAGCGCCAGGTGCACGAGCACACCGACTCCTTCAAGAACGCCCTGCGGGCGGCGCTGCGCGAGGACCCCGACATCGTGCTGGTGGGCGAGATGCGCGACCTGGAGACCACCGCCATCGCCATCGAGACGGCCGAGACCGGCCACCTGGTCTTCGGCACGCTGCACACCTCGTCGGCCGCTTCGACCGTGGACCGCATCATCGACCAGTTCCCGGCCGACCGGCAGGGTCAGATCCGCGTCATGCTGGCCGAGAGCCTGAAGGGCGTGATCTCGCAGCTGCTGGTCAAGAAGATCGGCGGCGGGCGCGTGCCGGCCCTGGAGGTGCTGATCGTCACGCCCTCGGTCTCCAACCTGATCCGCGAGTCCAAGATCTACCAGATCCCATCGATGATGCAGACCGGCAAGAAGTACGGCATGCAGCAGATGGCCGACGCGATGCTCGACCTGGTCAAGAGGAAGCTGGTCGAGCCCCAGGACGCCTACGCCAAGGCCATCGACAAGTCCGGGCTGCTGAACGCGTTCAGGAAGGCCAACATCGACACGTCCTGGGCGCCGGCGGAGACGGCGTGACCGGCGGGGAGGGGGCTTGAGGCGCGTCCGCGCCGCAGAGCGGGCCGTGCTGGTGGGGCTGGCCTGGGGGGGCCGCCGGGCGGAGGCCGAGGCCGGGCTGCAGGTGCTGGCGCTGCTGGCCGAGAGCGCGGGGGCCGAGGTGGCCGCCAGCCTGCTCCAGGAGCGCCAGCGCCCCGACCCGGCCACCTTCATCGGCTCCGGCAAGCTGGCCGAGGTCGGGCGGCTGGCGGAGGAGGCCGGGGCCGGGCTGGTGCTCTTCGACGACCCGCTCAGCCCGGCCCAGCAGCGCAACCTCGAGCGGGCCCTCGAGCGCAAGGTGCTCGACCGCTCCCAGCTGATCCTCGACATCTTCGCCCAGCGCGCGCGCTCGCGCGAGGGCCGTCTGCAGGTCGAGCTGGCCCAGCTCGAGGACCTGCTGCCGCGCCTGGCGGGCAAGGGCGTGGCGCTCTCGCGGCTCGGCGGCGGCATCGGCACCCGCGGGCCGGGCGAGACCAAGCTCGAGACCGACCGCCGGCGCATCCGCACGCGCATCCAGGTGCTGCGGCGCGAGCTCGAGCACGTGGGCCGCGTGCGCCGCGCGCAGCGCCGCGGCCGCACCCGCCGGGGCGCCCCGGTGGTGGCGCTGGTGGGCTACACCAACGCCGGCAAGTCGACTCTCTTCAACGCCCTCACGGGGGCCTCCGCGCGGGCCGACGACCGCCTCTTCATGACCCTCGACCCGCTCTGCCGGCGCCTGGCCGTGGAGGGCGGGGCCGAGCTGCTGCTGGTCGACACCGTCGGCTTCATCCGCAAGCTGCCGCACGGGCTGGTGGCGGCCTTCCGGGCCACGCTCGAGGAGGTGGTGGAGGCCGACCTGCTGCTGCACGTGGTGGACGGGGCCGCCGACGACTTCGAGGCCCAGTCGGAGGCGGTGCGTCGGGTGCTGGCCGAGATCGGGGCGCAGGGCGTGCCGCAGCTGCTGGTCTTCAACAAGCGCGACCTGTGCGACCCCGTGCGCGCCGCGCACCTGGGCGCCTCGCACCCGGAGGGCCTGCTGGTCTCGGCCCAAGCCGGTGAGGGGCTCTCTGCGCTCCGGGCGGCGCTGATGGAGCGCCTCGAGCTGACGGCCCGGGTGGTGCGGCTGCGCTTCCCCGCGGGAGCGGAGGACCTCGGCGCGCTGCACGCGCTGGGGCGCGTGCTGTCCCAGGAGCAGACGGACGGTCAGGTCGAGGTCGAGGCCGAGCTGCCCGGGCGCTGGCTCGCCCGCTTCGAGGAGTACCGCATCGCATGATCAAGCGCATCGCGCTCGTGTTGGCCGTGGCCTGGCTGGCCGCCTGCGCCAGCTCCCCGCGCCGTCCCGCCGGGACGGACGAGCTGGTCTTCCCGACGGTGCGGCCGGGCGAGCTGTCGGCCGAGGAGGTGCGCAGGCTGCGCGACGGCTGGGACCGGCTGCTGGCCGGTGAGACCGAGGGGGCCATGCGGGACCTCGAGCGGCTGCGGGCGCAGCGCCCCGCCAGCCGGGCCGCGGCCACGGCGGCGGGCTGGGCGCGGCTGCGCGCGGGCCAGCTGGACGCGGCGGGCCAGCAGTTCGCGGGCGGGCT
>JBDIBD010000077.1:0-13235 GCA_039812725.1 Vicinamibacteria bacterium | reverse complement strand
CCGCCTTCCGAGAGGGCGTGGACGACCAGCTGGTGAACGTCTTCGCCCCCGCCGAGAGCGGCCGGGGCCTGAGCATCGTCAACGGCCGCGGGGTGGTCGTGTCGGGCGCGGGCCTCAGCGTCGAGGGGCGCCTGGCCCGCGCGGTGAGCGGCCGGGTCGCCTACAGCGGCGGCGTGGCCCACCGCGACGCCGCCAGCCTGGCCCTGGAGGAGGCGCCGCCGGCCGAGCTCGACGCCTGGGGCGATGGCGCCTTCCACGAGGTGGTGGCCCAGGTCGAGACCTGGATCGACCGCAGCGACACGCGGCTGCTGGTCTGGTACCGCATCAGCCGCCTCGACCCGGACGGCCCGGCCGGCGCGCAGTCGCAGACCCGCTTCAACATCCAGGTCACCCAGGGGCTGCCCTTCATCGGCGACTGGACGCGGGCCGACTGGGACCTGCTGCTGGGCGTCAGGAACCTGTACTACGAGGAGGCGGAGGGAGCCACGCTCGACGAGTGGGCCGTGGTCCGTCCGCCCAAGCGTGTCGTGGGAGGCATCTCGGTCAAGTTCTGAGTGAGCGCCTTGGATCGTGCCCGGGCCAGCGCGCGCGCCCTCCTCCCCTCCCCTGAAGTCCTCCCCTGCCTGGCAGCTCCCCCCCGATCCAGCCAGCTGGATCGCGCGACGGCTTTCCGGATCCGGGCGAGCGGATCGACCGGGAAGCAAAGCACTTACAGCCCGAAGGCGTCGGCACGAGAATTGCTCTGTTCTCTGCCATGTGCTGCAGCTCCGTCGCGCTGCCTTGAGGCGTGGTTGACGAGCCGCCCGGCGCGGCCCGCGCACCACGGACGAGCTTGAGAGCGAGCTTCTGGAAGAACCTGGCCGTCCTTGTCGTGGCCGGGGTCCTGACCGCGCTCGGGGCCTACAACATCGTCCTCAAGGCCACCTGGTCGATGCTCGACGACGGGGTCTTCTGGCGCCAGGAACCCGAGGGGCTGGTGGCGCGCCAGATCGCGCCGGGCGGCCCGGGCCAGCGCGCGGGCGTGCGCGAGGGCGACATCCTGCTGGCGGTCGACGGGCAGGACGTGCTCGACGCCGACGGGCTCGAGCAGCTCCTGGCCGAGCGCCCCGGCGACCAGCCCGTGCGCTACTCCCTGCTGCGCGCCGACGAGCGCCGGGCCCTGGAGCTGACCCTCAAGCCGCTGGGCTCGGGCAACGTCACGCTCTTCTACTACCTGTCGGTGGTGGGCTTCTTCAGCCTGGGGGTGGGCACGATCGTGATGCTGCGGCGGCCCGGGGCCGACCGCGCCGCGCTGCACTTCTACGCCATCTGCCTGCTGTTCTTCCTGATGTACTCGACCTCGTACACGGGCAAGCTCAACTGGGCCGACTGGACCCTGCTGTGGACCGACCACCTCGCGATCCTGTTCCTGCCGGTGGTCTTCCTGCACTTCTGCCTGTCCTTCCCCGAGCGGCGGCTCTTGGCCTCGCGGCGCTTCCTGCTGCCGATGGCCTACCTGCCGGCCACGCTCATGGCGGCGGCCGCGCTCCTGGCCCAGGTGCTGTTCCTGACTTCCGGCGGCAACCCGCTGCTGTGGGAGATCACGGCCGGCATCGACCGCTGGAAGCCGCTCTACTTCGCGCTGTTGTTCGCGGGCTCCTTCGGCGTGCTGCTCGACAGCTACCACCGCACCTCGTCCCTGACCGCGCGCCGGCAGATGAAGTGGCTGGTGTGGGGCACCGGCGCGGGCGTGCTGCCGTTCTTCGTCTTCTACGCCATCCCCTTCGCCCTGGGCCGGACGCCGCGCCTCGAGATGGAGCTGTTGGGCTACGTGCCGCTGGCGCTCATCCCGCTCTCGCTGGCCTACGCGGTCATCAAGCACCGCCTGATGGACGTGGAGCTGATCTTCCGCCGCACGCTGGTGTCGCTGCTGGCCACGGCCGCGCTGATCGGCATCTGCCTGCTGGTGGTCGGGCTGACGGGCGTGCTGCTGGCCGACGACGAGCCGCACCGCACGCTCATCGCCGTGCTCTCGACCCTGGTGGTGGTGCTGCTCCTGCCGCCCCTCAAGAGCCGCATCCAGGACGGCATCGAGCGGCTGCTCTACCGCGAGCGCTACAGCTCCCGCAAGGCCCTGCTGCGGCTCTCGCAGGACCTCAACGCCAGCCTCGACCTGTCGCGCGTGGGCGAGCGCCTGCAGGAGGAGATCATGGCGGCCCTGGGCGTGGCCGCCACCGCCGTGTTCCTCAAGGAGCGCGACGGCTCCTTCTCGGCCTTCACCTCGCGCGGCGGCGCGCCCGGGACGGAGGCCCTGCGCCTGCCGGCCGACGGGCCGCTGGTGGCGCGCCTGCAGGCCGGCCAGCCGGTCAACGCCGAGGCCGGGCACCAGGACTTCCCCGAGGCCGGGCCGCTCAACCTGTCGTACTACTTCCCGTGCCGCGTCAAGGGCGAGCTGATCGGGGTGCTGGGGGTGGGCCGCAAGGACGGGCTCGAGCCGCTCAACAGCGAGGAGGTCGACCTGCTGCAGGCCCTGGCCGGCCAGGCCGCCACGGCCTTCACCAACGGCCGCCTCTACCAGAGCCTGCGCGAGAAGGCCGAGGCCCTCGAGCGCCTGACCGAGTACAACGAGAACATCCTGGAGAGCATGGACTCCGGCATCCTGGTGCTCGACCTCGAGGGGCGCGTGGCCCGCTGGAACCGGGCCATGGAGGGCCTCTACGGGCGGCGCCGGGGCGAGGTGCTGGGCAAGACCCTGGCGGAGGTCTTCCCGGAGGCCTTCCTCGAGGCCCTGCGCAGCAGCCTGGTGATGGACGAGCGCGAGGAGATCGCCAACATCTACAAGCTGCACCTGGCCACGGCCCACGGCCGCAGCCTGAGGGTCAACGTCTCGATCGCGCCCTTCGAGCTGGGCACGGGGGTGCGCCACGGCAGCATCCTGATCGTCGACGACGTGACCGCCCGCGTGCGGCTGGAGGAGCAGCTCCAGCACGCCGAGAAGATGGCCTCGATCGGCGTGCTGGCGGCCGGCGTGGCCCACGAGGTCAACACGCCCCTGGCCGGCATCTCCTCCTACACCCAGTTGCTGCGCGACCAGACCGACGCCCAGGACCCGCGCGCGGGCCTGCTGGAGAAGATCGAGAAGCAGACCTTCCGGGCCGCCAAGATCGTCAACAACCTGCTCAACTTCTCGCGCTCCGCCGGCGCCGAGCTGGAGCCCCTCGACCTCAACAAGGTCGTGCAGGACGTGCTCTCGCTGCTCGAGCACCAGCTCGAGCAGCACCACGTCAAGGTGCGCCGCGAGCTGGCCGACGAGCTGCCCGAGGTGCGCGGCAACGAGAACCGCCTGCAGCAGGTCTTCTTCAACCTGATCCTGAACGCCCGCGACGCCATGCCGGGCGGCGGCTGGCTGACCGTGCTGACGCGCGTGGACGAGGGCGACACCGTGGTGGCCGAGGTGCGCGACACCGGGGTGGGCATCCGCCGCGAGGACATCAAGCGCATCTACGACCCCTTCTTCACGACCAAGGGCATGGGCCGCGGCACCGGCCTGGGCCTGGCCGTGACCTACGGCATCGTGCAGGAGCACGGCGGGGCCATGTTCGTCGAGAGCGCCCCGGGCCAGGGCACCACCTTCCAGGTGGCCCTGCCGGCGCTCGAGGTCCCGGCCGCCCGGGCCGTCGCCGCCCGCTGATGGCCGCGCCCGAGGCCCAGGTCCTCGTCGTCGACGACGAGGAGGTGCTGCGCGACGTCCTCGAGACGCTGCTGACGCGCGCCGGCTACGGCGTGACCCTGGCCGCCACCGCCGAGGAGGGCCTGGCCCTGTTCCGCAAGGGCAGCTTCGACGCGGCCATCCTGGACGTGATGCTGCCCGACCTCTCCGGACTGGACGTGCTGGAGGAGCTCAAGCGCGCCGACCCCGAGCTGTGCGTGCTGGTGGTGACGGCCTACGCCTCGATCGAGACGGCCATCACCGCCATGAAGAAGGGCGCCTTCGACTACGTGGCCAAGCCCTTCAAGAACGAGGAGCTGCTGCACATCCTGGCCAACGGCCTGAAGCAGCGGCGCCTGCAGGACGAGAACCGCCAGCTGCGCTCGGCCCTGCGCGAGCAGGGGGCCTTCACGGGTATCGTGGGCAAGAGCCCGCGCATCCAGCAGGTCTTCAGCCTGATCTCCCAGGCCGCGCCCTCGCGCTCGACCATCCTGGTGGTGGGCGAGAGCGGCACCGGCAAGGAGCTGGTGGCCAAGGCCATCCACGCCAACAGCCCGCGCGCCGAGCGGCCCTTCGTGGTGGTCAACTCGGGCAGCCTGCCCCACGACCTGCTCGAGTCGAACCTGTTCGGCCACGTCAAGGGCGCCTTCACCGGCGCGGTCTATTCCAAGAAGGGGCTGTTCGAGCTGGCCGACAAGGGCACCCTGTTCTTCGACGAGATCGGCACCGTGCCGCTCGAGACCCAGGCCAAGCTGCTGCGCGTGATGCAGGAGCGCGAGTTCATGCGCCTGGGCGGGGTCGAGACCCTCAAGGTCGACGTGCGCATCGTGGCCGCCACCAACGTCGACCTGCGCCACATGGTCGACGAGGGGCGCTTCCGCGAGGACCTGTACTACCGGCTGAACGTGATCACCGTGCAGCTGCCGCCCCTGCGCCAGCGCAAGGAGGACATCCCGGCCCTGGTGCAGCACTTCGTGCACAAGTACGCCACCGAGAACGGCAAGACGGTGCACGAGGTGCAGCCGGCCGCCCTGCAGCTGCTGATGGACTACGACTGGCCCGGCAACGTGCGCGAGCTCGAGAACGTGATCGAGCGCGGCGTGGTGCTGGCGCGCGGCGAGACCATCGACCGCGAGCTGATCCCCGACCACGTGCGCCCCGGGGGCGGCCCGCACGTCCCCCAGGTCGCGGTGCCGGCCGAGGGCATCAACCTGCGCGAGGTGCTCGCGACCTTCGAGCGGCGCGTGATCGAGTCGACGCTGGAGGCCACGGGCGGCGTGCAGAAGGAGGCCGCCCGGCGCCTGGGGCTCAAGCCGACCACGCTCAACGAGATGATCAAGCGCCACGGCATCGCGCTGCCGCGCGAGCGCCGGCCGCGCGAAAACGACGAACCGGCCCGCGTGGGCGCGCGTTCTTGACATCGCCCGGCGGCCTTGCTAGCCTGACGGTCCTAATTGGAAGCAGGCGAAAGGGTTAGCGCGGCGCCTGCGATCGCCGCGCGGAGGCACGCAGGAACGAAGGACCGAGGGGCGCACTGACACCATGGCGTTCCAGGGCTCACTGGCCGAGCTTCACCTCCCCGACATCATCCAGCTCATCAGCGTGAGCGGGAAGACGGGAGTCTTCCACCTCACCGACGGCCCGCTGCACGGCGAGATCTACCTCAACGAGGGCAAGATCGTGCACGCCCAGCTGGACGAGATCAGCGGCGAGGAGGCGGTCTACGCGCTGGCCATCTGGAGCCAGGGCGACTTCCGCTTCGAGCCCGGCGACTCCACCGGCGTGCGCTCGATCTCCAAGAGCAACACCAACCTGCTCATGGAGGCGGCCCGCCGCCTGGACGAGTGGCGCGTGCTGTCGAAGCGCATCCCGTCGGTCGACCTGGTGCCGGAGTTCTCGACCCTCGACAACCGCGAGGGCCAGATCAACCTCAACACCAGCGAGTGGCTGATCCTCTCCAAGATCGACGGCCAGCGCAGCATCAAGAGCATCGCCGGGGCCTGCGGCCTGTCGCCCTTCGACATCGCCAAGATCCTCTACGGCCTGATCGGCAACGGCCTGATCAAGCTCAAGGAGGGCGGCGGCGCGCCCCCGTCCCAGCCCAGGCCGGCCGCCAAGGCCGCCGCGGCCGCGCCCGCGCCGGCCCCGGCCGCGGCAGGCAACGCCGAGCTGCTGGGCAAGCTCAACAAGGTGCGCGACATCTGCAACTCGTTCCTGGGCGCGGTGGGCGAGAGCGTGGTCAACAAGCACTACCAGAAGGCCCGCACCGAGATCGAGCGCGGGGCGGGGGCCGAGGCGCTGGAGGAGGCCATCCACCAGATCGCCCGGGCGGCCTCGATCCTCAAGGGCCCCTCGACCACCGAGGCCCTGCTCGAGCAGCTCAAGGCCGCGCGCTGAGGCAGGCGGCCTTGCGCTGCCGGCTGTTGTCCCTCCTGCCGCTCCTCCTGCTCTTCGTCCCCGCGGCGCCCGCCTGCCGCCGGGCCCCCGCCGACCCCGTGCAGGCCCTGGTCGAGCGCGGCCTAGCCGCGGCCGAGGAGCGCGACGTGGCGGCCCTGGAGGCTTGCCTCGACCCGGCCTTCCGCGGCGGCGGCAGCCTCGACCGCGCGTCGTCGCTGGCCGAGGCCCGGCGCTGGTTCTTCGCCTACCAGAGCCTCGACGTCGAGCTGGCCGACCTGCTGATCGAGCGGCCGGCGGAGGGCCGGGCCCGGGCCAGCTTCCGCGTGGTCATGAGCGGCCGTCCGAAGGAGATCGCCGGCCTGGCCGACGTGCTGCCGCGCTCGGCCGTCTACGCCTTCGAGACGGAGGCGGCGCTCGGCGCAGACGGGCAGTGGCGCTTCACCAGCGCGGCCTGGCGCGACGCCGAGGGCGAGGCGCCGCCCGCGGCGCAGCCGTAGGCAGCGCCTACCCGCGCGCGGCGGCCTCGATCAGCTCGCGGTAGCGCGCCAGCACCGCCTCCCAGCGGTAGTGCTCGGCCACGTAGGCACGGCCGTTTCGCCCCATCGCCGCGCGCAGCCCGCCTTCGTCGGCCAGCAGGTCGAGGGCCTCGGCGAACTCCTCGGCCGTCGCGTACCACAGCCCGGCCTGCGAGCGGCGGCAGTGGTCCACCAGCACCGCCGAGCGGGCGGTGGCCAGCGCCGGCGTGCCGAGGGCCAGCCCCTCCAGCAGCACGATCGACAGGCTCTCGTACGGGCTCGGGCAGATCACGGCGCGGGCGCCGGCCAGGGCCGCGAACTTCTCGTCCTCGGCCAGGAAGCCCAGGTAGCGTACGCCGGGCTGGGCGGGCTCGGGCATGGCCAGCCGGCCGAGCAGCAGCAGCTCGGCCGCCCCGCGGGTGCACTCGCGGTAGCGGCGGTAGTGGTCGAGCATCTCGGCACAGCCCTTGCCCGCGTCGATGCGGCCGGCGTAGACGGCGTAGGGGCCGCGCACGTCGTGGCGGATGCGGAAGGCCTCGACCTCCGGCTTCTCCGGCACCTCCACGCCGATGCCCGTGACCGCGTGGGGGCGGCCGGCCAGGCCGAAGCGCTGCGCCACGAGCTGGCCCTCGGGGCCCGAGCAGAAGGCCAGGGCGCGCGGCGTGGCGAAGGCCCGGTCGTAGACCTCGAAGCGCAGCGGCGGCTCGTCGTGGGCCGTGGGGACCAGCACGCCGCGCCGTCCGGCCACCGCCAACCCCGCCACCGTCGGGTAGTACAGGTAGGTGAAGAAGACCACGGCGTGGTAGCCGTCACCCTCGCGCCGCAGGTGCTCGACCAGGGCCGGAACGAAAGGCCCCTGGCGGCGCAGGAACTCCTGCTCCTCCTCGGGCGTGGTGGCGCGCTCGTAGAGCGGCTCGGCGAAGCGGTTGAAGGCCTGCAGGTCGCGCTCCTCGCTGGCCGGGAAGCGCCTCACGAGGACGCCGTTCAGCTCCGACGTCCCCTCGGGCAGCTCGTTGCGCCAGGTCACGTAGTCGCGGGCGCAGGAGGTCAGCACCTCCACGCGGTACTCCCCTGCCAGGCGCTCCGCTACGGCCCGGGCCAGCGACTCGGAGCCGCCGGTGATCCCCTCGCCGTAGCGCTGGACGACGAAGGCCACGCGGGGCCGCTCGGTCACAGGGCCGCCACCACGGCGCGCAGGGTGGCCTCGACCGCCTCGGGGGCGAAGGCCGCCAGGCGCCGGCGCTGGCCGGCCAGCACCTGGGAGCGCAGCTGCGGGTCGCGCGACAGCCGCTGGGCCAGCTCGGCCACCAGCTCGAAGTCCTTGGTCTCGAACTGCAGCCCCGCCTCCCCCAGCGTGTCGGCCACGGCCGTGCAGCGGTAGGCCAGGATCGGCAGCTCCATCAGCATCGACTCGACCAGCGGCACGCCGAAGCCCTCGTGCTCGCTCATCGACAGGAACACGTGGGACGCGGCGTAGCAGGCCAGCAGCTCGTCGTGGGAGACGTGGCCGAGGAACAGCACCTCCTCGGGGCCGAAGCCCTGCTCGTAGAAGAAGGCCTGCAGGGCGTCGAAATAGCGCCCGCGGCGCGGCAGCTTGCCGGGCAGCACCAGCCGCACGTCGGGAGAGATGAAGCGCCGCCAGCAGCTGGCCACGCGGATCAGGTCCTCGTGACACTTGTTGGGCGCCACGCGCCCGACGAACAGCAGGTTCGTGCGGCCGTCGTCCAGCAGGCGGCGCAGCACGGGGCTGGGCGTGTCGCGGTAGCGCGCGAAGTCGAGGTAGATCGGCAGCACGCCCGTGCGCGCGAAGCCCAGCTGCTCCAGCTCGCGCCGGTTGTACTCGCTGTCGGCCAGGGCCAGCTCGACCTGCCCGGCCAGCCCGGCCAGCTCCTCGCGCCCCACCCGGCAGATGCGCGCCATCTCGGCGTCCCAGCGCTCGAAGAACTCGGGCGGCGTGATGTTGTGGTGCAGCAGCAGGCGCCGGCCGGGGTGGCGCGCCAGGGCCGCGCTGAGCGGCGAGGGCAGCGCGAAGTGCAGCAGCACCACGTCCCGCGGCCCCCCGGGCTGCCAGTCGGCGAAACGCCGCCCGTCGCCCTTGAGGTCGGCGTCGAGCTCCAGGGCCCAGACGTCGGCCTGGTGGCCCCAGCGCCGGAAGGCGTCGCGCATCAGCCGGGCCGAGTCGCCGATGGCGTCGCCGCGGTGCAGCGCGGGCACCCACTGGTCGATCCTCACGGCCGCTCCAGCACCGGGCGCAGCCGCTCCTGGAGCAGGGCCCCGAAGTCCACCGCGCGCCACTCGGCCAGGGCCCGAGCCTGGGTCTCGAGCACCGCCCGGCGCAGCGGCCCCTGGGCCACCACCTCGCCCAGCAGCTCGCCCACCAGCTCGGGGTGCTTGTCGCGCAGCAGCAGGCCGCCGCCGCGCAGGGTCTCGCGCACCGCCCCGGCCTCGAAGGCCAGCACCGGCACGCCCAGGGCCATGGCCTCGATCAGCGGCACGCAGAAGCCCTCGTGCTCGGACAGGCACAGGAAGGCGTCGGCCAGCGAGTAGTACGCCAGCAGGTCGTCGTGGTCGACCTGCCCGGTCAGCACGACCTCCTCGACCCGCAGGGCCTCGACCATCTCGCGCAGGCGCCGCAGGTAGCGCTCGTGGCCGCGGTAGTCGCCCACCAGCAGCAGCCGGGAGCGCGGCTCGACCCAGCGCTGGTAGCAGGCGAAGGCCCGCACCAGGTCGTCGATGCGCTTGTTGGGGATGACACGCCCCACGAACAGGATGTTCCGGCGCCCGTCGGCGTACAGCCGGCGCGCCACCGGCGAGGGGCGCCGCGCGTAGAGCGACCAGTCCAGCACGATCGGCAGCACCCCGGTCTGGCGGTAGCCGGCGGCCTCGAGCTCGCGCCGGTTGTACTCGCTGTCGCCCAGGGCCAGCTCGGTGCGCGGGGCGAAGGCCTGGAGCTCGCGCCGGCCGTGGTAGCACAGGCCAGCCAGGTGCGGGTGGAAGCCCAGGAAGAACTCGGGCGGCGTGATGTTGTGGTAGATCGAGACCAGCCGGTCGGGGGCCTGGAAGATCAGGCGCTCCGAGGCGCTGCCGATCGAGAAGTGGAACAGGCAGACCGTCTCGGGGCCGGAGACCTGCGGGTAGTGCCACAGCGGCCGGGCCAGGTGGGCCATGCGCGGGTGCACGTGCTCGGCGAAGATGTCCGAGGCGAAGCCGGCCCGGCGCAGGTGGGCCTGGATCGCCAGGGCCTCGTTGCCGATGGCGTCGCCGTACGACAGCGCGGCCAGCAGCTGGTGGACCTGCCTCATGCCGCGCCCCGCTCCAGGCGCGCCAGCAGGTCGAGGTACTTGCGCTCGACCACGGGCCAGGCGTAGTTCTCGTCGAAGTAGCGGCGGCCGTTGCGCCCCAGGGCCTGGCGCAGCGCGGGGCGCTGCTCGAGCAGCGCCAGGGCCTCGGCGAACTCGTCGTAGCTCATGTAGTACAGGCCGGCCCGGCCGCGCCGGCACTGGCCCCGCAGCACCTCGCAGCGGGCGTTGGCCAGCACCGGCCGCCCGGCCCACCAGGCCTCGAGCGTGACCATCGACAGGCTCTCGTAACGCGAGGGCATGAACAGCAGGTCGCAGGCGTCCAGGGCGTCCCACTTCTCCTGGTCGGGCTGGAAGCCGAGGTGCACGATGGCGGGGTCCTCGGGGACCGGGATGACGGCCTTGCCGATCAGCACCAGCTTCAGCTGCGAGCCGGTCTCCTTTCGGTAGCGCCGGAAGAAGTCGAACAGCTGGCGGCAGCCCTTGTTCTCGTCGATGCGTCCCACGTACAGGCCGAAGGGACCCGTGAGGCCGTGGCGGGCGCGGAAGCCAGCGCCGTCGGCGCCCTCGGGCAGGCGCGAGCCCACCCCCACCACGTCGCCGGGCACGTCCTGGTTGCCGGCCACGGCCTCGATCATGGCCTTCTCCTCGGGGCTGTTCCAGACGATGCCGCGGGGCTTGCGGAAGAAGGGCGGGAAGATCGAGAGCCGGTAGACGCCGTCGTCCTCGGCCGTGGGCACCAGCAGGCTCTTGTCGGCCACGGCCGAGAGGCCGTGGAAGGTGGTGTAGTAGCGGTAGGAGAAGAACACGAACCAGTCGAAGCGCTCCCGGCTCTTGAGCACGTGCTGGACCAGGCGCGGCGAGAAGGGCCCCTCCTCCTCGAGCCAGGCCAGCTCCTCGTCGGCCTGGCCCGGGACGGGCGGCGGCAGCCCCGCGCTCCCCCGCCGGGGCGCCACGCGCCGCAGCACGCGGTCGCTCCAGTCCGAGAAGCGCTGCGGGTCGCGCGGGCGCTTGACCTTGAAGCGGCGCACCGGCAGGCCGCCCAGGGTCTCGAGCCCCTCCGGGTAGTGGTTGGCCCAGGTGATGTAGTCGGCCGCGCAGGTGGTCAGCACCTCGACCTCGGCGTGGCGCGCCAGGTGCTCCGCCACCAGCCGGCAGTGGTACTCGGCCCCGCCGGCGATGTCGAGCCCGTAACGCTGGACGACGAAGGCCAGCCTCACGCGCCCGGCTCGCCGCTCCCGCCGCCCTGCGGCTCCTCGCGGTAGACCACCATGTCCTCGAGCGTCTTCTCGCGGCGTTGCAGCAGCTCGAGCTGGCCCTTGAGCTGCAGGTGGCGGTTCTTCAGGTCGACCAGCTCCAGGTTGAGCTTGGTGACCTCGCCGGCCAGGGCGGTCAGCAGGTGCACGTAGTACTGGTTGAGGTCCGACTGGCGCGAGAGCGCGGCGATCATCGGGTTGGGGTTCCAGAACAGCTTCTGGACCGGCTTGAGCAGCCGCCGCACGCTCTCGAGGGCCTGGCCGACGGCGCCGCGCGAGCTGCGGTAGAGCGTCTCGGGGTGGAACTGGTAGTTCCAGCGCCCGGCCCGGGCCCGGAACTCGGCCGCGAAGTCGGCGTTCCACTCGTGCGCGTCGAGCACGGCGTCGAGGCGGTGCTCGGCGATCTCGCGCACCTCCTCGTCGGTGTAGAGCCCGCGGCGCTTCTCCTCGATGCGCCGGCGGATGCCGGCCATGATGGCCTCGACGTCGACCTGGTCGGAGCGGATCTCGAAGCTCATGGCCTCCCCCCGCGGGGTCTCAATGGCTGAGGGGCACCGGGGTCCCCTGGGCGGTGTACAGGATGAGCACCACCGCCAGGGCCCACAGCGCCACGTTGACCAGCAGCGGCCGGTCGGTGATCAGCACGTCGGTCGGGCTGCCGCCCTGCTCCTTCTGGTGGACCAGGTAGAGGTAGCGGAGGATCCCGTACAGCACGAAGGGCAGCGTGAAGGCCAGGTTCTCGGTGCGGAACTTCTCGCGGGTCTCCGGGGCGGTGGTGTAGAAGGCGTAGGCCACCAGGCAGGAGGCCGTCACCACCGCGATCATCTGGTCCAGCAGGTAGGGGCTGTACTCGGCCAGGATGGCGCGGTGCCCGCTGGCCTGGCCCGAGAGCGAGACGATCTCGTGCCGGCGCTTGGAGAGCGACAGGAACAGCGCCAGCAGCAGCGTGCAGATCAGCAGCCACTGGCTGATCGTGACGCCGATCGCCAGCCCGCCGGCCACCGCCCGCAGCACGAAGCCGGTGCTGACCGCCAGCACGTCGAGGATCACGACTTCCTTGAGGCGGAACGAGTAGGCCAGGTTGAGCGCCAGGTAGGCCGCCGAGCAGGCCAGGAAGCCCGTGTCGAGCGTCCAGGCGGCCGCCAGGCAGCCCAGGCCCAGCAGCACCGCTCCCACGGCCCCGGCCCGCGGGGAGAGCTGCCCGCTGGCGATGGGCCGCAGGCGCTTGAGCGGGTGCAGCCGGTCGCGCTCCACGTCGGCCACGTCGTTGACCAGGTAGACCGCCCCCGACAGCCCGCAGAAGACGGCGAAGGCCAGCAGGGCGTGCAGCACGGGCGGCCCCTCGAAGAGGTGCTTCGAGAAGCCCAGCGCGGCGAACACCACCAGGTTCTTGGTCCACTGGTGGGGCCGCAGGGAGCGCAGGAAGGCCACGGCGGTCGTCATGTCGTGGCGGCCCCGCCCCAAAACACGAGCGCGCCCGTGCTGCGGGCGCGCTCGATCACGACGCGGCGGCCGGCGCGGAGCTAGAAGCTCCGGACCGCCTCGTCCTCGGCTTCGAAGACCTCGAAGACCGTCAGGAGCTTGGTGATCGACAGCAGGTCCTGGATCTTCTTGGTCAGGTTGATCAGCTTGAGCTTGCCGCCCTTGCGGCTGACCGTGGTGTAGCAGCGCACGATCTCGCCCAGGCCGGCGGAGTCGACGTACGGAACGTCGGCCAGGTTGAGCAGCAGCTTGGTCTTGCCCGCATCGACGGCCTTGTTGACCGCGTCACGCAGGGCCTCGTCTCCCTCGCCGATGAGGATCTTGCCGTGGAGATCGAGGATGGTGACGTCCTGAACCTGGCGTTCGACGATCTTCATGATTGCGCTCTCCTGGTCGCTTCCGCCTTCGGGACGGTTACGCTAGCATGGGCCCTCGAAACATGTCAAACCCCGCACCGATGAGCGACTTCCGGGCATCCCTGAGGGCCCGCGCCCGGGCCGCCGGCCGGCGCCTGGTGCTGCCCGAGGGGGACGAGCCGCGCACGCTCCAGGCCGCGGTCCGCCTGCGCGACGAGGGGCTGGCGCAGGTGACCCTGCTG
>JBDIBD010000076.1:0-13299 GCA_039812725.1 Vicinamibacteria bacterium | reverse complement strand
ACGCCGCGCGGCGTGTGGACGTACTTGTTGGCCACCACCCGCGAGACCGTCGACTCGTGCATGCCGATGTCGAGGGCCACGTCGCGCAGCACCAGGGGCCGCAGGTCCGCCACGCCGTTGTCGAGGAAGCCGCGCTGGTGCTTGACGATCGACTCGGTGACCTTGTAGATCGTGCGCTGGCGCTGGTCGACGCTCTTGAGCAGCCACAGGGCGCTGCGCAGCTTGTCCTTGACGTACTGGCGCGTTTCCTCGGAGCCGGGCTCCTTGTGGTCGAGCATGCGTCGGTAGGTCGGGGAGATGCGCAGGCGCGGCAGGCCGTCGTCGTTGAGGACGATCTTGTACTCGTCCCCCTCCTTGAAGACGTACACGTCGGGGATCACGTACTGCGAGCGCCCGGCCGAGTAGCGCAGGCCCGGCTTGGGGTCGAGCCGCTTGATGATCTCGAGGTGGTGCTGCAGCTCCTCGGCCAGCATGCCGGTGTGCCGGCAGATCTCGCCGTACTGGTGGGCCTGCAGCTGCTTCATGTGGTCGCGCACCAGCAAGTCGGCCGGCGAGCCCTCCAGCCCCAGGTGGCGCAGCTGCAGCCGCAGGCACTCCTGCAGGTCGCGCGCGGCCACGCCCGGCGGGTCGCAGGCCTGCACCACCGCCAGGGCGCGCTCGACCTCGGCCAGCGGGTACGGCCCGAGGTTGGCGATCTCCTCGAGGGTGGCCCGCAGCAGACCGTCCTCGTCGAGGTTCTGGGTGATGGCCTCGGCCACCTCGATGGCCAGGTCGTCGATGCCCGCCGTCATGTGCAGCTGCCAGAGCAGGTGGTCGCGCAGGTCGGGCGGCTGCGTGAGGGTGTTCTCGATGGGCGGCAGCTCGCGTTCCTCGCTGCCGCGCGGGGGCCGCCAGTCGGGCTCGTCCGAGAAGCCTTCGAAGAAGCGCTCCACCTCCATGTCGGAGAGCGTCTCCCGCTCGGCACGCTTCTCGGCGGGCTCCTCGGCCTCGGCTTCGGCCTCCTCGGCCTGGGCGGTCTCCTGCTGTGGAGTCTCCTCCAGCAGCGGGTTCTCCATCATCTCCTGCTCGAGCACCTCGGCCAGCTCGAGGGTCGTCAGCGGCAGGAGCTTGATGGCCTGCTGCAGCGAGGGGGTCAGGATCAGGCGCTGTGCCAGCCGCGTCTGAAGGCCCAGTTTCTGCTGAATGGCCTCGGATCTCCTGCTGCCTCAGGAACGGCGACCGCGCGCGCCGCAGCCTGGCGCGCTCAGCGTGACTCCGGCCCCACCGGGTCGAGCCGGAAGGCCTCGCCGAGGTACACCCGGCGAACGTCCTCGTCGGCCGCCAGCTCGGCCGGGGTGCCGGAGCGGAACACCTCTCCGTCGCGAAGAATATAGGCGCGATCGGTGATTTTCAAGGTCTCGCGCACGTTGTGGTCGGTGATCAGCACGCCGATGCCGCGCTCCCGTAGCAGGCCGATCAGACGCTGCAGGTCGATCACCGCGATGGGGTCGATGCCGGCGAAGGGCTCGTCCAGCAGGATGAAGGCCGGCGACGTGGCCAGCGCCCGGCCGATCTCCAGCCGCCGCCTTTCGCCGCCCGACAGGGTGTAGGCCGGCTGGCGGGCCATGGCCGCGATGCCCAGCTCGCCGAGGATCTCGCGCGCCCGCTCGCGCTGCTCCTGGGCCGAGAGCCCCAGCGTCTCGAGGATGGCCAGGATGTTCTCCTCGGTGGTCAGCTTGCGGAAGACGCTGGGCTCCTGCGGCAGGTAGCCGATGCCGGCCCGGGCCCGCAGGTACATCGGCAGCGGCGTGATGTCCTCGTCCCCGAGGAAGACCTGGCCGCCGTCGGGGCGCGCCAGCCCCACCACCATGTAGAACGTGGTGGTCTTGCCGGCGCCGTTGGGGCCCAGCAGGCCCACCACCTCGCCGCGGCGGATGTGCAGGTCGACGCTGCGCACGACCGTGCGCTTGCCGTAGGTCTTGGTCAGGGATTGGGCCCGCAGCGCGGGGTCGCCGGCCGGGGCCGTCTCGGTGGTGCTCAAGGTCGGGCGGGCTCCTTGCGGAAGATGGTCTCGGTGCGGCCTTCCTCGCGGCCGTCGACGAGGATCTTGTCGTCACCGACGTGGAAGGTCAACGAGCGGCCCTGCACGTCCTGCCCGGGGCCGACCAGCTTGACGGGCTCGCCCTCGATCGTGATGGTGCCGGTGGCCAGCTGGTAGGTCGCCAGGCGGCCGTCGGCCCGGCGCTGGCCCTCCTCGAGCCTGACCGGCTCCCCTGCCACCAGCTTCTCGAGGCTGCGGCCGTCGGCCGCCAGCGACAGCGTGGCCTTCGGGCTGCGCGTGGCGATCGGGCCCTGGCGCAGGTCGACCTCGCCGGTGTAGACCACCTCGCGCCCGGCCTCGTCGTAGACCATGTTCGTGGCCTTGACCTCCACCATCTCCGGGGGCTTGTCGCCCGGCTTGGCCGGCTCGGGCTGCAGGCGCGAGCGCACGCCGCCTTCCGCCTCGACCTTCCGGCGGCCCTGCGCGTCGTCGACCTGGCGCAGCCGTTCGGCCCGGATCTCGCTGCGGCCGGAGCGCATCAGGGCCTCGCCCTCGTAGACCGTGGTGCGGCTGCGCGGGTCGTGGCGCAGGCTCGTGGCCGAGATGAGGGTGGCCTGGTCCGCCGCCGCGCCGCCCGCCACCAGGGCCGGGGCGCTGCCGCTCTTGAAGAGCGTCTGCTGGGCGCCGCCGCGGGCCTCGACCTCGCCGGTGAGCGTGTCGATCTCGATGCGCTCGGCGGTCAGGCGGCTGGTCCCCTGCTCCTCGAGGCTGGGTCGCCCCTTCATCAGCGCCAGGCGGTTTCGGTCGGCCTGGAAGGTGCCGCGCTCGCCGGCGGCGTGGCGCAGGCCCTGGCGGTAGTCCACGTCGCCCCGCGCGTCCACGCTGGCCAGCGCCCCGCTGGCCGGGTCGAAGGCGGCCACGAAGTTGCGGGCGTCGAGCTCCTGGGGATCGCCCTTCTCGGGCGGCAGCGGCTCGCGCAGGAACGCGGCCGACTTCATCCCCTGCAGCTCGGCCAGCCGCCCCTGGCGGTCGAAGCGGAAGATCAGGAGGTGGGCCCGGAGGCTGCGCTTCTCCTTGCGCTCCTTCGGCCCCGGCCAGATCGTGAGCTCCGCCCCGTAGAAGGCGCTGGCCTCCTCGGGGGTCCGGTCGGGGCGGAACCAGACCGACAGGCCCGGGGCGCGCAGCTCGCGCTTCCCGCCTCCCGGCCCCCCGGGCAGGCCGATCGCGCCGGCGCCGCCGCCGCTCATGGTCAGGACCACGTTCTCCTGGGCCTCGAGGGAGTTGATGGCCCGGCGGTCCGGGGCGAAGCGCAGGAAGAGCCGCTGCGAGACCAGCACGTCCTCGCCCCGCGCGGCCCGGGCCCCGTCGAAGAAGCGCAGCTCGCCCTTGGCCTTGTCGAACTCCGCGCGGCCGCCCTCGACCTCCGTGGGCGGCCCCGCGGCGTTCTCGATGCGCAGGCGCGGCTCGGCCGGGAACTCCGCCTGGCCGCCCTCGGCCTCGTACTTGAAACCCAGGGCCGAGCCGGAGGCGCGCTTGCGGGTGAACTCGACGCGGTCCTCGCTCCTCAGCACGCCGCGGTCCCCGCGGTACGAGAGGGTCGGGCTGCGCAGCTCGAAGCCGTCCTCGGTCGACAGCACCACGTTGCCGCTGAACGAGGCCCGCTGCAGCGCGGGCGTGTACGTGCACTTGTCGGCGCTGACCTTGCCGGTGGCGGGCTGGCCCTGGGCCGTGTAGCGGAAGGTCAGCTCGACCCCCTCGAGGGCCAGCTGGCCCTGGTCCGAGCCGGTCATCCTGGCGAAGCGCAGCCGCACGCGCTCGTCGGAGCCCTTGAGCTCGGTCAGCTCGCCCTGGCGGGTCTGCCCCTGACCCTTCTGCCCCACGCCGGCCGGCAGGGTGGGGGGCGGGGAGGCGGGCGGCGCCGGCTTGCGCAGGCTCCAGACGAGCGCCACCACCACCACCGCGGCGCTGAGCAGCAGGGCCCGCTGGACCTGCTTGAGCTGCTGGGGCCTCATGCCGACCGGCCCGCCCCGGGAGAGATCACGGCCACGCCGGCATCATAGCCCGCGTTCCCGCGCGGCCGTGAGGTCGTCAAGCCTCGGCGCGCAGCACGAACTCGCGGTCGAGCCGGCCCATGTTGCGGAAGCGCTCGTAGCGCAGCCGCACCAGCTGGTCGGGAGCCAGGCGCGCCAGCTCCTCGAGCTGCCGCGCCAGCACCGCCGCCAGGGTGCGGAAGAGAGCCTCGTGGTCGGTGTGGGCGCCGCCCGGGGGCTCGGCGACGACCTCGTCGACCACACCGAAGCCGGCCAGGTCCGTGGCGGTGATCTTCATGGCCTGCGCGGCGCGCTCCGCCTGCCCGGCGTCGCGCCACAGGATCGAGGCGCAGCCCTCCGGAGAGATGACCGAGTAGACGGCGTGCTCGAGCATGTTCACGCGGTCGCCCACGGCCACGGCCAGGGCCCCACCGCTGCCGCCCTCGCCGGTCACGTTGACCACGATCGGCACGCGCAGGCGGGCCATCTCCAGCAGGTTGCGGGCGATGGCCTCGGCCTGCCCGCGCTCCTCGGCGTCGAGCCCCGGGTAGGCCCCGGGCGTGTCCACGAAGCTCACGATCGGCCGGCCGAACTTCTCGGCCAGGCGCATGACGCGCAGGGCCTTCCTGTAGCCCTCGGGCTTGGGCATGCCGAAGTTGCGGTGGATCTTCTGCTTCGTGTCGCGGCCCTTCTGGTGGCCCAGCACGCACACCGGTCGCCCACGGAAGCGCGCGAAGCCGCACACCAGCGAGGGGTCGTCGCCGTAGCTGCGGTCGCCGTGCAGCTCGACCCACTCCTCGAACAGGGCCTGCACGAAGTCCAGGGTGTAGGGCCGGTTGGGGTGCCGCGCCACCAGCGTCTTCTGCCAGGGCGTCAGCGCGGCGTAGACCTCCCGCCGGCGCGCCTCGAGCTCCTGCCGCACGACCCCGGCCTCGTGCTCCTTGACCCGGTCGCCGGGAAAGCGTTCCAGCTCGGCCAGCCGCTTCTGCAACTCCAGCAGCGGCGCCTCGAAATCCGCCTCGGCCATGTCGTCTCCCTCCGCAGCCCAGCTAGTGGCGCGCGCCCGCGCCGTGGCGCGCCAGCCTGAGGCTGCCCGGTCCCAGCAGCCCCTCCACCGCGCACTTGAAGCCCGGGTCGGGGCGCACCTTGAAGTACGCGCTGGGGGCCACGCTCACGCACCAGGATCCCGGGCGCACCAGCTCCAGCGTGACCGGGCAGTCGCCGCGATACTCCCCCAGGATCTCGCGCAGGCGCTCGCCCTTGCCGCGGTCCCAGGCCTCGGTGGGCACCCGGATGGTGACGAAGCGCGCGTCGGCCAGCCGGGCCTGCTCGAGCGGCAGCACCTCGGTGGCCAGCACGCGCGGCTTGCCGTCCTCGGGGCACTCCGCCTTGCCCTTGACCAGCACCACCTGGTCGTCGGCCAGGTGCTGGGCAGCGCGTTTGTAGGTCTCCGGGAAGACCACCACCTCGCAGCTGCCGCCCTCGTCCTCCAGCATGAAGGCCGCCATGCGGTCGCCCTTCTTGGTCTTGAGCGAGCGCAGGGCCGTGACGATCCCACCCACGGCCACCTCGCGCGTCTCCCCGGGCGCCACCAGCTGGGCGATCGTGGCCGTGGCCCACTGCTGGAGCTCCTGGCGGAAGCGCTCCAGCGGGTGCCCGCTGACGAAGAAGCCCAGCGACTCCTTCTCGAAGGCCAGCCGCTCGCCCTCGCCCCAGTCGGGGACCTCGGGCAGGCCCTCAGGGGCCGCCGGGCGCTCCGGCGTGGCCAGCAGGCCGAACAGGTTGGCCTGGCCCTGGGCCCGGTCGCGCTGCTGCTTCTGCCCGGCGTCGAGGGCCCGGTCGAGGCCGGCCAGGAGGGCCGCCCGCCGCGGCGAGAGCGAGTCGAGGCAGCCGCTCTTGACGAAGCTCTCCAGCACCCGCCGGTTGACGGCCTTGAGGTCGATGCGCTCGCACAGGTCGATGAGCGAGCGGAAGGGACCATCGACCCGCGCGGCCAGCACCGCCTCCACCGCCCCCTCGCCCACGTTCTTGATGGCCGCCAGGCCGAAACGGATGTCCTGCCCGTCGACGGCGAAGAACATCCGCGACTGGTTGACGTCCGGCGGCAGCACCCGGATGCCCATCTCGCGGCACTCGCCGATGTACTGCACCAGCTTGTCGGTGGTGGCGCGCTCCGAGGTCAGCAGGGCCGCCATGAAGTAGGGCGGGTAGTTGGCCTTGAGGTAGGCGGTCTGGTAGGCCAGCCAGGCGTAGGCGGCCGAGTGGGACTTGTTGAAGCCGTAGCCCGCGAACTGCTCCATGTGGTCCCAGATCTTGTTGGCCTTCTTCTCCGGGACGCCGCGGGCCGCGCAGCCCTTCAGGAACTTCTCCTTCTGGGTGGCCATCACGTCGGCCTTCTTCTTGCCCATGGCCTTGCGCAGGATGTCGGCCTCGCCCAGCGAGTAGCCCGCCAGGGCCGAGGCGATCTGCATGACCTGTTCCTGGTAGACCATGATCCCGTAGGTGCCCTGCAGGATCGGCTCGAGCTGGGGCGCCTCGTAGGTCACGCGGGTCTGGCCGTGCCGGCGCTTGATGAAGTCGTCGATCATCTGCATCGGCCCGGGGCGATAGAGCGCGTTGAGGGCCGTCAGGTGCTCCAGCCGGTCGGGCTTGAAGCGCCGCAGGATGTCGCGCATGCCGTCCGACTCGAACTGGAACAGGCCCGAGGTCTTGCCGGCCGTGAACAGCTCGTAGGTCTTCGCGTCGTCGACCGGGATCTGGTCGGGCTCGACCTTGACGCCCAGCTGGGCCTCGATCATCTTCACGCAGTTGTCGATGAGCGTGAGCGTGCGCAGCCCCAGGAAATCCATCTTCAGGAGGCCGATGCGCTCGACCCCCTTCATGTCGTACTGGGTGGTCAGGTCGACCGTGCTGCCCTTGAACAGCGGCACGAAGTTGGTCAGCGGCTCGGGGGCGATCACCACGCCGGCGGCGTGGGTCGAGGCGTGGCGGGTGGTCCCCTCCAGGCGCCGCGAGACGTCGATCAGCTCCTTGACCTTGGGGTCCCTCTGGTAGGCCTCGATCAGGGGCGGCGACTCCTCGAGGGCCTTGTCCAGGGTCATCTTGAGGTCGAACGGGATCATCTTGGCGATCTTGTCGGCCTCGGCGAAGGACAGGTCCATGACCCGCGCCACGTCGCGCACCACGGCCTTGGCCTTCATGGTCCCGAAGGTGATGATCTGGGCCACGTTGTCGCGCCCGTACTTGCGCGTGACGTAGTCGATCACCTCGCCCCGCCGGTTCTCGCAGAAGTCGATGTCGATGTCGGGGGGGCTGACCCGCTCCTCGTTCAGGAAGCGCTCGAAGATCAGGTCGTTCTCGATCGGGTCGATGTCGGTGATGCGCAGGCCGTAGGCCACCAGGCTGCCGGCGGCCGAGCCGCGTCCCGGCCCAACCGGGATGCCACGCTCCTTGGCGTAGCGGAT
This sequence comes from Vicinamibacteria bacterium, assembly GCA_039812725.1. Classification (GTDB taxonomy): domain Bacteria; phylum Acidobacteriota; class Vicinamibacteria; order Fen-336; family Fen-336; genus JBDIBD01. The sequence continues at coordinate 5,785 of JBDIBD010000076.1, read as the reverse complement.
GAAGTCCCAGACGATCAGGAAGTAGCCCGAGAAGCCCACCCGCTGGATGACCCCGATCTCCTTGTCGAGGCGCTCCTGGTAGGCCTGGCGCGTGTAGCGCAGCCGGCCGGCCTCGGCCAGCGGGCCCAGCGTGCGCCAGCGCTCGTCGAAGCCGTTGCGGGCCACCTTCTCGAAGTAGCTGTCGATGGTGAAGCCGGGCGGCACGTCGAAGCGGGGCAGCGAGCCCGCGGCCTTGAGCTCGAAGTGGCACATCTCGGCGATCTCGAGCGTGCTGCGCAGGGCCTCCGGGTGGTCCGGGAAGAGCGTCGCCATCTCCTCGGCGCTCTTCAGGTAGAACTCCTGGGTGTCGAAGCGCAGCCGCTCGGCGTCGGCGACCTTCTTGCCCGAGCCGATGCACAGCAGCACGTCGTGGGCCTGGTGGTCGTCACGGTGCAGGTAGTGGGCGTCGTTGGTGGCGCACAGCTTGAGGCCCGTGCTGTCGCGCAGGCGGTAGAGCGCGCGGTTGACCCGGTTCTGGTCCTCGATGCCGTGGTCCATGACCTCGAGGTAGAAGCGGCCGGGCCCGAAGATGTCGCCGAACTCCCCCAGGGCCTTGCGCGCGCCGGCCTCGTTGCCGTTACGCAGGTGCGTGCCGACCTCGCTCGACAGGCAGCCCGACAGCCCCACCAGGCCGGCCGAGTGGCGCCCCAGCAGCTCCTTGTCGATGCGCGGCCGGTGGTAGAAGCCCTCGGTGTAGCCGGCCGAGACCAGCTTGACCAGGTTGTGGTAGCCCTCGTCGCTCGTGGCCAGCAGGGTCAGGTGGTTGTAGGCCTCGCGGATCCCCGAGGCCTGCTTGTCGTGGCGCGAGCCCGTGGCCACGTAGACCTCACAGCCCAGGATCGGCTTGACCCCCTGGGCCCGGCAGGCGTCGTAGAAGGCCACCGCCCCGAACATGTTGCCGTGGTCGGTGATGGCCAGGGCCGGCATGCCCAGCTTCTGGGCCTGCGAGACCAGCTCGTCGATGCGGCAGGCGCCGTCGAGCAGGCTGTACTCGGTGTGCAGGTGCAGGTGGACGAACTCGGGCTTCATTCCCACTCGATGGTCGAGGGCGGCTTGGAGCTCACGTCGTAGACCACGCGGTTGATGCCGCGCACCTCGTTGACGATGCGGCTCGAGACCCTGGCCAGCAGCTCGTAGGGCAGGCGCGCCCAGTCGGCCGTCATGCCGTCGGCCGACTCGACCGCGCGCAGGGCCACCGTGTACTGGTAGGTGCGGTCGTCGCCCATGACGCCCACGGAGCGCACGGGCAGCAGCACGCAGAAGGACTGCCACACCTGGCGGTAGAGCCCCGCGGCCTTGATCTCCTCGACGAAGACGGCGTCGGCCGCCCGCAGCAGGTCGAGGCGCTCCTTCGTCAGCGGCCCGAGGCAGCGCACGGCCAGGCCCGGGCCCGGGAAGGGCTGGCGGTAGACGAACTCCTCGTCCAGGCCCAGCTCGAGCCCGGCCTGGCGCACCTCGTCCTTGAACAGCTCGCGCAGCGGCTCGACCAGCTTGAACTTCATCGACTTCGGCAGGCCGCCCACGTTGTGGTGGCTCTTGATCACCGCCGAGGGGCCGCGTACCGAGACGCTCTCGATCACGTCGGGGTAGAGCGTCCCCTGGGCCAGGAAGTCGGCCTTCCCCACCCGCCGGGTGGCGTCCTGGAAGACCGCGATGAACTCGCGCCCGATGACCTTGCGCTTGCGCTCGGGGTCGCTCACGCCCTTCAGCTTCCGGAGGAAGCGCTGGGCGGCGTCGACCGCCACCACCTTGAGGTGCAGGCGGCGCGCGAAGCGCTCGCGCACCTGGCGGCCCTCGTCCTTGCGCAGCAGGCCGTTGTCGACGAACACGCAGGTCAGCCGGTTGCCGATGGCGCGGTGCACCAGCAGCGCGGCCACGGCCGAGTCGACCCCGCCCGAGAGGGCGCAGATCACGCGCCCCTGGCCCACCTGCTCGCGGATGCGGGCCACCGACTCCTCGACGAAGGAGGCCGGGCTCCAGTCGCGGCGGCAGCCGCAGGCCTCGAGGAAGTTGCCCAGCAGCGTCAGCCCGCGCTCGGTGTGGCGCACCTCCGGGTGGAACTGGATCGCGTAGAGGCGCCGCCGGGCGTCCTCCATGGCCGCGACCGGCGTGTTGGCCGTGCGGGCGGTCACGACGAAGCCGGGGGGCAGCTTCAGGATCGAGTCGCCGTGGCTCATCCACACCGGGCTCGGCCGCGGGAAGCCGCGCAGCAGCGCCGGCTGGCCCTCGGGGAACAGCTCGGCGTGGCCGAACTCGCGGCAGCCGGCGCCCTTGACCTGGCCCCCCAGGTGGTGGCCCATCAGGTGCATGCCGTAGCAGATGCCCAGCACCGGCAGCCCCAGGCCGAAGACCCCGGGGTCGACCTTCGGCGCGCGAGGCGCGTAGACCGAGTCGGGCCCGCCCGAGAGCACGATGCCGCTGGGGCCGCGCTCGCGCAGGGCGCGGACCCGGGTGGCCGGCGGCAGGATCTCCGAGTAGACACCCAGCTCCCGGAACCGGCGGGCGATCAGCTGGGTGTACTGCGATCCGAAGTCGAGGATGGCGATGAACTCGCGCTGCATCAGCGGGGGTGGCCTCCGAGGCCGCGATTATAGGTCCGCGGCGGCGTTTTCGGGGACCGCCCGGCGCTGCTATAGTCTGGCTCCCGTGGACCTCGCGCGCCGCATCCCGCTGATCCTGCTGGGCCTGACGGCCGCGGCCGCGTGCGGCCCCAAGAAGCCGGTGCTGGTGCCCACCGTCTTCCCGCTCACCGCGGCCTGGTCCGTCGACCTGGCCTCACCCCTCGACGCGCCGCTCGCCACGGACGGCACGCGGGTCTTCGCCACGCTGCGGGACGGCACGGTCATGGCGATCGACGTCGCCGGAGGCGCCGTGCTGTGGAAGCGCACGGCACCGGCGGGCACGACGGTGGGCGCCGCGCCCGGAGCCGTGGTCCTGCGCCAGGCCGACGGTCTCCTGGTGCGGGTCCAGCCCGAGGACGGCGCGCCGCTCTGGGAACGCCAGACGGGCATCGGCGGGAGCCTGCCCCCGGTGCTCGACGGGACCGAGGTGGCGGTGGCCGGCGAGGGCCTCGCGCTCCTGGGCCTCGAGGCTGGCCGGCCGGCCTGGGGCACCGCGGGAACCGGGCGCATCCTGGCCCCGCCCGTGCTGGCCCCGCACCACGTGCTCCTGGTCGACGACAAGGGGGCCCTCAAAGCCCGCGCCCGCAGCACCGGCACGGAAACCTGGTCGTCCACACGGCGCGGGGCGCCCGCCGCCGCCCCGGCGGTCTTCCGCGACCGCGTCTTCGTGGGCACCGTCCAGGACCGGGTCACGTCGCTCAAGCTGGACAAGGGTTCCGCCGGCTGGAGCTGGCGGGTGGGGGCCGACCCCTCGGTCACGCCAGCCGTGACCGACAAGCTGGTGCTGGTGGCCTCCGAGGACAACGTGCTGTGGGCGCTCGGGCGCGGCAACGGCGACATGCAGTGGCGCGCGCCGCTGCCCTCGCGGCCCCTTTCCGCGCCCCTGCTGCTGCCCGGCGGTGTGGTCGTGGCCTGCCGCGAGACCGACCTGGTCGGCTTCGACCTGGCCAGCGGCCTGCGCATCGGCGCCTTCACCACGCCGGGCGAGATGCGCGTGCCGCCGGTGCTGGTGGGCGAGCGCCTGGTGGTGGGGCTGCGCGGGCCGTGGCGCCTGCAGGGCTTCGGCCTCAACATGACGGGCCGCGCGCCCAAGGCCGCCCCGCGCCCCGGCCAGGCAGCCAAGCCGAAGCAGCAGAAGGGCGCTGCCAAGGCCCGGCCGACGGCGCAGCCTTGATGGCCCGCCGCGGCTCCCGTATCCTCGGGCAGGCGGGTCACCGCCCGCCCGAGCGCGCATGAGCCTGCCCACGGCCGCCACGGCCCACCCCCAGCCCGGCCTGTCCGCCTACGTCGAGCTGGCCAAGCTGCGCATCACGGCGCTGGTCATGTTCACCGCCCTGGTGGGCTTCGTGGCCGCAGCCCCCGAGGCCCCCGCGGGCACCGTCCTCGTGGCGGCCCTGCTGGGCACGGGACTGGTCTCCGCCGGAGCCAGCGTCTTCAACATGCTCCTCGAGCGGGACAGCGACGCGCTGATGGTGCGGACGCGCCTGCGGCCGCTGCCCTCGGGCCGGCTCCGGCCGGTCGAGGCCCTGGCCTTCGGGGTGGCGGTGACCGCGCTGGGCCTGGGGCTGCTGGCCTGGCTGTGCGGCACCCTGGCCGCCGCGGTGGCCCTGGTGACCTGGCTGAGCTACGTCTTCCTGTACACGCCCCTCAAGCCGGTGACCTCGCTGGCCACCATCGTGGGCGCCGTCCCCGGCGCCCTGCCACCGGTGATCGGCTGGGCCGCCGCGCGCGGCTCGCTGGACCTCGGCGCCGGCATCCTCTTCGCCATCCTCTTCCTCTGGCAGATCCCGCACTTCCTGGCCATCGCCTGGATGTACCGCGAGGACTACGCCCGCGGCGGCTTCCCGATGCTCCCGGTGCTGGACCAGCAGGGCCGTATGACGGCCCGCCAGTCCTTCGCCAACGCCGTGGCCCTGCTGCTCGTCAGCCTCATGCCCACGCCCGTCGGGCTGGCCGGCCCGTGGTACCTGGCCGGCGCGCTGCTGCTCGGGCTGGCCTTCGTGGCCGCGGCCTTCCGGCTCCTGCGCCGGCGCGACGTGGCCTCGGCCCGCCGCCTCTTCCTGGCCTCGGTCATCTACCTGCCGCTCCTCACCAGCCTGCTGATGATCGACCGCCGCTAGCCACGACCCGTGCTGCGCCACCTTCCGACCCTCAACGCCAGCCTCAACGCCCTGTCGGCCGGCCTGCTGCTGCTCGGCTACGCCGCCATCCGGACCCGCCGGCGCGAGCTCCACCGGCGGCTCATGCTCGCGGCCCTGGGCAGCTCCGCCGCCTTCCTGGCCTCCTATCTCGTCTACCACTTCCAGGTGGGTTCCGTGCGTTTCACGGGCCAGGGGCCGCTCCGGACGGCCTACCTCGGCATCCTCCTCACTCACACGGTGCTGGCCGCGGTGATCGTGCCCCTCGTGGGCCTCACGCTCCACAAGGCCCTCTCCGGCCGTTTCGAGGTCCACCGCCGCTGGGCCCGCTGGACGCTGCCGCTGTGGGCCTACGTCTCCGTGACGGGTGTGGTCATCTACTGGATGCTCTACCGGCTCTGACGCGGGCGTGGGTCCGGGGCGGTAAGATCGGCTATGCAGCTTTGCGCGGCCGCGGTGTGGGCCTGGTCGCTGGCGACGCCCGCGGAGCTGCCGCCACCGGCCGCGCCGCTCGCGGCGCTGGAGCAGGCCTTCCGCGCCGGCGACGCGCAGGCCCTCGCCGGCCTGGCCCCTCCGGGCGGCCGCGTCCTGGTCGAGATGGCGGCCCCCCGTCCGGTGCGCGGCGCCTTCTCCCGCGGCCAGCTCGCGGCCGTGGCCGAGCGGCTCTTCTCCGGCCTCACCACCAGCGGCGTGACGCTCACGCCGGGCGGCCGCGAGCCCTGGGCCCCGCAGGCCTTCGCGAGGGGCCGCTGGTCCTGGCGCCGCGACGGGCGCGAGTCGGCCGTGACCCTGGTGGTGACCCTCGAGTGGCGCAACTCGGCCTGGCGGCTGGTCGAGCTGCGCAGCGCGCCTTGAGCGATGCGCCCGTCGCCAGCCCGGGCCCCCTGGTCACGGCCCTGGCGCTGGCGGTCCTGCTCGCCGCGCTGGACGCCGCCGCCCCGGGCGCCGTCGGCGTCGCCGCTTTGGCGGCCGCCGCGCTGCTCGTCG
>JBDIBD010000075.1:0-13407 GCA_039812725.1 Vicinamibacteria bacterium | reverse complement strand
CGCTCCTGGCGCTGCGGCGCCGGGGCGCGCCGGCGCCGACCGCGGGAGAGGGCGAGACGGCCGCGGCCGTGGTGGCGCCCGCTCGCTCCTGGCGCCCGGGGGCGTGGGTGCCGCTCTACGCGCTCTCCGGCTTCTGCGCCCTGGCGCTCGAGATCCTCTGGTTCCGGCTGTTCGACGTGGCCGCGCGCGGCACCGCCTTCTCGTTCGGCACCGTGCTGGCGACGTACCTGGCGGGGACCGCTCTCGGCAGCCTGGCCGGAGCGCGCCTGACCCCGCGGCTGCGCGCTCCGCGGGTGGCCTTCCTGTCCGTGCAGGCGCTGATCCTCCTCTACGCGGGCCTGGGGCCGTTGCTGGCCGCCTGGCTGCCCGCGGGCACGCCGGGCTTCCGGGCGCTGGTCGACTACTGGCGCGGAGGCGAGGTGTTCCTGCTCGGCCGCAGCCTGCAGGCGGGCCCGCTGCTGCTGCTCTACGGCCTGCTGCCGGTGGCGCTCTACGGGCCGGCCACCTTCCTGATGGGCCTGTCCTTCCCGATCCTGCAGCGGGCGGTCCAGGACGAGGCCCGCACCAGCGGCCTGAAGACCGGCCTGCTGCAGGCGGCCAACATCTCGGGCTGCGTGGCGGGCAGCCTGCTGGCGGGACTGGCCGGTCTGCAGTGGCTCGGGACGGCCGACACGCTGCGGGCCCTGCTGGTGCTGGGCTGCGCCTTCCCCCTGCTGGGGCTGCGCGAAGTGGACTCGCGCGCCCCCTTCGCCCTGGCGGCGGCGAGCCTGCTGTCGCTGGCTTTGGCCTTGCCCTCGGGACACGACCTGTGGGCCCGGCTCCACGGCGTGGCCCAGCCCGAGCAGGCGCTGGTGGCCGAGGACGCCAGCGGCGTGGTGCTGTTGAGCCCGGCCGAGGGCGGGCGCTTCAAGGTCTGGACCAACGGCCACCACCACAGCAGCCTGCCCTTCGGCGGCGTCCACACGCTGCTGGGCGCGCTGCCGGCGCTGCTGCACCCCGGCCCGGAGCGCGTGGCCATCGTCGGCCTGGGCTCGGGCGACACGGCCTGGGCCGCCAGCCTGCACCCCGCCACGCGCGAGCTGGACGTGTTCGAGATCTGCGGGGCGCAGCGCCCGCTGCTGGCGCAGCTCGCGGCCCGCGCGTCGCTGCCCGATCTCACGCGGCTGCTCGGCGACCCGCGCCTCCGGCTGCAGGTGGTGGACGGGCGCCAGGCCCTGGCGCGCAGCCCCGGGCGCTACGACCTGCTCGAGCTCGACCCGCTCTGGCCGTACTACGCGTACTCGGGCAACCTCTACTCGCGCGAGTTCTTCGAGCTGGCGGCGGCCAGCCTGCGGCCGGGGGGCATCGCCTGCACCTGGTCGCCGACGCCGCGCGTGCGGGCCACGTTCATGCGCGTCTTCCGGCACGTGAGCAGCACGGCGCGCGGCCACGTGCTGCTGGGTTCCGCCACGCCCATCCCGACGGCCACGACGCTCGAGCCCGCGCTGCAGGCGGCCGCCCTGGCGCACCTCGGTCCCGAGCGCCTCGCCGAGGTGCTGGCGGAGCTGTCGGGGATGGAGACCGTCGAGGGCAAGCCCACGCTGCGCGCCAACCTCGACCTGCACCCCCGTGACGAGCTCTCGCTCGGGGACCCGCCCCGCGCGCGGCGCGACTGAGCGCTGCCGTCAGCCCGTCAGCCGGCGGTAGAGCAGGCCCGCCAGCGAGGCCGGGAAGTAGTCGCGGGCCAGGGTGCCGTCGGCCAGCCAGGCCGCGCAGCGGGCCACGTGGAAGACGGCCACGGCCAGGCCGAGCGCCCGCGCGAAGGCGGGCGAGAAGAGCAGCGGCCGGTACCACGCTCCGGCCCTTCCCCGCGCCAGCTCCCAGAGCGCCACCACCGGCGCGACCGAGAGCAGCACGGCCAGCGGCAGGCACAGCAGGTTGGCCGCGAGAGCGGCCTGCCAGTCGGCCTGGACCAGGCTGCAGAAGGCCCGCGTCAGGCCGCAGGCGGGGCAGGGCAGCCCGACGGCGAGCCGCAGCGGGCACAGCGGCGGGCCGTGCCCGACCCAGGGCGCGTAGAGCCAGGCGCCCGACCACACGCCGGCCCCCACCAGCGCCACCAGCAGGCGCTCGCGGCGCTGGAGCGGGTCGAGGCGGGACACGGCGGCGGGCGCGCTGGCCATGGCCCGGCTACTGCTGGTAGATCTCGTTGATGTGGCCCTGCACGATCATGGCGGCCACCATCGGCAGGAAAATCCCCAGGATCAGCAGCAGGGTCGACTTGTCGCGCACGGCCGGGTTGCCGACCAGCTCGCCCAGCGGCTCGAGGCACTGCCCGCACAGGTAGTAGAAGTAGACGTGCACGGGCGCGCAGCAGCCCGAGATCAGGGCCACGGCCGGCGAGATCACCTGGCGCCCCGAGACCGCGTTCAGCACCTCGGCGGCCTTGATGTTCCAGTAGATCAGGTACAGCCCGCAGGTCAGGAAGGAGAACAGGAGCACGAGGATCGGCTCCTGCTGGAAGACGGGCACGGAGCGGCGGTCGACCATGGGCGGCCTCCGAGATGGGGCCTCGCCGTCGCGGGAGGGGAGCGCGGCGAGCGCTGCCGGAGAGTACGCCGTGCCGGAGGGCTTGGCAACGCCGTGGCCTCGGCGAAGGACGTGGCGGCGCGGCCCCGGCGCTCTGGCGGCCGGAGGTCGGGAAGATCGCTCAGCAGCCCGACAGCAGCGCCGTCAGCGCCGCCACCATCGCCACCTGGTCCTGGCTCGAGGCCAGCTCGCGCGCGGAGTGCATCGAGAGCATGGGGTTGCCCACGTCGACCGTGGCGACCCCCAGCCGCGCGGCCGTGATGGGGCCGATGGTCGAGCCGCAGGGCAGGTCGCTGCGCATGACGAAGCGCTGGCAGGGCACGCCGGCCGCCTGCGCCGCGCGCTCGAAGCGCAGGGCCGTGGCGCCGCTGGTGGCGTAGCGCTGCGAGCTGTTGAGCTTGATCACGGGGCCGGCGCCCAGCCGCGGCGCGTGCTGCGGCTCGTGCAGGTCGCCGTAGTTGGGGTGGACGGCGTGGGCCATGTCCGCCGAGACGAACAGCGAGCGGGCCAGCGCGCGGTGGACGTCCTCGGCGGAGCCGCCCGTGCAGCGCACCAGCCGCTCGAGCAGGCCGCACAGGAAGGCCGAGCCGGCCCCCTCGGCGCTCTGGCTGCCGACCTCCTCGTGGTCGTAGAGCGCCACCACCAGGGTCGGGCCGGGGCGTCCCGGCGCCGCCGCCGCCAGCGCCTCGAGCGCGGCGTGGCAGCTGGCCAGGTTGTCGAGGCGCGGGGCGTGGAGGAGCTCGCCCGCGAGCCCCGAGATGCAGGACGGGGCCGTGTCGTGGAGCATCAGGTCGAAACCCTGGATGGACTCGGGGGCCAGGCCCAGCTCGCGCGCCAGCAGCTCGTTCAACCAGCCCTCGCCCTCGCCCAGCCCGACCAGCGGCGGCAGGTGGTTCTGCCGTTGCAGCACCAGGCCCTTCTCGTTGACCTCGCGGTCGAGGTGGATGGCCAGGCTGGGGACGCGGCAGAGGGGGCGCTCCACGCGCAGCAGCCGGGGCTCGTCCGACCCGGCCACGAAGACCCGCCCGGCCAGCGAGAGGTCGCGATCGAGCCAGGTGTGCAGCAGCGCGCCGCCGTAGACCTCGACCGCCAGCTGGCGGCAGCCGTGGCGGGTCAGCTCGGCGCGCGGCTTGAGGCGCAGGTTGGGGCTGTCGGTGTGGGCGCCCACCATCAGGAAGCCGGCCTCGGCGGGCGGCCGGGCCCCCAGGGCGAAGGCCACCAGGCTCGAGTCGTGCCGCACCACCACGTGGCGCGCGCCGCTCTCGAGGCGCCAGGGCTCGCGCTCGTCGAGCGGCGTGAAGAGGTGCTCCGCCAGCCGGCGGCGGGCCTCCGCCACCGCGTGGAACGGGGTGGGCGCCGCGTCGATGAACTCGAGCAGGCTGCGGGTGAGGGCGGGCGTGTCGGGCATGCAGGCCTCCGCGGGGCAGGGTACCACCCGCCGGCCCGCCGGGCCGGGTCAGGCCGACGGGCCCTCCCCGGGCGTGATGGCGGCCAGGTCGCGCGTGCGGGTCTCGGGCAGCGTCCAGACCCACGCGGCCGTCAGCAGCGCCAGCACGAACGGCACGCCCAGCCCCCCGGCCAGGCCGTGGCGCGCCACGAAGAAGGCCACCACGACCGGGGCGAAGAGCTGCATGCCGCGGGCGCAGTTGTAGGACGTGCCCATGGCCGCGTTGCGGACGTCGGTGGGGAAGAGCTCGGCCAGCAGGGCGCCGAAGCCGGCCGTGCAGCCCGAGCCCAGGCCCATCGCGAAGAGCAGGCCCCAGAAGAGCCCGGGCTGGTTCACGAACTCGCGCCCGTGGAAGGCCAGCGGGAAGAGCGCGCAGGCGGTCAGCAGCGAGTAGCCGGTGAAGGCCAGCCGCCGGCCGTAGCGGTCGGCCAGCACGCCGAAGGCCAGCATGCCCAGGAACTGGCCGAGCTGGGCGGTCACGACCCAGGCCGCCGAGCGGGCCACCGGCTGGTTCAGGAAGTCCGGCGACTGCAGGAACTTCGGCAGCCAGGTGTAGCAGGTCCAGTAGGTGCCGAGCTTCAGCACGCCCAGCACGAAGCCCTTCACGAGCGGGCCCAGCAGGTGCGCCTGCCCCAGGCGGCGCGCCACCTGCCGCGGCGTGAGGCGCTCGCGGTGCTGGCGGTCCCACAGGCGCGACTCGGGCATGTGGCGGCGCACCAGCACGGCCACCAGCGCCGAGCAGGACGAGAGCAGGAAGACGGCCCGCCAGCCGAGCATCGGAGCGAGCAGGAAGCCGGTCAGCGCGGCCAGCGCCACGCCCACGGGCTCGCCGGCCTGCAGCAGGGCCGAGGCGCGGCCGCGCATGCGGGCGGGGGACGACTCGGCCAGCAGGGCGTGGCCCACCGCCCACTCGCCGCCCACTCCCAGGCCGGTGATCAGGCGGAAGAACACCAGCGTGGCGGGCCCCGTGGCGAAGGCCGTGAGGGCCGTGCCGGCCGAGTAGAGCAGGATGGTCCAGGTCATCACCGCGCGCCGGCCGTAGACGTCGGAGAGGTAGCCGAACAGGATCCCGCCCAGGCCCGAGCCGCCCAGGGCCACGCCCAGCAGCCAGGCCTCCTGGGTGGCCGACAGGCCCATCTCGTGCCCGATCGGTCCCAGCAGGAACGAGAACAGGACCAGGTCGTAGAAGTCGAAGGCCCAGCCCGCGAACGTGATCAGCCAGATCTTGACGGGGAAGCGCTGCGGCTCTTCGGCCGCCGTCGGTCGGGAAGCCATGGCACCTCCAGGGCGGGTGGGGCGCCGCGGACGTTAGCACAGGCCAGGGTGGTACCATCCGGTCACGACCGGCCGCGACGCCGGGGCTTCGAGCCAGGGTTGCCCGCGACGCCCTCCCAGCGCCGCTCCCGCGCCGACCACAGGGACCCTGCCGCACGGAGACGAGGAATTCCCGCCATGAGACCAGACCTGCGTTCCGCCGCCCTCGCGCTGCTCGCCGCCTCGCTCACGACCGCCTGGACGGCCTCGGGCCAGGCCGCGTACCAGGGCCACGGCCGGGACAGCGTGGCTCCCGAAGTGCTGGCGCAGTACGCGCCCAAGCCGTTGCCGCCGGAGCTGGCCGCCCGCATCCAGACCCTGATGGACGTGCGCGCGCCCGGGCTGGGGCTGCCGTCGCCGGACGGCGCCCGGCTCTTCTTCGCCTGGTCGGTGACGGGCACGCCCCAGGTCTGGCGGCTGGACGGGCCGGACCGCTTCCCGGTGCAGCTGACCGGGGGGCAGGACCGCACTTCGATGGCGGGGCTCAGCGCCGACGGGCGCACGCTCTTCGTGCAGCGCGACCGGCAGGGTGAGGAGAACCCGGGCCTCTACTCCATGTCCGCCGACGGGGGGCCGCTCACGGCCATCCAGCACACGCCGGGGGTGCAGACCTTCTTCGACTTCGTCACGCGCGACGGGCGGTGGGTCTACTTCCACGCCAACGACCAGAAGCCCGACTCCTACGCGGTCTACCGCTGGAACACGAGCACCCGCGCCCGGGAGACCGTCCTGACCGAGCCGGGGCTGTGGTCGGTCTCCGACCACCGGGACGACGGGCGGCTGCTGCTGCAGAAGGCCACGGGCGCGCTCTCGAGCGAGTACTTCGAGTGGGACCCGGCCACCCGCCAGCTCCTGCCCGTGCTGGGCCAGGGCGAGTCGGTCGAGTACGCCGCGCGCTACGGGGCCGGCCCGCGGCAGATCCTGGTGCTGACGCCGAAGCTGGGCGAGTTCCGGCGGCTGTACGCGCTGGAGGGCGGGCGGCTGACCCCCGTGACGCCCGAGACGAAGTGGGACGTGTCGGGCTTCGACATCGACGAGGCCCGCCGTCGGGTGGTCTTCACGGTCAACGAGGCCGGCTACACCCGCCTGAAGGCGCTCGACGCCAGCGCCTTCCAGCCGGTGCCCCTGCCGAAGCTCCCGGAAGGGGCCGACCACGCCTACGCGGGGTCCAGCACGCCCGACGGCCGCTACACCACCCTCGGGGTCGAGACCGCCACCGCCCCGCGCACGAGCTACGTCTACGACTGGCAGAGCGGCGCCCTGACGCGCTGGGTGGTGCCGAGCGCGCCCGAGGTCGACACGACCGCCTTCGCGGTCGCGAAGCTCGAGTCCTACCCGGCCCGCGACGGCACGCCCATCCCGGTCTTCGTGCGGCGGCCCGCGCGCTGCGAGCCCGCCCCCTGCCCGGTGCTGGTCGAGTTCCACGGCGGCCCCGAGGGCCAGGCCCAGCCGGGCTTCTCCACCTACGCCCAGATCTTCGTGGAGGCCGGCTACGTGTTCGTGGAGCCCAACGTGCGGGGCAGCGACGGCTACGGCAAGACCTGGCTCGACGCCGACAACGGGCCCCGGCGGCTGCAGGTGCTGAGCGACATCGAGGACGCGGCCCGCTGGGCCCGCCAGGCCTTCGCCGTGGGCGGCCAGGCTCCCAAGGTGGGCGTCATGGGCGGCAGCTACGGGGGTTATTCGACGCTCATCGCCATGACCCGGCTGGCCGGGGCCTACGACGCGGGCGTCTCGATCGTGGGCATGTCGAACCTGGTCACCTTCCTCGAGAACACCGCGCCCTACCGCCGGATCCTGCGCACCACCGAGTACGGCGACCCGGTCCGGGACCGCGCCGCGCTGGTCGAGCTGTCGGCCGTCACGCACGTCGGCAAGCTGGCCGCGCCGCTGCAGATCCAGCAGGGAGCCACGGACCCGCGCGTGCCCGTCGGGGAGGCGATCCAGATGTACGAGGCCGCGCGCAGGACCGGCGTGCCGACCGAGCTGATCGTCTTCGGCGACGAGGGCCACGGGGCCGGGCGCCGGGACAACCAGGTGCTGATGATCGGGCACGCCCTGCGCTGGATGAACCAGTACCTCAAGAGCCGCTGACGGCGGCGACCGCCCGGCTGCGCGCGCCGGGCGGCCGCGCTCCCCGGCCGCCGGGCTGCTAGGCCGAGTGCCCAGCGGGCTGGTCCAGCTCGGTCAGCGTCAGCAGCTCCTCGAAGGCCTCGTCGCGGCTGCGCCCGACGGCCTGCTCCGACTCGCGGCCGCGGCGGGCCTCGGCGATCCAGCCCAGCCGGCAGCGCAGCTGCCAGCCGTCGGCGGAGAGCCGCCGGGCCGTCTCGCGCCAGGCGCCCGCGTCGGGGTGGCTCAGGTCCACCATGGCCCGCAGCAGCGCCTCGAGCGCCTCGCGCTCGCTGGGGGAGGGCTCGGCGCCCTCGGGCAGCGGCACCTCGATCGACAGCGCTTGCCTCATCTCGCGCCTCCCCGGCCCCTCACGGGCCGACCAGCGCCAGGAGCTCCTGGCGGCTCTTGCCCAGCACGCCGTGCTTGCGGCCCACCTTGACGAAGGCCTCGATGGCCGCGTCCAGCTGGCGTCGCTCGTGCGAGGCCGAGAGCTGGGTGCGGATGCGGGCCTGGCCCTTGGGCACCACGGGGAAGAAGAAGCCCACCACGTAGATGCCCTCGTCGTACAGGTCGCGGGCCATCTGCTGGGCCAGGCGGGCGTCGTACAGCATGACCGGCACGATCGGGCTCTCGCCCGGCTTGACGTCGAAGCCGGCCTCGGCCAGCAGCCGGCGCCAGTAGCGCGTGTTCTCCTCGAGCCGGTCGCGCCGGGCGGTGGTGGACTCGATCAGCCGCAGCACCTCGAGGGCGGCCCCCACGATCATGGGCGGCACGCTGTTCGAGAACAGGTAGGGGCGGGCGCGCTGGCGGCAGGTCTCGACCAGCTCGCGGCGACCGCTGACGCAGCCGCCGGAGGCCCCGCCCAGGGCCTTGCCCAGCGTGGTGGTGATCAGGTCCACGCGCCCCAGCACGCCGCAGTGCTCGTGCGTGCCGCGGCCGGTGCGCCCGATGAAGCCGGTGGCGTGCGAGTCGTCCACGAAGACCAGGGCGTCGTAGCGCTCGGCCAGCTCGACGATGCGGTCGAGGCGCGCCAGGTCGCCGTCCATGGAGAAGACCCCGTCCGTGATCACCAGGCGGGCGCGCTTGTCCTGGTGGAGCTGCAGCTTCTCCTCCAGGTGGGCCATGTCGGAGTGCTTGTAGGTGTCCTGCTGGGCCTTGCACAGTCGCATCCCGTCCACGATCGAGGCGTGCACCAGGCGGTCGGCGACGAGCACGTCGGCCTCGCCCATGAGGGCCTCGAAGACCCCGGCGTTGGCGTCCATGCAGGAGGGGAACAGCAGCGTGTCCTCGGTGCCGAGGAAGCGGGTCAGCTGGCGCTCGAGGGCGTGGTGCAGGTCCTGGGTGCCGCAGATGAAGCGCACGGACGAGAGCCCGTAGCCGCGGCTCTCCAGGGCCCGCGCCGCGGCGGCCACCACGTCGGGGTGGCTCGACAGGCCCAGGTAGTTGTTCGAGCACAGGTTGATCACGCGCCTCGCGGGCGCCCCCTCGGGGAACTCGACCTCGATCTCGGCCCCCTGGGGCGAGCGGATGACGCGCTCCTGCTTGAGCAGGCCGTCGCGGCCCAGGGCCTGCAGCTCGTCGCGGTAGCGCTGGCGCGCGGCGTCGCGGAAGGTCACGGCTCCCTCCTTTCCCCCGCGGCCACGGGCTGTGCCACGCCTCCCAGGCGCTCGACCAGGCCGGCGATGCGCTCGACCGAGTCGAAGGCCTCGGGGCTGGCCTCGGCGTCGGGGATGCGCAGCGAGTACTTGCGCTCCAGGAACAGCTTGAGCGAGACCATCGAGAACGAGTCGACGATGCCGCTGCTGATCAGCGGCGTCGCGACCCCCACCTCGCGGTCGTCGCCCTCCTCCAGGTACTCGCGCCTGACGTACTCGAGGATCACCCGTCTCAGCTCGTCCATGGCTCCTCCGCTACTCGTCCATCAGGGTCGAGGTGTCGCCCTCCGCCTGGCCCCACTCGCGGGCCCGCAGCACGCGCCGCACGATCTTGCCGCTGCGGGTCTTGGGCAGCGAGGCCACGAACTCGATGGCCTGGGGCATGGCCAGCGGCGACAGCCGCTTGCGCACGAAGTTGATGATCTCCAGCTCCAGGTCGGGGCCGGGCAGGAAGCCCGGCTTCAGGGCCACGAAGGCCTTGACCACCTCCATGTTCACCGGGTCGGGCTTGCCGACCGCCGCCGACTCGGCCACGGCCGGATGCTCCAGCAGGGCCGACTCGACCTCGAAGGGCCCCACCAGGTGGCCGCCGGTGTTGATCACGTCGTCGTCGCGGCCCACGAACCAGAAGTACCCGTCGGCGTCCACGCTGGCCCGGTCGCCGCACACGTACCAGCCGTGCCTGAACTTGCTCTCGTAGGCGGCCGGGTTCTTCCAGTAGCCGCGCATCAGCGAGGGCCAGGGCGGCCGCAGGGCGATCAGGCCCACGCGCCCGGGCTCGTGCAGCGGCTCGAGGGTCTTGAGGTCGAGCACGGCGGCCTCGAAGCCCGGCAGCGGCTGGCCCATCGAGCCGGGCTTGATGGGCAGCCCCGGGCGGTTGGCGATCACGATGCAGCCCGTCTCGGTCTGCCAGTAGGTGTCGTGGAAGGGCCGGCCGAAGGCCCGCGCCGACCAGCTCACCGCCTCGGGGTTGAGCGGCTCGCCGACCGAGCACAGGTGGCGCAGCGCCGACAGGTCGAAGCGCCGTACCAGCTCGAGCCCCTCGCGCATCAGCAGGCGGATGGCGGTCGGCGCCGAGTACCAGACGGTCACGCGCCGCTCGGACAGGAAGCGGTACCAGCGCTCGGCCCCGAAGCCGGCGTCGAGCACGACCTGGGTGGCGCCGTTCGACCAGGGTCCGATGATCCCGTACGAGGTCCCGGTGACCCAGCCCGGGTCGGCGTTGCACCAGTAGACGTCGTCGGGCTTGAGGTCGAGCACCAGCCGCGTCGTGGAGTACTGCGACAGGAGCGCGTGGTGGACGTGCTGGGCGCCCTTGGGCTGGCCCGTGGTGCCCGAGGTGTAGTGCAGCAGCGAGGGCGACTCGGCCCAGGTGGGGTGGGGCTCGAAGCGCTCGACCGGGGGCAGCGCGTCGAGGTCCAGGGCCTGCTCGCCGGGCTGCAGCGCCCCCGTCGCGTCGACCACCAGCACCAGGCGCAGCTCGGGCAGCGCGGCGCGGGCCCGGCGGACCTTGGGCAGGTGCTTCTTCTGGGTCAGCAGCACCGCCGTGCCGGCGTCGGCCAGGCGCGTCTGCAGGGACTCCTCGCCGAAGGCCGAGAAGAGCGGCTGCACCACCGCGCCCAGCTTGAGGATGCCGAGGAAGGCGAAATAGAGCTCCGGGACGCGGTCCAGGAACAGGCACACGCGCTGGCCCGGCTCCACGCCCAGGCCGGCCAGGTGGCGGGCCAGGGTGTTGGAGCGCACGCGCAGGTCGTCGAAGGTGAAGTCGCGGCGGTGGCCCTGGGCGTCCTCCCAGAGCAGGGCCGGCTTGCGCGAAAGCCCCATCTCGCAGATCCGGTCGCTGCAGTGCCAGCCGACGTTGAGCGGCGAGCCCGGGCTCCAGCCCAGCTCGCGTCCAACGGCCTGCCAGTCGACGGCCGCACGGGCGTCGAGGACGGCGGTGGTCATGACGGGTCCTTTCCCCGGGCGCGCTTCGAGAGGGCCCCGGCCCGGGGGGCCGGGGCGACGGCGGGCGGTCCCGCTGCGGCGCCGGTCATGGCTCGTTCTCGGCGCGGACGAGATCACGCAGGAACCGGGACGCCCGGAGCGGGGGCTCGCGCCGCACGACCGGCGCGGGCGGGCGGGGCGGACGTCCCGTGGCTCGTCCGCACGGTTGATCGCCGGAGACGGGGCCCGGCGGCGGCGACCCTGCGCCACCGCGGCGGCGCCTCCGGCCTCGTCGTTGATCTGCTGCCCCGAATATAGGCCCGAGCCCTTCCTTCCGGAAGGGTTTTTTCAGGCCGCGGGCTGCAAGGGGTCGAAGTCGGCGTCGCTGACGCGCGAGAGCCCGGCTGCCAGCACGAAGGCCGCCGCCATGGCCAGCAGCACTCCGGGCAGCGAACGCTCGGCCAGCCAGCCCGCCAGGGGGTTGACGGCCACGATGGCCGCCTGCCGCACCATGCCGCAGAAGGACAGCACCGTGGCGCGCTCGCCGGAGGCCACGTGGTGGTTGACGGCGGCGCTGAACAGCGGCACGCGCGTCAGGCCGAAGGTCATGCCGGCCACGATGCCGAGACCGACCAGCGGCCAGGCAGTGGTGGCGGCCAGCAGCGCGAAGCAGCCCGCCCCGGCCAGGCTCGTCACGCGCAACAGGAGCCGGCGCGAGCCGCAGGCGCGCTCCAGGGCCGGCACGGCCGAGAGGAACGCGATCTGCGCCAGGCAGCCCAGCGCGTGCACCACGCCGAAGGCCGAGAGCGGCAGCGACGCGCGCTGCAGCAGCGGCTGGAACAGCCAGATGATGGCCCAGGCCACGGCGTTGGTGAGGGCCGCCTCGACCGCCAGCCGCCGCACGGCGGGCTGGCGCAGGAACACGCGCCCGCCCTCGCGCAGGATGGAGAGGTAGGACCGCCGTGAGGCGGCCCCGCCCGGCGGTTCGACCAGCCCCAGCGCCACCAGCGCCGCCAGGGCCATCGGCACGCAGGTCGCGAGCATCGGCGCGCGCAGCCCCCAGGTGGCCGCCACGAAGCCGCCCAGGACGGTCGCGGCCACGATGCCGCCCAGCTTGAAGGCCTCCATGCGGGCGATCAGCCGCGCGGCCTCGCGCTCGCGGCCGAGGGCCTTGAGGCTGTCGTAGGCCAGGGCCTCGTCGGCCCCGGAGTGGAGCGTGTAGGCCACGGCCATGAAGACCTCGGCCAGCAGGAAGTGGCCCAGCCCCGGCCGCCAGGCGTAGAACAGCACGCCGCCCGCGGCCACCAGGCTGCCGAGGATCAGGGACGTGCGCCGGCTGAGGTAGTCCGCCACCGTGCCCGTGGGCACCTCGAGGGCGAAGTTGCACAGGAAGAACCAGGCGTTGATCACGAACACGTCGGCCAGGCTGACGCCGCCCCAGTCCGTGTAGAACGGCACCAGCACCGCCGCGAACAGGTGCATCCAGAAGAGCAGGCGGATCAGGCACAGGCGCCAGGCGTTGCCCTCCAGGCGGGCCGACGCGGGCGCGGCCGTCTCGGCGGACGTCACGCCCTGCCGCCCGGCGCGGGCCGGGCCAGCATCAGGCCCACCGCCACGAGGGCCAGCGCCGCCACGGCCAGGCCCGGGCGCAGCCCGGGCGGCTGGTAGCGCAGGGCCACCACCGACTCGCCGGCCGGGACGGCGACGGCGCGATGGCGTCCATCCGCCTTCAGGATCGGCACCGGGCGGCCGTCGAGCGTGGCCGACCAGCCGGGGGCGAAGGCGTCACGCACCACCAGCTCGCCAGGGCGGTCGGCGCGCACCCGCAAGCGCAGCTCGTCGGAGCTCTCCTGGCGCTCCAGCACCTCGCCGTTCGCCACCTCGCGCAGCGGCAGTGGCGCGCGCAGGGCGTAGAGGCGCACGGTCAGCGGCGCCACGCGCGCCGGGGACCAGGCCAGGAGCGGGGCCAGCTCGTCGTGCTGGAGGGGCGTCACGCTCAGCACGTGGCTGACGCCGGCGGCCCGCAGCCTGGCCAGCACCCGCGGCACGGCCGAGCAGGCGGCCTCTTCCGGCGACAGCACGCGCTCGACCGGGACCAGCATGGTGCGGTCGATGGTCAGGGCCGAGGGCAGCTGCTGGCCCATGTTGAAGTAGGGCACCTGGGCCTCCATGAAGGCCGCGAAGGTCCACCAGTCGTGCTC
This sequence comes from Vicinamibacteria bacterium, assembly GCA_039812725.1. Taxonomy (GTDB): domain Bacteria; phylum Acidobacteriota; class Vicinamibacteria; order Fen-336; family Fen-336; genus JBDIBD01. The sequence goes on along the minus strand of JBDIBD010000075.1, from coordinate 187 downwards.
GCCTTGCCGGGCGCGGGCCTCGAAGTAGTCGCGCGTGCTCTCGGGCTCGCAGGTGAAGACGCGCGCCCCCGCGGCCCGCAGCCGCGCGCCGACTTCCTGCAGCTCCGGTGAGCCCGCGTAGAAAGCCGGGCTGACCATCGGGTTGAGGCCGGCGCCGGTGCGCAGCAGGTCGGCCGCCAGCACGGCC
>JBDIBD010000074.1:0-13438 GCA_039812725.1 Vicinamibacteria bacterium | reverse complement strand
CGCGCGCAGCCGCAGGAGCAGGTCGCGCTCCTCCGCGGCCTGCCGGGCGCAGGCCGCGCAGCCCGCCACGTGGGTCTCGACGCGCGCGCGCTCGCGGGCCCCCAGCTCCCCGTCGACCAGGCCCGTGACCAGCTCCGGCTCGCAGCTCACGACGGCGTCCCCGAGAGGGCCTCGCGCAGCAGCGCGCGCCCGCGATGGATGCGTGACATCACCGTGCCCAGGGCCACCCCGAGGATCTCGGCGATCTCCTGGTAGCTGAAGCCCTCGAGGTCGCGCAGCACGACCGCGGCGCGGTAGGTCTCCGGCAGGCCTTGCAGGGCCCGCTCCACGTCGAGCCCCGCGGTCGCCGCGGCCGCCGGCGACACGCGGTCGGCCGGCTCGGGTCCGCTCAGCTCGACCAGCTCCGGACGGCGCGAGCGCCGCCGCCAGGCGTCGGTGCGGGCGCGCTGGAGAATGGTGTGGAGCCAGGCCCGGGCGTTGCTGCCCGGGGCGAAGCGGTCGAGCCCGGCCCAGGCGCGCGTCAGGGTCTCCTGCACCAGGTCCTCCGCGTCGGCCGCGTTGCGGGCCAGCCTGTGCGCGGCCCCGTAGAGGCTGCGCAGGTGAGGCAGGAGCTCGGTCTCGAAGCGCTCTCGACGGTCCACTCCACTGCTCGCGGGCCTCCCTGCCACGGGAAACGGCGCCGCGCCCCTCGCTATTCCGCCACCCCGCGCCGCGACCCGGCGCCCGCGGATTCTGACACCGATTCCGCGAGGGCGGGGAATACGTCCGGCAACCCGGCGTTCCGGCCAGCATGGGTCCACGTCTGCGCCGGCTCTGGGGGCTGGCGTGGCTGCTGCTGGCCGCCGGCGCCGGGGCCCAGCAGCCGCCCGCCCCGCAGCCGTCGCCCGAACAGCCGGCCTACTTCGAGGAGCGCCGCGAGTGGCGCTTCGAGTGGGGCACCGACACGGCCTTCGGCCTGTCCGACGTCGCGGACGGCTCCACCAACGAGACCAACGACGGCAGCACCAACTTCGACGCGCTCTGGCTGCGGCTCTACGGGCGCCTGAAGCACGGCGACGAGGTCGAGCTGGTGACGGACTTCTTCAGCGCCGACGGGCGCGCCCCGGAGCTGTTCGGCCTGTACGCGCGCCTGCAGCCGAGGCCCTGGATCGGGCTGCGCGTGGGACTCGTCCCGCTGGTGGTGGGGGCCTGGCAGGAGCGCGCCTACCCGAGCCGCCAGCCGCTGGTCGGCGCGCCGCTGCACGCGCAGTACCTGCTGGCGCTGCGCAGCGACAGCCTGCCGGCCTCGGCCGACGAGCTGCTGTCGCAGCGCGGGCGCGGGCGCGCGTCCACGTTCAGCCTGGGCTTCCCGGGGACGGGCGGGGCCACCACGCTCTTCTACGAGCACTGCTGGGACACGGGCCTCGAGCTGTTCGGCCAGGCCGGCCGGCTGCGCTGGCACGCGGCGCTCATGCGCGGCACTCCGGGCTCGCCTGCCACGACCCTGCGCGCGCAGCGCAGCGGCGGGCTGACGCCCGAGGCGCGCCTCACCTGGCGCCCGGCCGAGGGCCTGCGGCTGGGCGCCTCCTGGGCGCGCGGACCCTACCTGCGCGACGACCTGCAGCCCTTCCTGCCCCCCGGGCGCGCCACGCGCGACTACCACCAGGAGCTGCTCGGGGGCGACGCGCACCTCGCGCGCTGGCGCGTGACTCTCGACGTCGAGTGGGCCCGCAACCGCTACGACTCGCCCTGGGTGGCCGAGCGCCTGGCCAGCGAGGCCTGGATGGCGGAGGCCGGCCTGCGGATCGCCGAGAGCCTCGAGGCCACCGGGCGCTGGAGCCGGCTCGACCACGGCGCCATCCACGACGGCCGCGGCCTGCCGGTGGACTGGGAGGCCGACGCGCAGCGCTTCGAGGCCGGCCTGGCCTACCGGTTCCTCGAGCGCCACCTGGCCCTGAAGGCCGCTTGGCAGCGCGACGAGGTCGAGCTCGCGCCGCGCCGGGTCGAGGAGCTGGCCGTGCTGCAGCTCTCCTTCGCCTACTGAGACGCGCGCCGCGTTGACTTGCCCGCGGCGCTCGGTGAGAATCCGAGCGAAGAACAGCCTGCATGAAGTATCTGACGACGCTCGAGGTCGCGCGCGATCTCAAGGTCAGCAAGCAGACCTTGCTCAACTGGCTGTACTCCGGCAAGGTCCCCGAGCCGACCCGCAACAAGAAGGGCTACCGCCTGTGGAGCCCCGCGCGCGTGGCGCTGGTGCGGCGCCTGATCGCCGACGGGCGCCTGCACAAGCGCACGGTCGTGCACTCCGAGGCCGAGGACACCGAGCGCGCCGCGGCCGAGTTCGCCCGCGAGGTGCACCGCTGCCTGCGCGACGGGCGCGTCGACGTGGCCGCCTTCCTGGCCGAGCTGAAGCGCCTCAACCCCAGGCTGGGGCGTCACTCCCAGGGGACGTCGGGCATCAAGAGCCGCTCGACGGGGCGCCCGTCGCGCAAGTGATCGTCGCAGAGCTGCTCGAGGTCCTCCGGCCCCACCCCCGCGTACCAGACGTTGTCGGGCTGCACCGCCAGCACCGGCCCCCGGCTGCAGTGCTTGAGGCAGTAGGTCCGGTTGACCATCACGCTCTCGGCCAGCCCGCGCTCGCGCAGCAGCGCCCGCAGCCGGTCGAACAGGGCCTGGCCGCCCTTCCGGCCGCACGAGCCCTTGGGGTTCTCGGGCGGACGCTCGTTGACGCACACCAGCACCTGCCGTCGCGGCTTGGGCACTCTCGCCTCCCGTTGACGGGCGGCGCGGCCGCCCGGGTTATGCTGGGATTCTAGCCGCGCCGCGCCTGTCGCGGCGGGCGATTCAGGAGGAACCGAACGACATGCTCTCTCTCCACTTCCGGCGCCTGACCCTGGCCGCGGCCACCCTCGCGGCGCTGCCGCTGGCGGCCGGCGACCTGACCATCGTCTACAAGACCATGGACAACGGGAAGCCCGGGACGGCCACGGACTACTTCGCCGGCAACCACGCGCGCTTCGGCGACGCGCAGCACGAGACCATCCTCGACAGCGCCAGCGGCACCATCACCACGGTGGACCACGAGAAGAAGCAGTACTCGCAGTTCACCCTGGCCGAGATGGAGGCCTCCCTGCAGCAGGCCGCGGCCCAGATGGAGCAGGCCCGCAAGCAGCAGGAGGAGGCCATGAAGAACCTGCCGCCGGCCATGCGCGAGAAGATGCAGAAGATGACGGCGGGCGGCATGATGGGCGCCGTCACGGTCGTCAAGGGCACCGGCACGAAGAAGATCGCCGGCTACGACGCCACGCCCTGGAACGTCAGCATGGGCGAGATGATGAAGATGCAGATCTGGACCACCACGGCGGTGCAGCCCTCGATGGACCCGGGCCAGTTCGAGCGCCTGCGCTCGCTGATGACCCCGGCCCTGAAGGGCCTGGGCAACGCCGGCGACGAGTTCAAGAAGATCCAGGGCTTCTCGCTGGCCAGCAGCTCCACCGTCAGCGTGCTGGGCAAGACCATGGAGACCACGCGCGAGGCGGTCGAGGTCAAGACCTCGGCGGTCGACCCCGCGGTCTTCAACGTGCCGGCCGGTTACAAGAAGGTCGACTCGCCCTTCGCCAAGATGGGGCGCAAGTAGCCCGTGCCGGCGCTCGTCACGACGCAGTGGCTGCACGCGCGGCTGGGTGACGGGCGCCTGCGGGTGGTGGACGTGCGCTGGACCCTCGGCGCCCCCGAGCGGGGCGCCGAGGCCTACCGCGCGGGGCACCTGCCCGGCGCGGTCTTCCTCGACGTCGAGAAGGACCTGTCGGCCCCGGGCGGCGGGCGCGGCCTGCCGGTCGGCCGCCATCCCTGGCCGGCCCCCGAGCAGGTGGCGCGGGTCATGTCCGCCGCCGGGATCGGGCCGGGCGTGACGGTGGTGGCCTACGACGACCAGGCCGGCGCCACGGCCGCGCGCCTGTGGTTCCTGCTGCGGGCCCACGGGCACGACGACGTGGCCGTGCTCGACGGCGGGCTCGGGAAGTGGCTGGCCGAGGGCCGACCGACGACGACCGACGCGCCTGAGGTGACGCCGGCCGTCTTCCTGCCACGGCTGCGGCCCGAGTTGCTGGTGTTCAAGCCCGAGATGGTGGCGCGCCACGCGCAGGAGCTGGTGCTCGACGCGCGCGCCGGCGAGCGCTATCGCGGCGAGGTCGAGCCGATCGACCCGCGTGCCGGACACGTCCCGGGGGCGCTGAGCGCGCCCTTCCCGGACAACCTCACGGACGGGCCCCTGCCGGTCTTCCGTCCGGCCGACGAGCTGCGCCGCCGCTTCGCGGCCCTGGGGGCCGAGGCGCGCACGCCGATCGTCTACTGCGGCTCGGGCGTGACGGCCTGCCACGACCTGCTGGCCCTGCACCTGGCGGGCCTCCCGGGACGGCTCTACACGGGCTCCTGGAGCGAGTGGTCGAGCGACCCGGAGCTGCCGGCGGCCACGGGCTCCGAGCCCTAGCCGTCCCGCCCTCAGCGCAGGAGCAGCGCCTTCGCCAGCCAGGCCGCCACGCCGAGCAGGCCGCACAGCTCCACCGCCAGCGCGGCAGCCACGCGCCCGCGCGGAGCCGGCTCGCGGCAGAACCACCAGGCCAGGCCGAGCGCCAGCAACGACCCGGGGATCACGACCCCGCGCAGCACGGACAGCACGTGCAGCAGCAGCAGGGCCTGGTCGAGCGGCCTGCGCGATGCGCCGCCCGCGCCCAGGAACAACATGACCGGGCTGACCGGGGCGGTGGCCGCCCAGGCCAGACAGGCCCACGACAGGAGGCCGCGCAGCCGCGCGTCGTCGCCCAGGGCCCGGAGCAGGAGCCAGGTCGGCACGAGCGACAGCAGGCCGCCCAGGAGCAGGCCCCAGAGGAGGTCTCCGAAGGCGTACATGCCCGAGGAGGCCTCCACGACCGCCGGGTCCAGGAACAGGTAGCGCAGCTGAACCACGCCGAAGGACAGCACGAACGACAGCACGTAGCCGGCGGCGGCGAGCGCGAGCCGAGCCCAGGTCCGGTTCACGTGAGGCTCGCCCTAGCGCCCCGCGCGGCCGTCGAGAGCAGCGCGGATCGGCCCGGCTTTCAAGGCCGCGAGCAGCGCCGCGTGGGCGTCGACGTCGGTCCGGCGAGCGTCCTGGGCCCGCGCGAACAGCTCCTTGTAGCCGTCCACGGAGTAGGCCTGGTAGTCCGTGGTGGCCACGGCGTAGCTGCCGTCGGGGTCGAGCGGGGCGAAGCCCAAAGACGCGTCGGCCGGGTCGCGCAGCACCTGCACCTGGGCCGGACGCCCGTCGCGCACGACGTAGCGCAGGCCCGACTGGGGCGCGAAGCCGTCGGAGCCGCGCCGCGCCATGGACAGCGCCAGCCACTCGAGCAGCAGCCGGCCCGGGAAGCGCGCCACGGCCAGCCTGTTCGTGTAGGGGAAGGCCGACAGGAAGTCCTCGCGCGTGATCGGGCCGGGCGGCAGGCCGCCGCGGATGCTCGAGGCGGTGGTGAAGAAGGCCTGGGCCCCGGCGGCCGCGCGCAGCGTGTCCGTGGCCCAGTTCGAGACCAGCGACTCGCCCTGGTCGAGGCCGGCGTCGCCCAGCTCCAAGAAGGCCTGCCCGACGACCTCGAAGCGCTCGGGGCGCCGTTGGCGCAGCTCGCGCTCGAGCTGGGCCACCCGCGCGGCGTAGGTCGGTTCCTCGGGCCGCGTGGCGTCCAGGCGCACCAGGCCGCCCTCGACGCCCGTCAGCCGCGAGCCGCTGAAGCGCAGGCGCACCTCGGAGACGTAGGCCAGGTACTGGTACGGGGCGACGTAGCGCGTGCTGGTCCCCGGGATGGTGACGAGCTCGCCCTTGTGGTGCGAGTGGGTCCCCAGCACCAGGTCGATCCCCGGCACGGCCCGGGCCAGGGCCTCGTCGTCCTCGCGCCGCTGGTGGCCGAACAGCACCACCGCGTCGACGCGCTCCTGCTGGCGCAGGGCCGCCACCACCGCCCGGGCCGTCTCGGTGGCGTCGGCCCAGCTCGTGCCGCGCGGCAGGTTCTCCGGGCGGATCAGCCTCTGCACGTCGGGGCCGGCCACCGCGAAGAAGCCCAGGCGCCGGCCCGCGGCCTCCTTCACCAGGTAGGGCTTGCCGCCCGCGTGCAGGTACGGCGCGCCCGCGGCCGTGCGCAGGTTGGCCGAGAGCACCGGGAAGCGCACCTGGCCGCGGCACTGCTCGAAGGCCGCAGCGCCGTAGTCGAGGTCGTGATTGCCCAGGGCCATGGCGTCGAGCGCGCGGTCCAGCCAGGGCCACTCCACGCAGCCGTACTCGTCGCTCCAGGCGGGCACGCCCTTGTTGAGCATGTCGCCGCCCGACAGCACGATCGTGCGGCCGTCCTTCTTCGCCTCCAGCAGGAAGGCCAGCGCCCGGGCGATGCCGCCCTGGCCCGGCAGGCCCTCCGAGCGGAACGGGACCGCGTGGGAGTGGTAGTCCGAGAAGTGCAGCAGCCGCACGCTGCCCGACTGGGCCGGGGCCGGCAACGCGGCCAGCAGCAGGGCGGCCGCCAGGGCGGATCGCATGGGCGTCAACCTTTCAGGTAGGGCAGCATCTGCTTGAAGGCCGCGCCGTCGGAGCGGCCCAGCAGCTCGTAGACGGCCATCTCCGTGCTCGACACGACCGCGCCGGCGCGCTCCATGCGTCGCAGGCCCAGGTCGTGGTTGGAGGCGCTGCGCGAGCCCACGGCGTCGGCCGCCACGTGCACCTGGTAGCCGTCGCCCAGCGCCGCCAGGACCGTCTGCAGCACGCAGATGTGGGCTTCCATGCCGCACACCAGCAGCTGCCGCCGCCCCAGGGCCTCGAGCCGAGCCCGGAAGGCCTCGCTGCCGAAGCAGCTGAAGGCGGTCTTGTCGAGCTCCTCGGCCCCCGGCGCCTCGGCCAGCACCTCGGGCAGCGTGCCGCCCAGGCCCTTGCGGTACTGGGTCGTGATCAGCACCGGCAGCGACAGCACCCGCGCCAGCCGCAGCAGCAGGACCGAGTTGCGCAGCAGGCGCTCCCTACCGTCGATGGCGGGAACCAGCTTCTCCTGGATGTCGATCACCACCAGCGCGGCGTGGTCGGGCTGCAACAGCGAGCGCGGATCGGTCATGGCGTCTCCCAGGGGCGCAGCGCCGCCCAGGCCTCGATGGCCTGCTGGACGGCCTCCAGCTGGCCGGTGAAGAAGTGGTCGGCCCCCGGCGCCACCACCAGGGACCGCGGCGGGGGCAAGCGCGCGACCAGCTCGCGCACGGCCTGGCCGCTGCCGAACTCGTCGTGCTCGCCCTGGACGAAGAGCCGGGGCTTGGTGCAGCCGGCCAGGAACTCGGCGGGGTCGAGGCGCAGCGGCAGGCCGAGGGCCAGGAGGGCCCGCACGCGCGGGTCGGCGGCGCCCACGCGCAGGGCCACCAGCGAGCCGAAGGAGAAGCCGCCCAGCACCTGCGGCAGGCCGGGGAAGCGCCGCTCCATCTCGTCGAGCGCGGCGCGGGCGTCGTCCTGCTCGCCGCGCCCGTGGTCGTGCTGCCCCTCGCTGCGGCCCACGCCGCGGAAGTTGAAGCGCAGCACCGCGGCGCCCTGGGCCTGCAGCGCCTTGGCGGCCCTGAAGACCAGCTTGTAGTGCATGATGCCGCCGTGCAGCGGGTGGGCGTGGCAGACCACCGCGGCCGCCACGGGGGCGCGGTGCGGCACCATCAGCACGGCCTCGAGGCGCCCGGCAGGCCCGGCGAAGTCGAACGTCTCGCTGAACGCCATGGCGGCGCGATTATCGGTCGCCCGGACCGGGCCGACAAGCTAGCGCGGGCCGGCCACCGTCCAGGCCGGGTCGCCCATGCCGTCGGGCGTCGTGAACAGGCCCGCCGTGCGCGTGCCGCTCCAGTCGAGGTGCCAGAGCACCAGCTTCCCGGAGGTGGCGTTGCGCCACAGCAGGTCGGGTGTCTGGGGAATGCCGCCCGGGCCCTTGCCGTAGTCGGCCGTGGCCACCACCCGCCAGTTGTTGTCGCCGGCGTTGGCGGGCGTGGTGAAGCCGCCGCCCCGGCGCACGACGCTGGCGTCCATGCGCCAGATCACGACCTTGCCCGAGGTCGCGTTGTACCAGAGCAGGTCCGTGTTGCCGTCGCCGTCGAAGTCGCGCGCTCCCACGATCTCCCAGTTGCCGTCCACGGCGTGGTCGGGGCTCGGGACGAGGTTGCCGGCCTTGAACGTGCCGTTCATGGTCCAGATCACGAGCCGCTGGGAGGTCAGGTTGCGCCACAGGATGTCGGGCTGGCCGTCGTGGTCGAAGTCGGCGGTGGCCGAGAGCCTCCAGTTGAGGGGCAGGGGCGGGGCGCCACCCAGGCCCACGCTGCCGCCCGAGAGGCTGGTGAAGCTCACGGCCCCGCTGGCCGTGTTGTAGACCACCAGGTCGTTCTCGAAGCGGCCGGTGAAGGCGTCGACGCCCACGGGCTGCAGGGACGTCCCCAGGACGAAGGTCTCGACGCGCGCCGCGCGGCGCATGTTCCAGACCTGGAGCTGGTGCGTGTCGGGTCGCCAGAAGACCACGTCGGGGTTGTTGTTGGTGAAGATCAGGTCGCCCTTGACCCAGCCTCCCGGCACGCGCGACGACACGGTCACCCAGGCCACGCTGCTCTCCTCGCCCGGGCCGAGCCCCGCGCTCCACTGGTAGGCGGCGCTCCAGTCCCCCGGGCCGAAGGGCGTGACCGTGTTGGTCAGCTCGGTCAGGCTGTCGTCGTTGAGCAGGTCCCGGACCTCGGGGTAGGGGCGCACCATGTAGGCGCTCGAGAAGTGGGATCGGTAGAGGCCTTCCGTGTCGCCCTCGCCGAAGGCCAGCAGGCGGTTCGAGAGCGCGGTGCCGGAGTCGCCGCCGGCCGTCCCGGCGGCATCCGCGTCGAGGTAGTGGAAGACCGTCACGCCGAGCGGCGTGGCGCCGTGGTTGGCCAGCGCGAGGCGGCTGGTGAAGGTCCCCGAAGGACGCTCGTTGTCGAGCACCTCGAGGTACTCCTTGGCGCCGAAGCCCCTGCCGTCGACGTCGTCCCAGGTCAGGGTGGCCGAGGGGCCCACGTAGCTCTCCGAGGTCGGCGCCGGGAAGGGGTACTCGCGCGTGTCGCCCTCGAGGCGGTACCACCATCCGGTCTGGTAGACGAGGTCGGTGGCGGCGCTCGGCTCGGTCCCGCGCAGGTCGGCCATGGGCGTGGGGCCCCAGTGCGTGCTGGCGTAGGTCAGCGAGACCGCCTGATCGGTGATGGTGCCACCGGCGGCCTCGAGCCGCGCCGCGGGCGCTGCCCAGCAGACCACGGTGGCGGCCAGGACGAGGAGGTGACGAGACATGACTCCCTCGATCGGCAGGCTGCCTGCAGCCTGCCTGGGTTCGAGGCTGCCAGCGCAGGACGGAGATCATGACCGCGAGCGCCCCAGCCTCACGACGTCCGCAGAGGCAGGCGACGAATGAGCGCGGATCGTGTGACGAGGCTGAGGATACGCCTCGGGGCGCCTCCTGTCAGAGGTGCCCGCGCTTCAGGCGGTCTTGGCCAGCGCCACGGGGCGGGGAGGCGGCGTGTTCTCGTTGAAGCGCAGCACCACCTTGCGCACGCCCATCCGCTTGGCTCGGCCGACCGTCTCCTTGAGCAGCAGGCGCTCGACGCGCCGAGCCTCGGGGACGGGCTTGACGGCCTTCTCGTCGAGGCAGGCCAGGAGGCCGCCCAGGCCGAGCTGGTAGCGCATCGAGAGCGAGGCCATGCCCACGATCTCGCCGTCGCGCTCGGCCACGCGCACCAGGAAGTTCGGGTCGTGCAGGGCCTTGCGGTAGGTCTGCGCGAAGCTGATGGGCTCCGGGAAGTAGCCCACGTCCTCGAGCAGCTGAAGCACCGCCACCCCGTCCTGCAGCGACGCCGGCCTCACCATCACGTTGGTCGCCATGTCTCCCCTCCCCGTTGCCGGCCAGCCACAGAGGGCGTGTGCGGCCGGCCACGCACGCGCCCCGCGGGTTTCCCGGGCCTCGGCCCCTCAGTCACTTGCGGGCCGATCCCGGGGTTTCCCAGCGGTCTGCCGCACGACAGAGCAAGCTCCGCGCCAGGGCCGTCCAGCCTGCTGGACCCGGCGGTTGGGGGCGGGCCGGCGCGGCGGTAGCATGCGCTCGACCGGAGGCCCCCATGCTGACCGCCCTGCTGGCCCTGACCCTGGCCGCGCCCGCCGCCACCGCCGAGCTGCGCACGCTGCGCGTGGACTACTTCCACACCGGCGGCGCCACGGAGGAGCGCTTCGCGCCGGCCGGCGTGACGCTCGAGGGACGCTGGGCCGGGCCTCCTGCCGGCGACCGCTGGCTGGACGACTCGAACCTGGGCAAGTACCGCTTCGAGGTGATCGACCCCCTCACGCAGCGCGTGCTCTACTCGCGCGGCTACAGCAGCGTCTTCGCCGAGTGGCAGACCGTCCCCGAGGCGGCCCGCGAGCTGCGCACCTTCCACGAGTCGCTGCGCTTCCCGGAGCCCGCCGGCCCGGTGCAGGTGCTGGTCAAGAAGCGCGACGCCCAGAACCTCTTCCGCGAGCTGTGGAGCTTGAGGGTGGACCCGCGCGACCCGGCCGTCGACCGCAGCTCGCTGGCCCACGCCCCGCGGCCGTGGGCGGTGCAGCAGGCCGGCGACCCCTCCGACAAGGTCGACCTGCTGCTGCTGGGCGACGGTTACACGGCGGCCGAGATGGAGAAGTGGCACCGGGACGCACGCCGCATGGCCGAGCTGCTGTTCGCCGTCTCGCCCTTCGAGGAGCGGCGTGGCGACTTCAACGTCTGGGCCGTGGACACGCCCTCCGACGAGAGCGGCGTGGCGCGCCCCTCCGACGGCGTCCACCGCCGCTCGGCGCTGCGCGCGGCCTACGACGCCTTCGGCTCGGAGCGCTACGTGCTGGCCTTCGACAACCAGCGCCTGCGCGAGGCGGCCGCCGCCGCGCCCTACGAGTTCGTCCTGATCGTGGTCAACGACCGCAAGTACGGCGGCGGCGGGATCCAGGGCGCCTACGCCACGGTCGCGGCCGACAACGCCTTCGCACCCTACCTGTTCGTGCACGAGTTCGGCCACCACTTCGCCGGGCTGGCCGACGAGTACTACACGTCGGCGGTGGCCTACGCGACGGGCGGCGAGAAGGTGGAGCCCTGGGAGCCCAACGCCACGGCCGACCCGACCGCCGCCAAGTGGCGCGAGCTGCTCACGCCGGGCGTGCCGCTGCCGACCGCCTGGCCGAAGGAGGCCTTCGAGGAGCGCCAGCGCGAGATCCAGAAGAGGCGCCGCGAGCTGCGCGCCAGCCACGCGCCCGAGGCCGAGATGGAGGCGCTCTTCACGGCCGAGCGGGCGGAGATGACGAAGCTGCTGGCCGGCCACGAGCACGCGGGGCGCGTGGGAGCCTTCGAGGGGGCCCTGTACGAGGCCAAGGGCTACTACCGCCCGCAGGCCGACTGCATCATGTTCACGCGCGACGAGGTGGGCTTCTGCGCCGTCTGCCGGCGGGCCATCGGGCGCGTCATCGACCAGTACGCGCGGCCCAGGTAGCGCGCCCCCCGGGGGCCCGCGGCCGCGGCCGGCTCAGCCCTCAGGCCGGTCCTCGCTCGTGTGCGGCCTGCGCTGCGAGCGCCCGCGCGGGGAAGCTCAGCAGCAGGTAGCAGGCCGCCCCGGCCAGCAGGCAGGCGCGGATCCCGAGGCTCATCGAGACCAGGATGGCGGCCATCCCGCCCAGGACGCCGAAGGCCCCGTTGAGGCCCCACATCCAGGACTGGGCCACCGGGCTCGCCTGCCTGAGGTTCCGCAGGCCGAGCGGGAAGAAGAAGCCCAGCACGAAGCCGATCGGGAAGGCGAACGCGACCGCCACCAGGGAGCGCCGGCCGAAGCCCGCCGCCAGCGAGGCCTCGATGGCCGGCTGCGCCGCGGCCACCCCGGCCACGATCAGCAGCCCCGCCAGCGCCGGCAGGTGCTCCAGCCGCCGCCGGCCCCCCTGCGCGAGCCGGTCGGCGGACAGGCTGCCCAGCCCGCTGGCCAGGATCAGCGACGCCAGCGTGACCGTCAGCGAGTAGATGGGGTGGCCGAGCAGGATCGAGAACTTCTGCATCAGCCCCACCTCCACCAGCATGAAGCCGAGGCCGATCAGGGAGAAGTAGCTGCCCGCCGCCACGAAGGTGCGGGGCCTCAGGCCGTGCCGGCGCCCGCGCCAGGCCAGCGGCCCGAGCACGGTGGCCGCGGTCAGCAGCAGCACGGCCACCAGCAGCGCCAGCAGCGTCTGCGTGGCCCGCAGGTTGCCCGCCAGGACCCCGGCACCGCCGAGGTCCTCGGCCAGGGCCCTGCGCCAGGCCGACAGCTTGACCATGTTGAAGAAGAACGGCCGGTCGTCGCTGGGGGCCTCGAGGTCGAAGACGGCGTGGCGCGTGGCGGCGGCGAGCTCCTCCGGGCTGGTGGCCTCCAGCGTGGCCCGCAGGACGGAGTCGGGCGTGACGAAGCCCGGCAGCGCCCGCTCGCTGAAGCCCTCGAGCCGGTCGGCGGCCCGCACGGTCGCCACGTCCTCGGCGGAGAAGGGGTCCCGGCTGACGACCAGGGTCGAGACGTTGGCGGCGTCCAGCAGCATCACGTGGGCGGCCGGCACCGCCGCACCCCGGCGCAGCAGAACGTCCACGGCCAGCGAGGTGGTGCGGGCCGTCTCGCTGACCCGGCCGGGCGCGAAGTAGCGCGAGACGGACAGGATCCCTCCGGGGCGCAGCCGGTCGAGGAAGAGCGACCAGGCCTCCGACGTGTAGAGGCCGTTCTCCGTGAGCGTCATGGCCCCCGCTGCCGTGGAGGCGAAGGTGTCGATCAGCGACATCTGGATCAGGTCGAAGCGCCGGTCCGTGCGCGCCAGCCAGCTGCGGCCGTCGTCGTGGACCAGGGTCACGTCGGGGCGCTCCGCCAGGCGCGTGAAGCCGCGCAGGTCCCGGGCCAGCAGGCGCGTCAGGATGCCGTTGACCTCCACTCCGACGACGCTGCGGGCCCCGAAGCCGAGCGCCGTGAGCACGTCCCGCCCGCCCCCCACGCCGATCACGGCCACGTCGCCGCGGCCCCGCAGGCGGTAGCCCAGGCTGGTCACGTCGTGGCCCACCCAGCCCAGGCTGCGCGGGTCGCCGTCGAAGCGCGTGGCCGCCGTGTAGGCGGAGCCGTCGATCTGGAGGCCGATCGTCTCGACGAGCGGCAGCTGGTCCGCGCGCGAGGCGGTGCCGCGGCCCCAGTAGGCGGGCTCGCCCAAGCCCTGCTCGAACGCCACCACGCGCGAGTGGCTGTTCCAACGGTCGAACAGCACGCGGCCCGGCGGCAGCTCCCAGCCGTGCATGTGCTTGATCTGGAGCAGGCCGGGGTAGCTGGCGCCGTTGACGGCGGCCAGCGCCGCCAGCGCCAGGGCCAGGGCGGGGGGGAGCCGCGGCACCGCGCCGCCCGCCGCCAGCCGGAA
>JBDIBD010000073.1:0-13457 GCA_039812725.1 Vicinamibacteria bacterium | reverse complement strand
CGGAGACGGGCGCGCTGCTGCACGACCACGTGCGCTTCGAGGAGCGCGCCCTGTTCGAGCGCCTGCAGGAGCGCCTCGGCCCGGACGAGCTGGCCGGGCTGGGCGCGGCGCTGCTGGCGCACCGCTCGGCGCGCGGGGTGGTGGAGGCCTGCGACCGCCCGCGGGGCGGCCGTTAGTGCCGCAGGACGGGCAGGCCGACGGCCTTCGGGCTGTGGGCCAGCGAGCGCACGTCGCGCTCCGAGCCCAGCAGGTCCCGGAGCGTCATGCGCCCCATGACGTCGTCGATGACGTCCTGCAGGCGGCGCAGCACCGGGCGGATCGAGCAGTCGCCCAGGTGGGCGCAGTTGCTGCTCACCCCGGAGTGGCGGTCGCAGAACTCGGCGTCGAACAGCCGTCCGCCCAGGAGGTCGAGCACCTGGCCGACCGTGATCTCGCCCGAGGGCCGCGAGAGCGAGTACCCGCCGGCCTGCCCGCGCGCGGCGCGCACCAAGCCCCCCGTGCGCAGCAGGCGCATGAGCTTGGCCGTGTTGGGCTGCGAGATGCCCTCGAGCCGCGACAGCTCGGGCAGGGTCAGGCTGGCCCCGTCGCCCTGCCGGCCGAGCTGCAACAGCAGCCGCAGCCCGTACTCCTCCTGGGCGGAGAGCTTCACCGCCGCCCCCCGTCATCCTGAGCGACACCGTTCGGGAAGGGAGCGAAGGATCTCGCGGGCTGTCGCGGCGAACCCGTGCCACGGGCTGGCGTCGCCGAGTCGCCTTCGGCGACGCTGGGCCGACGGATCCTTCGTCGCCCGCCCGACGGCTGCTCCGCTCGCGAGATCCTTCGTCGCCCGCCCGGCGGCTGCTCCGCTCGCGAGATCCTTCGTCGCCCGCCCGACGGCTGCTCCGTTCGGGAGATCCTTCGTCGCCCGCCCGACGGCTGCTCCTCAGGATGACGGGCCGTCGCGCCTGCGCGCCGGCCCGTCACATCAGCCCCAGCTGCAGGCGGGCGGCGTCGGACATCATCTCCTGGCTCCAGGGCGGGTCCAGGACGACTTCGACGAAGGCCTCGCCGACGCCGCGCACCGACAGGAGCTTGCGCTCCATGTCCTGCTTCAGCACGTCTCCCATGCCACAGCCCGGGGCGGTGAGCGTGAAGCGCACGTGCACGCGCTCGCCGCCCTCGGCGCGCGGCTCGACCTCGCAGCCGTAGACCAGCCCCAGGTCGACGATGTTGACCGGGATCTCGGGGTCGTAGCAGGTCTTGAGCTGGTCCCAGCACAGGTCGCGGGTGCTCTTGCCGGCCTGCTCCTCCTCGCTGGGCGGCCGCACGGGCGCTTCGCCGATGGCGTCGGCGTCGGGCCCGTCCAGGCGCACCAGGTAGCCCATGTCGGTGAAGAGCGTGTAGGCCCCGCCCAGCGACTGGGTCACGTAGACGGTGGTGCCGGACTTGAGCGGGATGCGGTCGCCGTAGGGGATGGCCGTCACCTCGACGTCGCGCGACACGGTGCGGGCCTCGCGGTTGTGCATGGCTACTCCGTCGACACGGGCGCCGAGCCCGGGGCCTCGAGGGCCTGCTTGAGGGTGTGCCAGGCGAGCGAGGCGCACTTGACGCGAACCGGGAACTCGCACACCCCGGCGAAGACGGCCAGCTTGCCCAGGGCCGGGTCCTCGGCCGCCTTCCCGGCCTGGTCGGGCGAGGCCGTCACGAGCGCGTGGAAGCGCTCGAACAGGGCCTCGGCCTCCGCCACGGTCTTGCCCCTGAGCACCTCGGTCATGATCGAGGCCGAGGCGGTCGAGATCGAGCAGCCCTGGCCCACGAAGCTGACGTCCTCGACCACGTCGCCCTCGAGCCGCACGTAGACCGTGGCCCGGTCGCCGCACAGCGGGTTGTAACCCTGGGCCTGGCTGCTGGCGTCCGTCATCTCGCGCAGGTTGCGGGGCTTCTTGCTGTGGTCGAGGATGACTTCCTGGTACAGCTCGCGCAGGTCAGACACGGCGGCGCCCGTTCGTCACTTGAACATCTCCTGCACCTTGAGGATGCCGCGCGCCAGCGCGCCTATGTCCTCCCGCGTGTTGTAGAGCGCCAGCGAGGCCCGGGCCGTGGCCGGGACCCCGAAGCGGTCCATGACCGGCTGGGCGCAGTGGTGGCCCGTGCGCACGGCCACGCCCTCGTAGTCGAGCACGGTGCCGATGTCGTGCGGGTGGATGCCGTCGAGCACGAACGAGATCACGCCGGCCTTCTCGCGGGCCGTGCCCACGATGCGCAGCCCCGGCAGCTCCTGCAGCCGCGCGGTGGCGTACTCCAGCAGCTCGTGCTCCCAGGCCGCCACCGACGGCAGCCCCAGGGCGGTCAGGTAGTCGACCGCGGCCCCCAGGGCGATCACGCCGGCGATGTTGGGGGTGCCGGCCTCGAACTTGTACGGGATCTCGTTGTAGGTGGTCTTCTCGAAGGTGACCGAGAGGATCATGTCGCCCCCGCCCATGAAGGGCGGCAGCGACTCGAGCAGGGCGGCCTTGCCGTACAGCGCGCCGGTGCCCGAGGGGCCGTACATCTTGTGGCCCGAGAAGGCGTAGAAGTCGCAGTCGAGGGCCTGCACGTCGACCGGCAGGTGCGGCGCGCCCTGGGCCCCGTCCACCAGCGCCAGGGCGCCGCGGGCGTGGGCCAGGCGCACGATCTCGGCCACCGGGTTGACCGTGCCCAGCGCGTTCGAGACGTGGCCCACCGCCACGATGCGGGTGCGTTCCGACAGCAGCCGCTCCAGCTCGTCCATCCGGATCTGCCCGGCGTCGTCGATGGGCGCCACCCGCAGCCGGGCCCCGGACTGCTCGCAGGCCAGCTGCCAGGGGACGATGTTGGAGTGGTGCTCGAGGCCCGAGATCAGCACCTCGTCGCCGGCCTTCAGCCGGCCGCCGCGCACCAGGCAGCTCGCCACCAGGTTGATGCCCTCGGTGGTGCCGCGGGTCAGCACGACCTCGCGCCGCTCGCGGGCGTTCAAGAAGCGCCGCAGCTTCTCGCGCGCCCCCTCGAAGGCCTGCTCGGCCCTGGCCGAGATCTCGTACACGCCGCGGTGGACGTTGGCGTAGTACTCCTCGTAGACCCGGCGCTCGGCGTCGATCACGGCCTGGGGCTTCTGGGCCGTGTTGGCGCTGTCGAGGTAGACCAGCGGCCGGCCGTGGGACGTCTGGCGCAGCACGGGGAAATCGGCCCGGACCTTGCTCACGTCCAGGGGCGCGGGCCGCACGGCGGAAGGGGAGCTCATGCCACGGCCTCCTCGGGCGCGCTGGGCAGGCGCTGGTGCAGGAAGGCCGTGAGCGCCGCCTTGACCGCCGGCACGGGCAGGCGGCCGACGATGTCGCTGGCAAAGGCCCAGGTCAGCAGGCCCCGGGCCGCCTCCTCCCCCAGCCCGCGCGAGCGCAGGTAGAACAGCGCGGCCGGGTCGAGCTGGCCCGTGGTCGAGCCGTGCTTGCACTTGACGTCGTCGGCGAAGATCTCGAGCTGCGGCACCGAGTGCACCAGCGCCTCGCGCGAGAGCAGCAGGTTCTTGTTGGTCTGCCAGGCGTCGGTCTGCTGGGCGCCCGGGCGCACCAGCACGTTGCCGTGGAAGACGCCCCGCGAGCGGCCGTCGAGGATGCCCTTGTAGAGCTGCCGCGAGCTGCCGTGGGGCCGGGCGTGCTCGACCCGCGAGTGGGTGTCGAGGACCTGGCCGGCGTCGCCGATGAACAGGCCGTGGAGGGCGGCCTCGCTGCCCTCGCCGTCCAGCAGCACGTCCAGCCCCAGGCGCGACAGGACGGCGCCGATGGTGACGGCGTGGCTGGCGTAGCGGGCCTCGCGGTCGAGCCGCACCGCCAGCGTGGCCACGTGGAAGGCCCGCTCGCTCTCGCGCTGCAGCCGCAGGTGCTCGAGGACGGCCCCGTCCTCCAGCACGATCTCGGTCACGGCGTTGGTGAAGTAGACCTCGCCGCCCGGCCCGCCGTAGGTCTCGACCAGCGTGGCCTGGGCCCCGCGCCGCGCGATCACCAGCGTGCGCGGGTGGGTGGCCGAGGGGCTCCCGGCCGGCGCGGTGGAGACGTGGATGACGTGCACGGGCGTGCGCACCCGGGCGCCGTCCTCGATCTCCACGAAGACGCCCTCGCCGAAGAGGGCCGTGTTGAGGTCGGCAAAGGGCGTGCGGCGCTCGGCCGCGTCGACCACTCCCAGCCGCCCGGCCACGCGGCCGTCGGCCATGGCGTCGCTCAGGCGGCGGATGACCACGCCCGAGGCCGGATGCAGGGTCGACAGCTCGGCCGCGAAGCGCCCGTTGATGAAGACGATCTCCTGCCCCGCGAAGGCCCCGTCGAAGGCCAGCTGGCGGATGCGGTCGAGCGGCGGCTCGACGCCGTTGGGGCGCGCGAAGCGGGTCTTGACCAGCTCGCCCAGCGGGGTCTGGCGCCAGGCCTCGTCCCGCGGCCCCGGGAAGCCGCTCTTCTCGAGACGCTCCCAGGCCGCGAACTTGAGCGCCCGCAGCCAGTCGAGGCTGGTCGAGGGCTGGGCCTCGTAGGCCTGCAGCCAGCTCTCGAGGCCGGCCGCCGCCGCCGCCATGGCGTTCACCGGGAGGCTCCGGCCGGGGCCTGCTCGAGCCAGGCGTAGCCCTTCTTCTCGAGCTCGTGGGCCAGCTCCTTGCCGCCCGAGAGCACGATGCGGCCCTCCACCAGCACGTGCACGAAGTCGGGGACGATGTAGTCCAGCAGGCGCTGGTAGTGGGTCACCATCACCACCGCGCGCTGCGGGTTGCGCAGCTTGTTGACGCCGTCGGCCACGATGCGCAGGGCGTCGATGTCGAGGCCCGAGTCGGTTTCGTCGAGGATCGCCAGGGCCGGGTCGAGCACGGCCATCTGGAAGATCTCGTTGCGCTTCTTCTCGCCGCCCGAGAAGCCCTCGTTGACCGCGCGCTTGACCAGGGCCTCGTCCAGCTCCACCACGCCGGCCTTCTGCTTGACCAGCGCCAGGAAGTCGACCGCGTCGAGCTCGGGCAGGCCGCGGTGCTTGCGGATGGCGTTGAGGGCGGCCTTGAGGAAGTAGACGTTGCTGACCCCCGGCACCTCGATCGGGTACTGGAAGGCCAGGAAGACCCCCTCGCGGGCGCGCTCCTCCGGCGCCAGGGCCAGCAGGTCGCGCCCCTGGTAGAGCACCTCGCCGCCGGTCACCGTGTAGCCCGGCCGGCCGGCCAGCACGTGCGCCAGGGTGCTCTTGCCGGAGCCGTTGGGGCCCATGATGGCGTGCACCTCGCCGGCCTTCACGGACAGGTCGAGCCCCTTGAGGATGGGCTTGTCGGCCACGCTGGCCTGCAGGTTCCTGATCTCGAGCATGTCTACCCCACGCTGCCTTCCAGGCTGACGCCCAGCAGCTTCTGTGCTTCCACCGCGAACTCCATCGGCAGCTCCTTGAAGACCTCCTTGCAGAAGCCGTTCACGATCATGCTGACGGCGTCCTCGGGCGAGATGCCGCGCTGCTGGAAGTAGAACAGCTGGTCCTCGCCGATCTTGGAGGTGGTGGCCTCGTGCTCCATCTGGGCGCTGGAGTTCTGCACGTCGATGTAGGGGAAGGTGTGGGCCCCGCACTGGTCGCCCAGCAGCAGCGAGTCGCACTGCGAGTAGTTGCGGGCCCCCTCGGCCCCCCGCCCGATGCGCACCAGGCCGCGGTAGGCGTTCTGGCCGTGGCCGGCCGAGATGCCCTTGGAGACGATGGTGCTGCGGGTGTTCTTGCCGACGTGGATCATCTTGGTGCCCGTGTCGGCCTGCTGGTGGTTGGCGGTCAGGGCCACCGAGTAGAACTCGCCCACCGAGTCGTCCCCCTGCAGGATGCAGCTGGGGTACTTCCAGGTGATGGCCGAGCCGGTCTCGACCTGGGTCCACGAGATCTTCGAGCCGCGCCCCTGGCACTTGCCGCGCTTGGTCACGAAGTTGTAGATGCCGCCCTTGCCGTCCTTGTCGCCCGGGTACCAGTTCTGCACGGTCGAGTACTTGATCTGGGCCCCGTCCAGGGCCACCAGCTCGACCACCGCGGCGTGCAGCTGGTTCTCGTCGCGCACGGGCGCGGTGCAGCCCTCCAGGTAGCTGACGTAGGCGCCCTCGTCGGCCACCAGCAGGGTGCGCTCGAACTGGCCGGTGTTGGCGGCGTTGATGCGGAAGTAGGTCGACAGCTCCATCGGGCAGCGCACGCCCTTGGGGATGTAGCAGAAGGAGCCGTCGGAGAAGACCGCCGAGTTGAGCGCCGCGAAGAAGTTGTCGCTGTACGGGACCACCGTCCCCAGCCAGCGCTCGATCAGCTCGGGGTGCTCGCGCACCGCCTCGGAGAAGGAGCAGAAGACGACGCCCACATCCTCGAGCTTGTGCCGGAAGGTGGTGGCCACCGAGACGCTGTCGAAGACCGCGTCGACCGCGACACCGGCCAGCCGCGCGCGCTCGTGCAGCGGCACGCCCAGCTTCTCGTAGGTCTCGAGCAGCTTGGGGTCGACCTCGTCCAGGCTCTTCGGCCCGCCCTTCTTCTGCTTCGGGGCGGCGTAGTAGCTGATGGCCTGGTAGTCGATGGGCGGGTAGTGGACGTTCTGCCAGGTCGGCTCCTTCATGGTGAGCCAGTGGCGGAAGGCCTTCAGGCGCCACTCGGTCAGGAAGGCCGGCTCCTTCTTCTTGTGCGAGATCAGGCGCACCACGTCCTCGTCCAGGCCGGGCGGCAGGATCTCGGACTCGATATCCGTGACGAAGCCGGCCTTGTACTCCTGGTTCGCGATCTCTTGGATCTCGTTCGACGCCATGCTCTTCCTCGGGAGGCGGCCGGGGCGGGCTCGGAGGGCCCGCAGGAACGGCCGCCGACCCAAAGCTATGGAATCTGTACGAAAAAGTCAAGTTAACGATCGTGGACCGCGCAGGAGCTAGGATGGTGGCCGTGCCGCCCCCGTCCTCCGGCCTCGCCGGCAGCTTCCGGGCCCTGCGGCACCGCAACTTCCGGCTCTTCCTCGGCGGGCAGGCGGTGTCCCTGACCGGCACCTGGATGCAGCAGGTGGCCCTGGGCTGGCTGGTCTACCGGCTGACCCGCTCCGCTTTCCTGCTGGGCCTGGTGGGCTTCGCCAGCCAGGTCCCCAGCCTCTTCGTGGCCCCGCTCGCGGGGGTCTGGGCCGACCGCTGGGACCGGCACCGGATGATCGTCCTCACCCAGTCGCTCTCGATGCTGCAGGCGCTGGCGCTGGCCGGGCTGGTCCTCACCGACACCGTGCGGATCTGGCACGTGCTGGCCCTGGGCCTGTTCATGGGGCTGGTGAACGCCGTCGACGTGCCGGCCCGCCAGTCCTTCCTGGTCGAGATGGTAGGCGGGCGCGAGGACCTGCCCAACGCCATCGCCCTCAACTCCTCGACCTTCAACGTCGCGCGGCTTACGGGCCCCTCGGTGGCGGGCGCCATCATCGCCGTCGCGGGCGAGGGCCCGGTGTTCCTGGTCAACGGCCTCAGCTACGTGGCCGTGCTGGCCGCCCTGTTCGCGATGCGGCTGCCACCGCGCCCGCCGGCGGCCGGCCCAGCGCCGCCGGCCTGGCGCCACCTGAAGGAGGGCGTCGACTACGTGGCGCGCTCGACGGCCATCCGCGCCATCCTGCTGCTGCTCGCGCTGGTCAGCCTCACCGGGGCCCCCTACGTCACGCTCATGCCGCTGTTCGCGGCCGAGGTCCTGCACGGCGGCGCCCACACGCTGGGCTTCCTGGTGGCCGCCATCGGCGTGGGCGCCCTGTGCGGGGCGCTGCTGCTGGCCGCGCGCCGGACGGTGCGCGGCCTGGGGCGGGTCATCGTGGCGGCCGCCGCGCTCTTCGGGGCGGCGCTCGTCGGCTTCTCGCTCTCGCGCAGCCTCTGGCCCTCGCTGGCGCTGGCGTCCCTGGCGGGCCTGGGCCTGATGGTGCAGATGGCGGCCAGCAACACCGTGGTCCAGACCATCGCCGACGACGACAAGCGCGGGCGGGTGATGAGCTTCTACGCGGCGGCCGCCATGGGCGCGACACCGCTCGGCAGCCTGCTGGCCGGCAGCCTGGCCGGGGTCGTGGGCGCGCCCCGCACGCTGCAGCTCGGCGGGGCGGCCTGCCTGCTGGGGGCGCTGGTCTTCGCGCGGGCGCTGCCCGCCATCCGCGCCCAGGTCCAGCCGATCTACGCCCGGCTGGGGATCCTGCCCGAGGTGGCCACGGGGCTGCAGGCCGCCGCCGAGCCTGAGAGCGGCTGTCGCTGAGCGCCGGCGCGGTCAGCGCGGCCCGGCCACCGTCCAGCCCAGCGCGGGGCTCGCGCTGTCGGGAGTGGTGAAGCCGCCGTTCACCCGGACGAAGCTCGTGTCCATGTACCAGAGCACCATCTTGCCGCTGGTCTCGTTGCGCCAGACCAGGTCCACGCTGTCCAGGTTGGGCGCCGCCACCCGCGCGTAGTCCCCCGCCGCCAGCACCCTCCAGTTGTTGTCGCCGGCGTTGGCCGGCGTGGCGAACTTGCCCGTCGTGCGCACCACGCTCGTGTCCATGTACCAGATCACGATCTTGCCGGTGGTGGAGTTGTACCAGAGCAGGTCGGCATTGCCGTCCTTGTCCACGTCGAGGGCCGCCACCACGCCCCAGTTCGAGTCGACCGCGTGGTCGGGGCTGGGCGTGATCGTGCCCGTGAAGGCCGTGCCGTTCATGGTCCAGACCATGAGCTTCTGGGTGGCGGTGTCGCGCCACAGGAGGTCGGCCAGGCCGTCGTGGTCGAAGTCGGCCGCGCTGGTGAGCTGCCATTCCAGCCCCGGGGGCTGGGGCCCCGTGAGCGACGCCACGCTCGTGCGGCTGGTCCCGTTCATCAGCCAGAACTGCAACTCGCCCGTGGCCGTGTTGCGGAAGACCAGGTCGTCGCGCAGGAGGGCCGGCGCGGAGCTGCCCGTGTCGAAGTCGTCGATGGCCGAGAGCTTCCAGTCGGGCCCGTCAGCTGCCGGGCTCAGCGCCGCCGAGCCGGCCTGGCGCTCCTTGGCCATGAACCAGGCCACGTGATCGTTCGAGGCCAGGTCGTCGAGGACCAGGTCGACCCGCCCGTCCGCGTTCAGGTCGCCCTTGACCGGCCGGCCGAGGTAGACCGCGTCGAAGCGCGCGTCGAAGGTCCCGTTGGCCTGGGGCGTCTGGACGACCAGGCCCACCTTGGCCGAGTGCACGATGGGCTCGGTCGTGAAGACCGCCGAGGAGCGCTGCCAGGAGGTCCCGGGGGTCGCGATGGCCGGGGTGGTGACCTGGGAGGAGATCGTGCCCGAGGCGCAGTTCGAGCTGGTGTGGAGGACCGCTTTCACGTAGGCCTGTCCCGTGCCCGCCTGCCCGGTCGGGACGAAGGTCTGCGTCGAGACGACGTACGTCGTCGACGCCGCCACCGGAACGCACTGGCTCAGGGCGATCAGGCCGCCGGCCACCGTGCCCACGTTCGAGCCCACGACCGCGCCCGGAGTGAAGACGCCGGCCGGCCAACCGCCGGTGGAGAGGTAGGACCAGGTGGCGTTTTCCACGGTCCAGCCCGCCATGTCGGAGTCGAAGTCGGGGTTGGCCAGGAGGTTCTGCGCCTGCGCCGGGGCCGGCGCACAGGCGAGGCCCAGCACGGCCACGACGCCACGGACCACCTTGCCCATGTCCACCCCTCCGCGGGCGCTGACGCCGCCCCTCTGCCGTGGAGACGCCCGATCCGCGCCAGGGTTACCGCGGGCGGGTTGGTGATACCGTCGCCGGCGCCATGGAGCCCCTCTCCCACCCCGTCTTCGCCGAGCTCGAGCAGGACGCCGGGGCGCCGGCCGCCGAGGCCTTCGCGCGCCTGGCGGCCGATTACTTCGCCGCCGCGCGCTCCGGCCAGGGGCGGGTCTCGACGGCGCTCCGCCCCGAGGACCTCGAGCGGCGCTTCGACGAGCCCCTGCCGCTGCGGGGCCGTCCGCTCGACGAGGTGCTCGAGCGCCTGCGCACGCAGGTGATCCCCGACTCGAACCACCTCTGCCACCCGCGCTCGATGGGCCACCAGGTCTCGGCGCCGCTGCCCGCGGCGGTCTGGACCGAGTCGCTGGTGGCGGCCCTCAACCAGTCGGGAGCGGTCTGGGAGATGTCGCCGGTGGGCACGATCCTGGAGGCCCGGGTGGTGCGCTGGCTGTGCGACCTGGCCGGGCTGGGCCCGGAGGCCGGGGGCACCTTCACCTCGGGCGGCACCGAGGCCACCTTCGCCGCGCTGCTCGCGGCGCGCGCCGCGGCCCGCCCGGACGCGTGGAAGGAGGGGCTGGGCGCCACGCCGCCGGTGGTGCTGCACGGCGAGCACGCCCACTACGCGGTGGCGCGGGCCGTGGGCCAGCTGGGGCTCGGCACCGACAACGCGATCCCGGTCGCCTCGCGCGGCTTCCGCATGGACCCGGAAGCGCTGGCGACCGAGCTCGACCGCCAGCAGGCCCGGGGACGCCAGGTCATGGCGGTGGTGGCCACGGCCGGCTCGACCGCCACCGGCGCCTTCGACGACCTCGAGGCCGTCGGCCGCCTGTGCCAGGAGCGGGGTCTCTGGCTGCACGTGGACGGCGCCCACGGGGCCTCGGCGCTGCTCTCGCCCGCCCACCGCGCCCGCCTGAGCGGCATCGAGCGGGCGCGCTCGATCGCCTGGGACCCGCACAAGATGATGCTGATGCCGCTGGCCGCCAGCGTGGTGCTGGTGCGCGACGAGCGCGAGCTGGAGGCCGGCTTCGCCCAGCGTGCCCCCTACCTGTTCCACGGCCGCGAGGGCGCGCGCGCCTGGGACCAGGGCGTGCGCAGCTTCCAGTGCTCGCGCCGCCTCGACGCGGTCAAGGTCTGGGTGGCGCTGCAGCGCCACGGGGCCGAGGGCCTGGCCGCGCTCTACGAGCGCCTTTGTGCCACGGCCCGGTCGCTCCACGAGGCCGTCGCGGCGCGCTCCGACTTCGAGGCCCTGCACGAGCCCGAGTGCAACATCCTCTGCTTCCGCTGGCGCGGCGACGGATCGCTCGACCCGGACCGGCTCGACCGCCTGAATCTGCGCCTGCGCGAGGACTACAACCGCTCCGGCGAGGGCTGGATCACGACCACGCTGCTGGGCGGGCGGCGCGTGCTGCGGGTGGCGGTCATGAACCCGCGCACCGGCCCGGCGGACGCGGAGCGCACGCTGGACGGGCTGGCGGGGCTGGCGGCGGGCCTCGCAGCCGACCGGGGGCCGGCCTAGTCCTCGTGCTCGGCCGGCTGCAGGCCCTCGGCGCCCTTCAGGCGGCCGGCCAGCTGGGCCGGGTCGTGGATCAGCACGGGCAGGTGCTGGCTGCAGATCAGCCGGCCCTCGCCCTTGAAGCGGAAGGCGATCAGGGGCACCTCGCCCTCGCCCCTTCCGCACAGCACGCAGGTCGTCCCGCTCGAAAGCTCGCTCACGATGGTTCCTCCGTCGTCGCTCAGTGGCCCGGCTGGGCCGGGGGCGCCCCCAGCAGCGCGCGAATGGCGTCGCGCTCGCGGCCCACGGCCAGGTCCGCCGGCGTCTTGCCGTCGCTGTCCCAGGCCTGCGCCGCCAGCCCCTCGCGCAGCAGGTACTCGACCACGGCCTTGGAGCCGTCGGCCGCGGCCAGGTGCAGGAGCGTGCGCTGGCGCGCGTCCCGCTGCTTCAGGTCGCAGCCCTTCTGGCGCATCAGGGCGACCAGCTCGAGGTCGCCCCCGCGCGGGGCGAAGCGCAGGGCGTCGACGCCGTCCACGTCGCGCCGCCGCGGGTCGGCCCCGGCCGCCGGGGTCGGGGCGGGGCCGGGCGCGGCCTGGAGCACGAGGGTCAGGAGGAGGCCCAACATGGGGCCATTATGCCCGGGCCGAGGCTGAGGCGGGATTGACACCCCGCCCGCCGGCTTTCTAGGATGTCTGCTGCGTCCGGCGGACCGGCCCGAGCCGCCGAAAGGAGCCTTCAATCATGAACCGCAAGATCTTCGCACCGGTGGCGGCGCTGTCCCTGTGTCTGGCCGGCAACGCGCTCGCCCAGGCCAAGCCCGCGGATACCGCGGCCAAGCCGGCCGAGGCCGCCAAGCCCGACGCCGCCCAGAAGCGCGCCGACATGGACAAGCTGGTCGAGCTGATGCGCCAGGACGTGCGCGCCCAGAAGGCCGACATCATCGGCAAGACCATGGCCTTCGACGCCGCCCAGGCCGCCGCGTTCTGGCCCGTCTACAAGGCCTACGAGGCCGAGCTGCAGGCCGCGTCGGACGAGCGCCTGGCGGTCGTCCAGGACCTGGCCGAGCACTTCGACAGCATGAACGACGCCAAGGCCAAGGGGCTGCTCGACCGCTCCTTCGCCTACGAGCAGAAGCGCCTGGCCGTCATGACCAAGTACAAGGACGAGTTCCTGAAGGTGCTGCCGGCCAAGGTCGTGGCCCGCTTCTTCCAGGTCGACAACCGCCTGAACAACCTGGTGGCGCTCGAGGTCACGTCCCAGATCCCGCTGGTGAAGTAGGACGTCACGGCTGCGCGGGGCCGGGCCCCGCGCAGCGCCGCGGGTTCCCCACCTTTGGAATTCTCTTGGGGAACTCTCCACCACCGCCACGGTCCCGGCGCCACCCGGCCTCGTAGGCTCACTCCAGGGACGAGCCGTGCTCGTCCGGAGGAGGCCGGCATGAGATCGATCGGCGGGACGCGTTTCGCGCTGGCGCTGGCGGTGGGCCTGCTGGCCGCCGGCTGCTCGGCCTCCAACTACCTCGATCCGCACGGCCCCGGCTACACGGGGCAGGCCGCCACGTCACAGCCGCCGGCCAGGCCGCGCGCCGACGGGCTGCGCGTGGTGAGCTTCAACATCGAGCACGCCCGGCGCATCCCCGAGGCCATCGCCATCCTGCGCGACCACGCCCCCTTGCGCGACCCGGACGTGCTGGCCTTGCAGGAGATGGACCTGCCCGGCACGCGCGCCATCGCCGAGGCCCTGGGCCTCAACTACGCCTACTACCCGGCCTCGCGCGGGCCGGGCGACCCGCGCGACATGGGCGAGGCCGTGCTCTCACCCTGGCCGATCGAAGCCAGCTGGAAGGTGCGGCTGCCCCACCTCACCCGCACCATCCTGCGCTCGCGCTCGGCGGTGGCGGCGCGCCTGCGCGTGAACGGCCGGCCCGTGACCGCCTACTCCGTCCACTTCGGCTCGCCCTGGGGGATGGACGGCAGCGACCGCCGCGACCAGGCCCGCGCCGCGCTGGCCGACGCGCAGCGGCAGTCCGGCCCCGTGGTGATCGCCGGGGACTTCAACAGCAAGAGCGTCTCGCGGGTCTTCGAGCAGGCCGGCTTCGCCTGGTCCACCCGCGACGTCGGGCGCACGGCGGGCCCCTTCTCCTTCGACCACGTGGTGGCGCGCGGGCTGCGCCCCGCCGGCTCTCCCGCGGCGGGGGTGGTGCGCGAGGCCCGCGAGGCCAGCGACCACCGTCCGGTCTGGGCGGCCTTCGCCGCTCCGGCGGAGGCGGCGGCGCCCTAGCTAGCGGCCAGC
>JBDIBD010000072.1:0-13715 GCA_039812725.1 Vicinamibacteria bacterium | reverse complement strand
CGCACGTCGCCGCTGCCCGTCTCGACGCTCAACCGGAGCGCGCCGTCGCCGCGGCGGTAGCCGACCAGCTCGCGCTGCCGGGTGACGGGCTCGGCGTCGCCGAAGCCGCTGCTCAGCTCGCCGCTGCCCTGCTCGGCCCGCAGCTCGAAGCCGGCCTCGGCCGGCAGGCGCAGCAGCACGTCGCCGCTGCCGCTCTCGACCTCGACCCGGGCCGTCCCCGCGCAGCGGCAGTCGACCGTCACCTCGCCCGAGCCCGCGTCGGCGCCCACCTCCTCGGCCTCGCTGACCGACAGGTCGATGCGCCCCGAGCCCGTGTCGGCCTTCACCCGCCGGGCCCGCGCCTCGCGCACGGAGACGTCGCCCGAGCCGGTGTCGAGGTCGAGCTGCTCGCCCGCGAAGCGCGTCACCGCGCAGCGGCCGCTGCCGGTGTCGCAGTCGAAGCGGCCCTGGACGTCGCTGGCCTCGACGTCGCCCGAGCCCGTGTCGGCCTTCACGTCGCCCTCCAGCCGCCGGGCCGTCACGTTCCCGGCCGCGGTGTCGAGCACGACGTGGCCCTTCAGCCCCTCGGCCGCCAGGCCGCCGACCCGGTTGCGGAAGAGGCCGTCGATGGCCGTGGCCGGCACCTCGACCGTGACGTCGGCGTAGAGCAGCGTCCCGGAGGAGCCGCTGACGCGGTAGCGCTGCCCCGCGTACTCGGTGCGGGTGCTGCCCGCGCCCGGGTAGCGGATGTCGCGGGCGGGGTAGACCACCCGCAGGGTCGGCAGGCCCTTCTCGCCCGTGACCTGCTCCAGGCGCAGCTCCCCGGCCACGGCCTCGCTCTCGCCGTGGGCCACCGCGCTGACGCGCACCTTGCCGGCGGCCCCGGCCCTGACCGTCATGCTGCCGGCCAGGTTCTCCACGGCGAAGGCCCGCGCCGGGTCGCCGGCGAGGTCCATCTGCAGAGTGCGGGTGCTCTCCCCGGCCAGAGGCAGGGCCAGGGACGACGCCAATCCAAGGATCAGGACGAACCGAAGCTCCATGCCAACCTCCCGGGCTCGCAGGTATGACGCCGCCGGCGGGCGAAGGGTTCGAAGGACCGTCAGCCGACAGCCGGCTATACTGTCGGTTTGTGACGGTGCGGGCCGGGGGGCCCGCCAGGGGAGGCTCAGGGATGGCCACGACCATTGCGCCGGTCCGGCGCCAGGAGACGCTCGAGCGCGCGGTGGTGCGCTTCTGCGGCGACTCCGGCGACGGGATGCAGCTCACCGGCAGCCAGTTCACCAGCACGGCGGCGCTGTTCGGCAACGACATCGCCACCTTCCCGGACTACCCGGCCGAGATCCGCGCCCCCGCCGGCACGCTGCCGGGCGTCTCGGGCTTCCAGCTGCACTTCGCCGCGGCCGACGTCTACACTCCCGGCGACGCGGTCGACGCGCTGGTGGCCATGAACGCGGCCGCGCTCAAGACCAACCTGCGCGACCTCAAGCCCGGCGGCCTCCTGATCGTCAACACGGACAACTTCAAGGAGGCCGACCTCAAGAAGGCCCAGATGGCCGTGAGCCCGCTGGAGGACGGCAGCCTCTCGGGCTACCGCCTGTTCCAGGTCGAGCTGACGCGCCTGACCCGCGCGGCCCTCAAGGAGCTGGGGCTCGACTCGAAGAGCATGGACCGGTGCAAGAACTTCTTCGCGCTGGGCATGTGCTACTGGCTCTACAACCGCTCGATGGAGTCGACCGACCGCTGGCTGGCCGACAAGTTCAAGGACAAGCCGGTGCTGGCCGAGGCCAACAAGCTGGCCATGCGGGCCGGCTACGCCTACTGCGAGGCCACCGAGGCCTTCGAGGTCACCTACGTCGTCCCGCCGGCCAAGCTGCCCCCCGGCACCTACCGCAACATCAGCGGCAACACCGCCCTCGCGCTGGGCTTCGTGGCCGCCTCGCAGCGCTCGGGCCTGCCGCTGTTCCTGGGCAGCTACCCGATCACGCCGGCCTCCGACATCCTGCACGAGCTCTCGGCCTTCAAGCAGTTCGGCGTGGTGACCTTCCAGGCCGAGGACGAGATCGCCGCCATCGGCTCGGCCATCGGCGCGGCCTACACCGGCTCGCTGGCGCTCACCACCACCTCGGGCCCGGGCATGGCGCTCAAGACCGAGGCCATGGGCCTGGCCACCATGATCGAGCTGCCGCTGGTGATCTGCGACATCCAGCGCGGCGGCCCCTCGACCGGCCTGCCGACCAAGACCGAGCAGGCCGACCTGCTGCAGGCCCTCTTCGGCCGCAACTCCGAGGCCCCGCTGCCGGTGGTGGCCTCGTCGTCGCCGGGCGACTGCTTCTGGGCCGCCCTCGAGGCCTGCCGCATCGCGGTCAAGTACATGGTTCCGGTGGTGCTGCTCTCCGACGGCTACCTGGCCAACGGCTCCGAGCCCTGGCGCATCCCCGACGCCAGCGAGCTGCCGGAGATCCCGGTCCGGTTCCGCACGGAAAAAGAGGGCTTCCGGCCCTACCAGCGCGACCCGCAGACGCTGGCGCGCCCCTGGGCCGTCCCGGGCACCGCCGGCCTCGAGCACCGCGTGGGCGGCCTCGAGAAGGAGGACGGCAGCGGCAACGTCAACTACGAGCCGCTCAACCACGAGAAGATGATCCACCTGCGCGCCGCCAAGGTGGCGGCCGTGGCCCAGGACATCCCGCCGGTGGTCCCCGCCGGAGACCCCGAGGGCGACGTGCTGGTGGTCGGCTGGGGCTCGACCTTCGGCTCGATCACCGCGGCCGTGCGCGCCCAGCGCGAGAAGGGGCGCAAGGTCGGCCAGGTGCACCTGCGCCACCTCAACCCGCTGCCCGGCAACCTGGGCGAGGTGCTGAAGCGCTACCGGCGCGTGCTGGTGCCGGAGCTGAACATGGGCCAGCTGCTGCTGGTCCTGCGCGCGAAGTACCTGGTGGACGCCGTGGGCCTCTCCAAGGTCCAGGGCAAGCCCTTCCGCCAGGCCGAGATCGAGGCCCGCATCGAGGAGCTGCTCGGATGACCACGCTGCCCGTCCTGACCAAGAAGGACTTCCAGACCGACCAGGAGGTGCGCTGGTGCCCCGGCTGCGGGGACTACGCCATCCTCTCCGCCGTCCAGTCGGTCTTCCCCGAGCTGGGCGTGCCGCGCGAGAAGTTCGTGGTGGTCTCGGGCATCGGCTGCTCCAGCCGCTTCCCGTACTACATGAACACCTTCGGCTTCCACGGCATCCACGGCCGGGCCCCGGCCATCGCCAGCGGCATCAAGCTGGCCAACCCCGAGCTCGAGGTGTGGGTGGCCACCGGCGACGGCGACGCCCTGTCGATCGGCGGCAACCACACCATCCACATGCTGCGCCGCAACGTGGGCCTCAAGGTGCTGCTGTTCAACAACCGCATCTACGGCTTGACCAAGGGCCAGTACTCACCCACCTCGGAGCTGGGCAAGAAGGCCAAGTCGACCCCCTACGGCTCGCTCGACCGGCCCTTCAACCCGCTCTCGCTGGCGCTCGGGGCCGAGGCCAGCTTCGTGGCCCGCTCGGTGGACGTCTTCCAGCCGCACCTCAAGGCCACCCTCAAGGCGGCCGCGGCCCACCGCGGCTCGGCCTTCGTGGAGATCCTGCAGAACTGCAACATCTTCAACGACGGGGCCTGGGACCGGCTGACCGAGAAGGACGTGCGCGACGACGCCACCATCGCGCTGGTGCAGGGCCAGCCCCTGGTCTTCGGCAAGAGCAAGGACAAGGGCCTGCGCATGAACGGCATCAACCTCGAGGTGGTGCAGCTCGGGAACGGGGTGACCGAGCAGGACCTGATCGTCCACGACGCCAGCAACCCCAACCCGGCCTACGCCTTCCTGCTCTCGCGCATGGACATGACGCCCGGCTTCCCGACGCCCATCGGCGTGCTGCGCGACGTGCCGGCGCCGCGCTACGAGGACCTGGTGCGGCAGCAGGTGCAGGACGTGATCGCCAAGCGCGGTCCGGGCAACCTCGACAAGCTGCTGCGCCAGGGCGACGTCTGGCAGGTGGGTTAGGCCCCCTGGCTCGGTGCGACGGCGGCGCGTCGATCGCTACCGGGGCGCCGGCGCGGGCACGCGCGTGTCGTAGTTGCTGTGGCGCCAGACGCGGGTCGGCAGGCCGTCCGGCCCGACGTCGAAGCGCACCTCCTCGCCCAGCGTGCCGTCGTCGCGCACGCGCCGGAAGCGGTGCTCGCCGGCCGGCTTGAGCTTGACGACGTCCCCGGCGGGGTCGTCCGTGGGCAGCTCCAGCAGCGCCAGGCCGTCGTCCCACAGCAGCACGTGGCTCTCGCCCGCCAGCCAGTTGTCGTAGCGGCCCACGTAACGCGCCAGGGCCGGGTCGTGGGCCTTGGCGCCGCCCGGCGAGTCGAGGGCGGCCTTCACGGCCGGACCGACCACCGCGTAGGCGGTCTGCGCGTAGTACCGGCTGTCGACGCCGTTGGTGTTGGTCATGAAGACGGTGGCGAGTTTCTCGCTGGTTTGCAGCAGCAGCTCGCTCTGGTAGCCGGGGCAGTAGCCGCCGTGGCCCACGAAGGTCTTGTCGCCCTTGCGCCAGATGCCGAAGCCCAGGCCGCGGCTGGTCTTCCAGTCGGGGTCCATCCACTGCACGCGCTGCATCTCGCGCAGCGTGTCGGCGTCGAGGACTTCGGTCTTGCCCGACGAGAGCAGGCGGAACTGCCAGGAGGCGAAGCGGCCCAGGTCCTCGACGGTCGAGGTGAAGCCGGCCGCGGGCCCGAGGCCGCGCACCTGGTAGGGCGGCACGGGCTCGCGCGAGCCGTCGCGGCGCACCGCCGTGTAGCCCGTCGCCAGGCGCCCGCCGCGGTGCCGGTCGAGGTGCTCGGTCTCGGTGTCCTTGAGCCCCAGCGGCTCGAGGACGTCGTGCCGGACCAGCTCGTCGTAGGGCCGGCCCGCCGCCGCCGCGGCGGCCTCGCCGGCCAGCGTCAGGCCCAGGTTCGAGTACTGGTAGTTGAGGTCGGAGCGGTAGAGCATCTCCTGCTCGGGGACCCGCTCCTGGACCTTGTCGCGCGGCGGGAAGGCGTAGCTCGGTCCCGTCCAGTACGGCGTGTCGACCTCGCGCGGCAGCCCCGAGGAGTGGGTCAGGACGCCCCGCAGCGTGACGGGCGGCGAGCCCTCGGCGGCGCCCCGCAGGTGGGCCCAGGGCACCAGCCGCTCGAGCGGGTCGTCGAGGTCGAGCTTGCCGGCGTCGCGCTGCTGCATCACGGCCACGCTGGTGAACAGCTTCGAGATCGAGCAGATCGAGTACATCGTGGTGGGCGTGGCCGCCGCCTGCTTCTCCAGGTGCGCCTGGCCGTAGGCGCCGCTCCAGAGCAGCTCCTGGTCGTGCACCACGGCCAGGGCCACGCTGGGCAGGCGCTCGTAGTCGCGCTGGGCCTCGAGCCAGGCCTGCAGCAGCTTCAGGGACTGGTCCACCCTCGGGTCCGAGGCCAGCCGCGGAGGGGACGTGGCCGGCGCGGCAGGCGCCGCGGCGAGCAGCAGGATCAGGGCCAGGGCTGGCGGCATCGGGACCTCCCGGACAGACCAGGCGACGCTACGTCCGCGGCGGCGAGAGTGTCAAGGATGCTGCTACCCGTTCTCGTCACCTGACGGGAGGCGGTGCGGGCTGGAGTATCCTCACCCCGTGAGCGGCGGGCCGGCAGGGCCGCTCACGGCAGGCGAGGACACCCATGAGCCGACCACGCGACCGCCGCCCGGCGCGCGCCGCGTCCGCCGTCGCGCCGAGCCCTCTCGACACCCTCGAAGGACTGCTGCGGGACTGGCAGGCCGGGCCGCCCGACCCGGCCCTGGCCGCGCAGCTGCTGGACGAGGCCGAGGCGGCGGTGCGCCTGCCCGATCCGCTGCCCGCCGCCGCCTGGCACCGCTGGCTGGACGTCACGCGGCGCAGCCCTTACCTGTGCGCCCTGCCCGACCGACCGCAGCGCCACCGCTGGGCCGACGTGGCCGTCGAGGCCCTGGCCGTGTCCGACTACACGCTGGCGACGATGCTGGCCCAGCGCGTGGCGGAGCACCCCGAGCAGGCCTGCCTGCAGGCCGCTCCCGACCCGCAGGCCCCGCGCTGGAGCTACCGCGCCGTGGCGCGCCAGGCCGAGCGCGCCGCGGCCGCGCTGCTGCGTGCGGGCAAGGGCCGGCCGCGCGTCGCGCTGATGGTCGAGAACGGCGTCGAGGGCGCGCTGGCCGACCTGGGCTGCCTGGTGCACGGCCTTCAGGTGACGCCCCTCAACCCGCAGGCCGACGCCGACGCGCTGGCCTTCGCCCTCGAGCGGATGCGCGTCAACCTCGTGGTGGTCGGCAGCGACGAGGCCCGCGCCCAGCTCGAGCGCGTGCGCCCGCGCGTGCCGCCCTTCCGGCTGCTGCCGCTCGACCCCGGCACGCCGCGGCGGCGCGGCGACGAGCCCTCGCTGGCGGAGCAGGCCGCGGAGCTGTCGCTGGCCGAGGCGCGCCGCGCCATCGAGCGGCACCGTCCGCCCGGGCGCTTCGAGGCCGCCACGGTCATGTTCACCTCCGGCAGCACGGGCGAGCCCAAGGGCGTGGCGCACACCGGCCACGGCCTGGTGGCCAAGCGCTTCGCGCGCGCGGCGGCCCTGCCGGCCGTGGGCCACGACGAGCGCCTGGTGGCCTACCTGCCGCTGTTCCACACCTTCGGCCGCTACTTCGAGCTGATGGGCATGCTGTTCTGGGGCGGCACCTACGTCTTCGCGGGCAACCCCTCCTTCGAGACGCTGGCGCGGGCCCTGCCGGCGGCCGAGCCCTCCGGCCTGATCGGCATCCCCAAGCGCTGGGAGCAGCTGCGCGACCGCTGCCTGGCGCGCATGGACGCCTGCGCGCCGGAGGACCACGCCCGCGCCTTCCGCCAGGTGGTGGGCGGCCGCCTGCGCTGGGGGCTCTCGGCGGCCGGCTTCCTCGACCCGGGCGTCTTCCGCTTCTTCCAGCGCCACGGTGTCGAGCTGTGCAGCGGCTTCGGCATGACCGAAGGGACTGGTGGCATCACCATGACGCCGCCGGGCGAGTACGAGGACGGCTCGGTGGGCCTGCCGCTGCCGGCCATCGACGTGCGGCTGGCGGAGAACGGCGAGCTGGAGATCTCCGGTCCGTACGTGGGCCACTACCTGGGCGACCCGCGGCCGGCGCCGGGCGACGAGCGCTGGCTCAAGACCGGCGACATCTTCGTGCGCCGCCCCAGCGGCCACTACGAGATCGTCGACCGCGTCAAGGACGTCTACAAGAACACCCGCGGACAGACCGTCTCGCCGGCCCTGGTCGAGCGCCGCCTGGCCGACGTGCCCGGCGTGCGGCGGGCCTTCCTGCTGGGCGACGGGCGCGACCACAACGCGCTCTTGATCGTCCCCGAGACGGGCGACCCGGTGCTGGGCGGGCTGTCGGACGAGGGGCGCCAGGAGTACTTCGGGGCCATCGTGGCCGAGGTCAACCGCGAGGTCTCGCCGGTCGAGCGCGTGGTGGCCTTCACCCTGCTCGACCGCGACTTCGACCCCGAGAAGGGCGAGCTGACCCCCAAGGGCACCTTCCGGCGCAAGGCGGTGCTGGCCTCCTTCGCCGAGACCATCGACGGGCTCTACCGCTCCGACGCGGCCACCTTCGAGGTCGACGGCCTCGAGGTGCGCGTGCCGCGCTGGTTCCCGCGCGACCTGGGGCACCTCGAGACGGACCTGGCGCCGGTCCCCGGCGGCCTGCTGGACCGGCGCGCCCGCCGCTTCCTGGCCGTGCGGCGGGCCGGGCCGCGCCTGCGCGTCGGCGACCTCGAGTACGAGCTGCCCGGGCGCACGCTCGACCTGGGCCTGTTCGCGCGCCAGCCGCTGCTGTGGGCCGGCAACCCGGCCCTGCGCGCCTTCGCCCCGTGCAAGGACGGCTGGGACCTGCCGCTCGGTAAGCTCTCGGCCCTGGCCCTGCCGCCCCAGGAGGACCTGCCGCCCGCCGAGGCCTGGCAGGCCGCCGCGACGCCGCTGCGGGACGTGGCCCTCGACGACGCCCACCAGCTCTGCGCCCGGGCGCTGCTGCTGCGCGGCGAGGGCGCGCTCTACGGCGTGCGCACGCTGGCCGCCCGGCTGCCCGACGCGGAGCCGCGCCTGCAGGGGCTGATCCGCCACCGGCTGGCGGCGCTGGCCTACCACCCGGAGCTGGAGGTGCGCGCGCTGGCCTACCGCACGCTGCTGCTCGACGAGCCGCTGCCCGGCTACGGCGCGCTGCTGGGGGCCTTCGTGCAGTCGGAGCGGCAGTGCCTCACGGCCGAGTCGATCGAGGTCATCGCCGACGCCGGCGCGGAGCCACAGCGCCTGGAGGCCCTGCGGGCGCGCCTGCGCCACTACCGGGCCGAGCTCGCGTGGCCGGTCTCGGCCGCGGCGCGGCGCCTGTTCGAGGACGTGTTCGACCTGCTCGACGGGTTCGCCGAGCGCCGCCCCGCCTCGATCGTGGCGGTGCGTGCCGAGCTGGCCAACTGGGCCCTGCACGAGGCCGACCCGCTGCTGGCCGCGGCGGCGCGCCGCCACCTGCAGCGCCTGGCTCGCCTGTGCGAGGCGCGCTGCGCGGCCGCGCCCCGGCCCCTGCGCATCGAAGGGCTGCTGCCGCCGGAGGAGCTGGCGCAGCTCGGCGAGCTGCTGGGCGACGGCTCGTTCCTGGTCGAGTCGATCGCGCTGGCCCACGAGGAGCCGCGCTTCTCGGCCGGCGACCTGGGCGAGGAGATCTGGGTCTTCCCGCTGCCCTCGACCCAGGCCCACCGCCTCTACCGCCTGAGCCACGACGCCCGCGGCGGGCGCCACTACGAGCTGCTGCTGTCCCTGCGCCCGCACAGCCCCGACGCGCGGCAGGAGGAGATC
The DNA here is from genome assembly GCA_039812725.1 of Vicinamibacteria bacterium. GTDB lineage: Bacteria > Acidobacteriota > Vicinamibacteria > Fen-336 > Fen-336 > JBDIBD01. The sequence continues at coordinate 4,875 of JBDIBD010000072.1, read as the reverse complement.
ATCCTCTGGATGCTGGCGCTCGGGGACCCGGCCGGCGGCAGCGCCTGCGTGCCGCGCTTCGGCTGCTCGCGCGCCGTCCAGGGCGCCCTGACCACCGCCTTCGTCACGCAGCTGACCGTGTGGGACAAGCTGCGCGAGTTCGGCGGCGGCTGGTCGGCCGGCGCGCGGCCGGCGCCGGAGACCTGGCGCAACCTGTTCGTGCGCGGCCTCTCGGCCTTCTTCGCGGCCTGGCGGGAGAGCGGCGGCCGGCTGGTGCCCGGCCCGGTCGCGCCGGCCAACGTGGCCGTCCCCGAGGCGGACGCGCGCCGCGACGTGCGCATCCTGTCGCTGGCCGGCTCGCAGCCCTACGAGGGCCCGCGCTCGCTGCTGGGACCCATGTGGCGCACCTTCTACCGCCAGACCGCCGGCCACTACCCGGCCTTCCGCGGCCTGCTCGACCCCGACTGGATGCTGGAGGCGGCCGTCGAGGGGCTGGGCGTGCCCGAGGCCGCCGCCTTCCTGGAGGAGGCGCTGGCCGGGGACGGCCTCGACACGCTCGGCCTGCCCGAGGCCGGCGCTCGCCTGGCCGGCTTCCTGCAGCGCCTCCGGCAGGCCTACCACCCGCCGCTGGCGCTGCGCTGCGCCGGCGAGCGCTACGCCGGCTGGCTGCGCTCGAACCCCCGGGCCACCCCCGCCGCCCGGCGGCAGCTCGTGGAGCAGCTCACCGGCCTCTACGGCCTCGAGCGCCACGGCGAGCCGGCCCGCTACCACCTCTGGCGCCAGACCTATTTCGCGGCCGCCGCGCCGCCCGCCGCGGCGGCCTTCGACCGCCTGCTGGCGCGCCTGTTCGACCGGCCCGGCGAGCGCGCCACCAGCCTGGTCGAGCTGTCCGAGCTACAGGCCGCGCTGACCGACGCGGAGGACCGGCGCGCCTTCGGGCGCCTGGCCTTCCCGGCCGCCGCCTCGCTGCAGGGCGCCGAGGTCAAGGCCGTCCCCGACCTGCCGCAGGCCCTGGTGGTGACGCGCGTGGCCGACGGCCGCGGCGGGGAGTTCGCGGTGCGCGAGCCCCAGAGCCCCGTCGAGGTCGGCCGGCTGCTGCGCCTGTTCGCCGAGTCGGGGCTGGAGACCGGCGGCGCCACGCGCCACCTGCTGCTGCTCGACGAGGAGGAGCGCGTCGTCGGCGGCGTGGTCTGGCGCATGGCCTCGCCCGGCGTGGCCCACGTCGAGGGCGTGGTGATCGCGCCGGCCCGGCGGGCCCGCGGCCTGGCCGGGGCCCTGGTCGAGGACTTCTGCGCGCGCCTGGCCAGCCAGGGCTACTTCGCGGTCCACACGGGCTTCGGCCCGGAGCCGATCGCCTTCGCGCCGGGCTTCGTGGTCGACCGCCGCTGGGGCGGGCTGGTGCGCTTCCTGCACCCCGTGGCGCGCGGCTAGGCCCGGCCGGGCGGCGACGTGACGGGCCTCACGAGCGGCGCACGCCGAAAGGGCGTAGGCTCGGCTGCACCAAGGAGATCCCATGCGCCGCTCCCGGTCGACCACCCGCGTCCTGGCCGCCGCCGCCCTGGCCTGCCTCTTCGCCGTCCCCGCGCTGGCCCAGGTGCAGCGCAACGGCGGGCTGCCCACGCCCAACCCGCTGTTCCCCGACGACAACTGGTGGAACCGCGACGTGCGCTGCGCCCCGGTCGACCCGAACAGCGGGAACTTCATCGCCTTCATCGGGCCCGGAGTGGGCATGCACCCCGACTTCGGCGGCGACGACCCCGACAACGCCCCCAACGGCATCTACGGCATGGTCTACATCACCGTCTCGGGCAACCAGCCGCGCGAGACGGTGACGTGGATGGAGTTCGGCAGCCAGAGCGACAACTGCCCGCCAGCCGGGACCGCTGCGCCCTGCGGCTATCCCATCCCGGTCGAGGCCCGCACGCAGGCCAAGTGGATCGAGGGGGGCCAGCCGGGCGGCGGCACCTCGGGCGACCGCCACATGCTGATCGTAGACCGCGACAACCACGTCCTCTACGAGCTGTACCACGCGCAGTGGAACGCGGCCGCCAACGGCGGCGCGGGGCGCTGGGAGGCGGGCTCCGGGGCCATCTTCCTGCTCGACCGCAACGGACGCCGGCCCGACACGTGGACCAGCGCCGACGCGGCGGGCCTGGCCATCCTGCCCGGGCTCGTGCGCTACGACGAGGTCTTCGGCCCCGACCCCGAGATCCGCCACGCCTTGCGCATGACGACCGACTTCACCCACGGCTACGTCTACCCCGCCTCCCACGACGCCACGACCAGCGCCAACGTGAACGCCGTCCCGCTCGGCGCGCGCCTGCGCCTCAAGCAGAGCTACGTCATCAACCCGGCGCTGCCCGCCTACATCCAGAAGATCATGCGGGCCATGAAGACGTACGGCCTGATCGTGGCCGACAACGGCTCGGACATGTACTTCCAGGGCACCTGGAACACGAGCTGGGACAACGGCGAGCTCAACCCGGCCTTCGGCGCGCTGCACGCCTCCGACTTCGACGTGATCCAGCTGGGCTGGGACGCGCGCAAGGGCGACTTCGACTGCGGCGGCCAGGTGGACCTGCTGTTCGACTACGCCCCCACGGACGGCCACATGATCTGGAACATGAACGGCATCGTCCAGGCCAACCAGGCGATCGTGCAGCCCGACCTCAACCCGGGCTGGCTCGTGGTGGGGACCGACGACTACAACCTGGACAGCTTCACCGACCTGGTCACCTGGAACTCCTCCACGGGGGCGGTGGAGTTCTGGCTGATGAACGGCTCCAACCGCATGGGCGCGGCGGTGCCGCTGAGCGGCGCTGCGCCGCTGGCCACGACCTGGCGGCCCGCCGCCACGGCCGACTTCGACCACGACGGCTGGCCCGACCTGATCTGGCGCAACACCTCGACCCAGAAGCTCGTGGTCTGGACCATGAACGGCACGGCCTACAAGGGCTCGATCGTCCCCAGCCCCGACCAGGCCGTGGACTCGAACTGGGCGGTCGTGGCGGCCCTCGACCTGGACGGCGACCTCAACACCGACCTGCTCTGGTACAACTCGACCTCGGGCAAGATCGTGCGCTGGCTCATGAACGCCAGCGTGCAGCGCATCACCGGGGCCTTCACCAACCCCGCCAACGCGGGCGACAACAACTGGCAGGTCGTGGCCGGCGGGGACTACGGGGTCGGGGCGGGCGGCGTGGCGGGCACCAACGACCTGGTCTGGCGCAACGCCACCAGCGGCCGCCTGGTGGTCTGGTACATGGACCTCTCGGGCAACCGCACCTTCGGCACGTTCACCACGCCCAACTCGCCCTCGCCCGCGCTCGACTGGACGGTGGTCGGCCCGCACTGAGCCCCCGGCCGAGGCCGCCTGGCGGCCTGGCGATACAATCCGGCCGTGGAGAAGCGCTACCACGCCGGCGGCCCCGTCGACGATGTCTGCCGGGCCTGCAAGGCCCTGCGGCGCCACACCGTCATCGTGGTGGACGGCCAGGGCCAGCCGCTGCGGGTCTCCTGCGACCACTGCGGCAGCCAGCACAACTACCGCGGCGGCGGCGAGCCCGCCCCGGCCGCACGCTCCGCAGCGGACCCGGGCGCGCCCCGGCTGGTGCCGGCGCCCCTGCCCCTCGTCAGCGAGCGCGAAAGGAGCCGCCCCCCCGTGACCCTCGACGAGACCCAGGACCTCGAGCTGCTGCTGCGCCGCATCGTGCGCGAGGAAGCCGGCCTGACGCCGGTGGCGCCGGCCGCCCGCTGGCGCGGCGGCCAGCTGGTGCTGCGCCCCAGGGACCCCGGGCTGCAGGAGAAGTCCTGGCCGATCGAGAGCTTCTTCCACAAGGTCGTCATGCTGCGCAACCGCCTGCGCACGCTGGAGCAGCAGGTCAACGCCTCCGACCTGCCCGACGACCAGAAGCTCAAGCTGCAGGCCTACGTGACGGGCTGCTACGGCTCGCTGACCAGCTTCAACCTGCTCTTCGCCGACGAGGCCGACCAGTTCAAGGGCGCGGGCGAGTAGCCCGCCGCGCCAGCCCACCTCCGGACACTCGTGGAAGCGTCACAAGCGGGCTTCCCCGCCGGCCGGCCCGCGGCGACACTCCCCGCGCCTCTCCCCGGAAAGACAAGAGGCGACGTGTCATGCGTGTCCTGTGCCTTGCCGTGCTGGGCGGCCTGCTGGCCGCCCCGGCCTTCGGCTCCGCCGCGCCGTCGGCGGAGCTCGTGACGACGTTCGAGTCGACCTACAGCCTGGCAGCCGCGGCCAACGTGGACGGCCGGGCCTTCTTCGCCATGAGCGAGCCCGTGGGCGGGCTCGAGCCCTGGACCAGCGACGGCACCGCGGCCGGGACGCGGCGCGTGCTCGACGTCAACCCCGGCCCCGTCGGCTCGTCCCCCTACGGGTTGACGCCCTGCCACGGGCGGCTGTTCTTCTTCGCCTGGGAGCCGGCGGCCGGCACCGAGCTCTGGTGGAGCGACGGCAGCGCGGCCGGCACGCGGCGCGTGCTCGACCTGCGTCCCGGGGCCGAGGGCTCGGCCCCCACGGAGATGGCCTGCCTGGGAACGGGCGCGCTGCTCGTGGCCGACGACGGCCAGCGCGGGCCGGCGCTGTGGTGGAGCGACGGCACGGCCGCCGGCACGCGCCTGGTGGCCGATCCCGACCCGGCCAGCGGCCCCACGCCCCGCCTGAAGTGGCTCACCCCCGCCGGCGCGCGGGCGTTCTTCGTGGCCCACGACGGCCAGCACGGCGAGGAGCTGTGGACCAGCGACGGCACCGCGGCCGGCACCGCGCTCGTCGCCGACCTCGTCGCCGGCGCGACGGGCTCGGCCCCGGAGCAGCTGGTGGACCTCGACGGCACGCTGCTGTTCGTGGCCAAGGACCCGGGCCCGGGCCTCTGGCGCAGC
>JBDIBD010000071.1:0-13720 GCA_039812725.1 Vicinamibacteria bacterium | reverse complement strand
GTGCGTGGAGCGCCTGGCGGCCGAGGGCGTCACGACCTTCGTCGAGGTCGGCCCGGGGACGGGGCTCTCCGGGCTGGTCAAGAAGATCGCGCGCGGGGCCCGCGTGCTGAGCGTGGACGACCCGGCCTCGCTCGAGCAGGCGGCCGCGGCGCTGGCGGGCTGAGAGGGAAGGGCGGTTGGGCGAGATGAAGCGTCTGGAGGGGAAGGTCGTGCTGGTCACCGGCGCCTCGCGCGGCATCGGCCGCGCCATCGCGCGCGAGGTGGCGGCGGAGGGCGCCCTGGCGGTCCTGGCGGCGCGCGACGCGGGCCGGCTGGGGGAGGCCGTCGAGGAGATCCGCGCCGCCGGCGGCCAGGCCGAGGCCCTGGGCCTGGACGTGGCCGACCGGGCCTCGATCGAGGCCGGCTTCGAGCGGCTGCTGGCGGCCCACGGGCGCCTGGACGGGCTGGTCAACAACGCCGGCATCACCCGCGACACGCTGGTGCTGCGCATGAAGCCCGACGACTGGGACGCCGTGCTGGCCACCAACCTCACGGGCGTCTTCCTGTGCACCCAGGCGGCCCTGCGGCCGATGATCAAGCGCCGCGCCGGGCGCATCGTCAACGTGACCTCGGTGGTCGGGCTGACCGGCAACGCCGGCCAGGCCAACTACGCGGCCGCCAAGGCCGGCGTGGTGGGGCTGACCAAGTCGGTGGCGCGCGAGGTGGCCTCGCGCGGCATCACGGTCAACGCCGTGGCGCCGGGCTTCATCGAGACCGACATGACCGCCGCCATGACCGACAAGGCCCGCGAGGCCCTCCTCGGGGCGATTCCGCTGGGGCGCGTCGGCCGGCCGGAGGACGTCTCGCCGCTGGTGGCCTTCCTGCTGTCGGACGGGGCCGCCTACGTCACCGGCCAGATCCTGACGGTGGACGGCGGCTTCCACATGTAGAATCCCGGTCGGCGTGGGCCAGGTCCCGCGCCCGGGGGAGCACCAACGTCGCACAAGGCGGCCCCGCGAGCCGGGGCCATTCGGAGGACACAGATGGAGTCTGTTGCCGATCGCGTCAAGAAGATCATCGTGGACCAGCTGGGCGTGGAGGAGGAGCTGGTGACGCCCGAGGCCTCCTTCGTCGACGACCTGGGCGCCGACAGCCTCGACACCGTCGAGCTCGTGATGGCCCTCGAGGAGGAGTTCGGCATCGAGATCCCGGACGAGGACGCCGAGAAGATCACGCGCGTCAAGGAAGCCACCGAGTACATCGAGAAGCACAAGAAGTAGGCCCGGCCGGGCGACGAGGCACCCTCGGCGCAGCCGAAACCCGGAGGAGGTCCGCTTCAGATGGCAGAGAACCGCAGGGTCGTGGTCACCGGTGTGGGCCTGGTCTCGGCCCTCGGTGTCGGCACCGAGGAGACCTGGGCCGGCCTGGTCGCCGGCCGGTCCGGCACGGCCCCGATCACGCTCTTCGACGCGTCACAGCACACCACGCGCTTCGCGGCCGAGGTCAAGGGCTTCGACCCGCTGCGCTGGGTGGACAAGAAGGACGTCAAGAAGCAGGACCGCTTCATCCAGTTCGCCGTGGCGGCCTCCGACTTCGCCCTGCGCGACTCGGGCCTCGCCATCGACGCGGCCAACGCCGACCGGGTGGGCGTCTACATCGGCTCGGGGATCGGGGGCTTCGCGACCATCGAGCGCGAGCACGAGACCCTGCTGAAGAGCGGGCCCAAGCGCGTCAGCCCGTTCTTCATCCCCGCCACGATCGTCAACCTGGCCTCCGGCTGGGTCTCGATCCGCACGGGCGCGAAGGGCCCCAACTCGGCCACGTGCACGGCCTGCGCCACCGGCGCCCATGCCGTGGGCGACGCCTACCGCCTGATCCAGCACGGCGACGCGGACGCGATGCTGGCGGGCGGCTCCGAGGCCGCCATCACGCCGCTGGGCGTGGCCGGTTTCTGCGCCATGCGGGCGCTCTCGACCCGCAACGACGCCCCGGAGCGCGCCTCGCGGCCCTTCGACAAGGACCGCGACGGCTTCGTGATCGGGGAGGGGGCCGGCGTGATCGTGCTCGAGGAGCTGGAGCACGCCCGGCGCCGGGGCGCCTCGATCTACGCCGAGCTGGTCGGCTACGGCATGAGCGGGGACGCCTTCCACATCTCGGCCCCCTCGGAGGACGGCGACGGCATCATCCGGGTCATGCGCCGCACGCTGGCCGACGCGGGCGTGGCCCCGGAGCAGGTCGACTACGTCAACGCCCACGGCACGTCCACGCCGGCGGGGGACCCGATCGAGATCATGGCGGTCAAGCAGGTCTTCGGCGAGCACGCCCGGCGCCTGGCGATCAGCTCGACCAAGTCGATGACCGGGCACCTGCTGGGGGCGGCCGGCGGCGTCGAGGCGGGCATCACCGCGCTGGCGCTCCGGCACCAGATGCTGCCGCCCACGATCAACCACGAGGCCCCCGACCCGGGCTGCGACCTCGACGTGGTGCCGAACCACTCGCGCCCGGCGCAGGTGCGCCACGCGCTCTCGAACTCCTTCGGTTTCGGGGGGACGAACGCCGCTCTCCTGTTCCGCCGCTACCCGGCCTGAGGCCCGCGGGCCGGCCTGTCCGGGCCGGGCCTCGGCCAACAAATGAATGGCTGTTCATTTTGTCCGGGACGTAGTAGATTCTCTCGGGCGGCCGACCGGTCGCCCCACCGGGAGGGACTGAAGCGATGAAGATCGTGGTCTGCGTCAAGCAGGTCCCAGACACGGAAACCCGTGTCCGCATCGCTCCCGAGGGCAACGCCATCGTGGAGGGCGACGTCAACTGGATCGTCTCCCCCTACGACGAGTTCGCCATCGAGGAGGCGCTGAAGATCAAGGAGGCGCGGGGCGGGGAGGTGGTGCTGGTGGGCCTCGGGCCCGAGCGCGTGCAGACCGCCCTGCGGACGGGCCTGGCCATGGGAGCCGACTCGGCCGTGCACCTCAAGGACCCGTTGTTCGAGAGGCTCGACCCGCTCGGCACCGCGCGCGCCCTGGCGGCGGCCATCCAGAAGCTGGCGCCCTTCGACCTGGTGCTCACCGGCCAGCAGGGGGTGGGCGGCGACCACAGCCAGGTTCCCGGGCTCCTGGCCGAGCTGCTGGACCTGCCCCAGGTCACGGTAGCGGTCAAGCTCGAGGTCCAGGACGGCCGCGCGCTGGTCGAGCGCGAGGTCGAGGGGGCCCAGGAAACATGGGAGACCTCGCTGCCGGCCGTGATCTCGGCCCAGAAGGGCCTGAACACGCCGCGCTACGCCAGCCTCAAGGGGATCATGGCGGCCAAGAAGAAGGTCATCCAGGCCAGCGACGCCGCCTCCCTCGGCCTCTCGGCCGAGGCCCTGCGGCCGCGCACCGAGGTGGCCTCGCTCGAGTTGCCGCCCGCCCGCCCGGCGGTCCACATGATCGACGGCGACCCGGCCGCGCAGGCCCGCGAGCTGGTGCGCCTGTTGCACGAAGAAGCCAAGGTGATCTGAGATGAGCACGATCCTGACCTTCGCCGAACAGCGCGACGGCAAGCTGCGCCGGCCGTCGCTCGAGGCCGTCTCCGAGGCCCGGCGCCTGGCCGACGCCATGGGCGGCGGCCGGGTGGCCGCCGTCCTGGTGGGCTCCGGCGTGTCGGGCCTGGCGGGCGAGCTGGCCGCCTACGGCGCCGACGCCGTGCACGTCTTCGACGACCCCGGCCTGGCGGCCTACGCCACCGAGCCGTACGCGCGGGCGGTCTGCCAGGTGGCCGGGGCGCTCCAGCCCTGGGCCCTGCTGGTCCCGTTCAGCGCCATGGGCAAGGACCTGGCGCCGCGCGTGTCCGCGCGGCTGGGGGCCGGCCTGGCCTCCGACTGCGTCGCCTTCGCGATCGAGGGCGGCCGGCTCGTGGCCCGTCGCCCCATGTACGCCGGCAAGGCCTACGCTCAGGTGCGCTGGCCCGAGGGGCTGCAGGTCGCGAGCCTGCGTCCGAACGTCTTCGCGCTGGGCAGCCGCGACGGGGGACGGCAGGCCGAGGTCGTGGCGGGCAGCGTCGACGTCGCCAGCCGCGCCCGGGCCACCGGACTCAAGGCCAGCGCTGCGGGCAAGATCGAGCTGACCGAGGCCCAGGTCATCGTCTCCGGCGGCCGAGGCCTCAAGGGGCCGGAGCACTTCCACCTGGTGGAGGAGCTGGCGGCAGCCCTGGGCGCCGCCGTGGGGGCCTCCCGTGCCGTCGTGGACGCCGGCTGGGTCGACCACCACCTGCAGGTCGGCCAGACCGGCAAGACCGTCTCGCCCTCGCTGTACGTGGCCTGCGGCATCAGCGGGGCCATCCAGCACCTGGCCGGCATGTCGTCCTCCAAGTTCATCGTGGCCATCAACAAGGACGCGGACGCGCCCATCTTCAAGGTGGCCAACTACGGGATCCTGGGCGACGTCTTCGAGGTGCTGCCGCACCTGACGGAGGCCGCCCGGGCCCACCAGGCTTCGCGCACGTAGCCTCGGCCCGGCGGCGCTCGCGGGCCCGGGCGGGAGGGTGTCACCATGGTCTGGCCGATCCTGCAGTCGCTCCTGACCCTGGCGTTGCTGATCGCCGCCGGGGCCTTCACGGCCTCGCGGCTCGACCGCATCGTGCGGCTCGTGCGCTCGGGGCGCGAGTGCCGTGAGAAGACGCCGACCTCCACGGGCGAGCGGATCGACCGGGTCCTCAGCCTGGTCTTCGGGCACCGCAAGGTGCTCGAGGACCGCTGGTCGGGCCTGGTCCACATGTCCTTCCTGTACGGCTTCATGGTCCTCGGCATCGGCCACCTCGAGGTGGTCCTCCAGGGCCTGACGGCCTTCCTGGCCAGCCTGGGCCGCAGCCCCTTCTCGTACGAGCTGGTGCTGCCGCCCCGGCTGCTGCAGGCCTACCACCTCAGCCAGGACGCGATGGCCTTTCTCGTGCTCGTGGGCGTGGGCGTGGCGCTGGGCCGGCGCTGGTCGGGCAAGGTCAAGCGGCTGACGCCCCGCTCCGTGGACGCCGAGACGATCCTCTACCTGATCCTGGCGCTGTACGTCACCTTCTTCCTGCTGGTCGGCTCCGACGTGCGGCTGCGACAGCTGGCCGGCGCGGCCGCTGGCTACGTCCCCTGGCAGCCCGCCAGCTCGCTGGTGGCGCAGCTCCTCGCGCCCCTGCCCGAGGGGGCGCTGCGCCTGCTGCACGGCGGCGCCTTCTGGGCGCACCTGGGGATCTTCCTGGGCTTCGCCTGCTACATCCCCGCCTCGAAGCACATGCACCTGATCTTCGCGGGGCCCAACATCTTCTTCTTCCGCAAGGAGCGGCGCGGGCTGCCGCCGGCCCTGGACTTCGAGAACAGCGAGAAGTTCGGCATCGACCGCTTCCAGGAGCTGCCCTGGAAGACGCTGCTCGACAGCGTGGCCTGCACCGAGTGCGGGCGCTGCAACTCGGTCTGCCCGGCCCACCTGACCGGCAAGCCGCTCCAGCCCATGAAGGTGCTGCACGACGTCAAGCTCAACATGCGGGGCGCCAACGGCGACCAGCTGCTGCCGCTGCGCGACGGCCGTGGACGGCCGCGCCCCGACCAGGCCGAGGCCGAGGCCGCCCTCGAGCCGGCCCAGCCCCTGATCGCGCGCGCACCCGTGGACCGCGCGCAGCCCGGGGCGCTGCGCGCCGACGGGCGCTACCTGCAGGTCGAGGGCCAGGTGCACGTGGACGAGGCCTGGGCCTGCACCACCTGCGCGGCCTGCGTGCAGGCCTGCCCGGTGCTGATCGACTCGGTCCCCGGGACCCTGATCGGGCTGCGGCAGAACCTGGTGCTGATGGACTCGGAGTTCCCCAAGGAGCTCACCGCGGCCTTCAAGGGCATGGAGGTCCAGGGCAACCCCTGGGGCGTGGGCCAGGACAAGCGCGAGGAGTGGGCCAGGAGCCTGGACGTGCCCGTCATGTCCGAGCTGGCGGCGGAGGACCCGCAGCGCGAGGTGCAGTACCTGTTCTGGGTGGGCTGCGCCGGGGCCACCGACGACCGTGCCAAGAAGGTGCAGCAGGCGTTGGTGCGCATCCTCAAGGCCTCCGGGGTGGACTTCGCCATCCTGGGCTGCGAGGAGAAGTGCACGGGCGACCCGGCCCGCCGGCTGGGCAACGAGTACGTCTGGAGCTCGCTGGCCCAGGAGAACGTGGCCACCCTCTCGCAGTACAAGTTCAAGAAGATCTTCACGACCTGCCCGCACTGCTTCAACCAGCTCAAGAACGAGTACCCCGAGCTGGGCGGCCACTACACCGTCCAGCATCATTCGGAGCTGCTGGCCGAGCTGCTGGCGGACGGGCGCATCCCGCTCGACACCAAGCGCAGCTTCGACGAGCACGTGACCTTCCACGACCCCTGCTACCTGGGGCGCTACAACCAGGGCTACGACGCCCCGCGCGAGGTCCTGATCCAGCTCAAGGTGCGCAGCAGCGAGATGCCGCGCAGCCGGGAGAAGAGCCTGTGCTGCGGCGCCGGCGGCGGCCGCATGTTCCTCGAGGAGACCATCGGCAAGCGCGTCAACGTCGAGCGCACGGAGGAGGCCCTGGCCACCGGGGCCGGCACGATCGTGGTCGGCTGCCCGTTCTGCATGACCATGCTGGGCGACGGCACCAAGGCCAAGAACGTGGAGCAGTCGGTCAAGGTGCGCGACCTGGCGGAGCTGGTGGCGGAGCGGCTGGCGGAGCCTCCCGCGCAGGCCTGAGGACCGCCGCCCGAGGCGAGTCCGTGGCGCGGGGCCGGCGCGCCCTCGTGCTACCATTCGACGTTTCTGCGGACACGCTGGAGCCATGAGCGAGTACGACTTCCAGGAGATCGAGACGCGCTGGCAGGGACGCTGGCGCGAGGGGCGCACGTTCGAGGTCAACGAGGACCCCTCGCGGCCCAAGTTCTACTGCCTCGAGATGCTGCCCTACCCGTCGGGCGACATCCACATGGGGCACGTGCGCAACTACACCATCACGGACGTGGTGGCGCGCTACAAGCGCATGCGCGGCTTCAACGTCATGCACCCCATCGGCTGGGACGCCCTGGGGCTGCCGGCCGAGAACGCCGCCATCAAGAAGGGCCTGCACCCGGAGACCTGGACCCGCCAGAACATCGCCGGCATGAAGGCCCAGCTGCAGCGGCTGGGCTTCAGCTACCCCTGGAGCCGCGAGGTCGCCACCTGCGACCCGGAGTACTACCGCTGGAACCAGTGGTTCTTCCTGCGCATGCTCGAGCGCGGCATCGCCTACCGCGCCCAGGCCCCCGTCAACTGGTGCCCCTCCTGCCAGACCGTGCTGGCCAACGAGCAGGCCGAGGGCGGGATCTGCTGGCGCTGCAAGAGCCAGGTGCAGGAACGCCTGATGGAGCAGTGGTTCCTGCGCATCACGGCCTACCAGGACCAGCTGCTCGACGACATGGACGACCTGCAGGCCTGGCCGGAGCGCGTGCTCACGCAGCAGCGCAACTGGGTCGGCCGCTCGCACGGGGCGGAGGTCGACTTCCCGGTCGAGGGCGGCGCGCCCCTGCGGGTCTTCACCACGCGCATCGACACCATCTACGGCGCCACCTTCATGGTGCTGGCGCCCGAGCACCCGCGCGTCGACGAGCTGATGGCCGAGGCCCCGGCCGAGGCCCGCGCCGCGCTGCAGCGGCTGCGGGGGCAGGACCGGCGCGAGCGCCAGGCCGGCGAGGTCGAGAAGGAAGGCGTCTTCACCGGGCGCCACGCCACGAACCCGTTCAGCGGCGAGCGCCTCCCGATCTGGGTCGGCAACTTCGTGCTGATGGGCTACGGCACCGGCGCGATCATGTCGGTGCCGGCCCACGACCAGCGCGACTTCGAGTTCGCCCGCAAGTACGGGCTGCCCGTGCGGGTGGTCATCCAGCCGGAGGGCGCGGCCCTCGACGGCGCGGCGCTGGCCGAGGCCTGGGACGGGGGCGGCCGGACGGCCAACAGCGGCCCCTTCGACGGCCTGACGGTGCCCGAGGCCCAGGAGCGCATGGCCGCCCACGCGGCCGAGAAGGGCTTCGGCCGCAAGGCCGTGAGCTACCGCCTCAAGGACTGGCTGATCAGCCGGCAGCGCTACTGGGGGACGCCCATCCCGGTGGTCTACTGCCAGGCCTGCGGCGTGCAGCCGGTCCCCGACGAGGAGCTGCCGGTGGTGCTGCCGAGGGACGCGCCCTTCACCGGCGAGGGCGGCAACCCCCTCGCCAAGGTGCCCACGTTCGTCCAGGCGCGCTGCCCGAGGTGCCAGGGGCCGGCCCGCCGCGAGACGGACACGATGGACACCTTCGTGGACTCCTCCTGGTACTTCTACCGCTACCTCTCGCCCCAGCGCGAGGACGGCCCGATCGACCCGCTGGCCGTGCGCTACTGGTTCCCGATCGACCTTTACGTGGGCGGCATCGAGCACGCCATCCTGCACCTGGTCTACTCGCGCTTCTGGACGAAGGTCATGCGCGACCTGGGCCTGGTGACCTTCGACGAGCCGGTCACGCGCCTGTTCCCCCAGGGCATGGTGCACCTCGACGGAGAGGTGATGTCCAAGTCCAGGGGCAACACCGTGGCCCCCGACGAGGTCGTGGCGCGTTACGGGGCCGACACGCTGCGCCTGTACATCCTGTTCGTGGCGCCGCCCGAGATGGCCCTGGAGTGGAAGGACGAGGGCATCGAGGGCGCGCACCGCTTCGTGCAGCGCGTCTGGCGGCTGGTCGACCGGCACGCCGCCTCGTTCGCCTCGGAGATCCGCCAGCGTCCGCCGGCCGAGCTGCCGCAGGCCGCCCGGGCCCTGCAGCGCAAGGTCCACCAGACCATCGCCCGCATCGGCGAGGACGTGGACACCCGCATCCACCTCAACACCGCCGTGGCGGCGCTGATGGAGCTGGTCAACGAGCTCTACAAGCACGAGGCGGAGCTGGCCCAGGGGCCCGGCCGTCCCGTGCTGCGCGACGCCCTCGAGACGCTGGTGCTGCTCCTGGCGCCCTTCACGCCGCACCTCTGCGAGGAGCTGTGGATGCGGCTGGGGCGGCGCTTCAGCGTGACCGACCGGCCCTGGCCGGCCTTCGACGCCGTGCTGGCGCGCGAGGAGCAGGTCGAGCTGGCGGTTCAGGTCAACGGCAAGGTGCGCGGCCGCGTGACGGTGGCGCGCGATGCCGCCGAGCCCGAGGTGCGCCAGGCGGCCGAGCAGGTCGTGGCCGCCCACCTGTCCGGCAAGGAGGTCGCCAAGTGCGTCGTGGTCCCGGGTCGGCTGGTCAGCTTCGTGGTGCGATGACGGGCCGCTGCGGGGGGCTGGCCCTGGCCGCGGTCGTCGGCCTCTTGTCGCTGGCCGGGTGCGGCTACGCCCTGGTGGGGAAGGGCGTGACCGTCGACCCGACCATCAGGCGCATCGGCGTGCCGCTGGCCAAGGACCGCACGGGCAAGGCCGGGCTCGACCAGAGGGTCACCAAGGCCGTCATCGAGGAGCTGCAGAAGCGCGGCAAGTTCGAGGTCGTGCAGACTGCCGAGGGCGTGGACGCGCTGGTCGACATCGAGCTGACCTCCTACAACGTCGCGCCGGTGGCCTTCGAGGGGGCGGCCGGGGCCACCCAGGCCTCCCGCTACGCGATCGTGCTCGGGTCCCGCGTGCGCTACGGAAAGACCGACTCCAAGGAGCCGATCTGGTCCAACGACTACTTCTCCTACCGGGACGACTACGACCTGGGCGACTCCCTGACCTTCTTCGACCGCGAGGACCAGGCCATCGACCGGCTCACCCAGGCCTACGCCCGCCAGCTGGTCTCGGCCATGCTGGAGGCCTTCTGACGGGCCCGAGCGCCCGCCCCGAGCCGCGTGCCCGCTGACCAGCGCGCGCCCGTGCACCTCTTGGTGGGGGACGAGTCCCTGCTGGTGGAGCGGGCGCTCGACGAGATCCTGGCCTCCGAGCTGAAGGTCGTGACCGCCGACAACGTGCAGGTCCTGCGCGGCGACGAGGCCGGCTGGAGGGGCGTGCTCGACGCCGCCCGGACCCGCTCCCTCTTCGCGCCGCGGCGGGCCGTGGTGGTGCGGGCGGCCGACGCGCTGTCGGGCGACGAGGGCGAGGGGCCAGCCCCCAGGGGGCGCAAGAAGGGCAAGGCCGCGTCGGGCGTGCGCGAGGACCTGGAGAGCTACCTCGACGACCCCAACCCCGACGTGGTGCTGGTGCTGCTGGCCCCCAAGGCCGACCGCCGGCTGGGCCTGTGGAAGCTCCTGGCGGCGCGCGGACGCGAGCACCTCTGCGGGCGCCCGAAGGGACGCGAGCTGCGCGACTTCGCGCAGGCGGAGGTGCAGCGGGCCGGGCTGCGCCTGGGCCCGGACGGGCTCCAAGAGCTGATCGACCGCGTGGGCCAGGACCTGCGCCGGCTGGCCAGCGAGGTCGAGAAGCTGCGCGCCTTCGACGGCGGGAAGGGCCAGCGACTCGGGGCGGAAGAGGTGGCGGCCGTGCTGGGCCGCGGGCTGGCCCAGCCCTTCTACAAGCTGGGTGACCTGCTCTGGCAGCGCCGGCCCGACCAGCTGCTGCAGCTGGCCCACGGGCTGCTCGACGAGTGCGCGAGCGAGAGCGACCGGCGCGGCAGCGCCATCGGCATCGTGGCCAGCCTGCACCGCTCGCTGCGCCAGCTGCGGGTGGCCCGCGAGCTGGCGGGCCGCCGCGCGGCCAGCGACGAGATCGTGGCGCGCACGAAGGTGCTGCCCTTCAAGCTGCGGGACCTGCTCGACGCGGCGCGCGCCTGGTCCGACGTCGACCTGGCGCGCGCCCTGGCGGCCCTGGCCGCGGCCGACAGGCGCCTCAAGAGCAGCGTGGACGAGCGCGTGGCGCTCGCGGCCGCCGTGGCGGCGGCCTGCGGAGGGGGAGGCGGCGGCGCGGTCAGGCCTGCGCCGCGCCCATCCCGTTGACTTGGCGAGTCAGCCGGCTCTTGTAGCGCGCGGCGGCGTTGTCGTGGATGACGCCCACCTTCGCGGCCTTGTCGATGCGCGCCACGGTGGCGGGCAGCAGGTTGCGCGCGCTCTCGGCGTCGCCCTCGGCGATGGCCGTGCGCAGCTTCTTGATCTGGGTCTTCAGGGTCGACGTCGACATGCGGTTGCGGGCCCGCCGCTGGAGGCTCTGCCTACCGTGCTTCTGGGCCGACGCGTGATGAGCCACTCACTCCTCCTCGTTGCCGCCGCGACAGATAAGTGCGCGGCAAAGCAATAGTTTACAGATGAACGCCGAGCAGGTCAAGAGCGGCGGGGAAAGGGCCCAGTTGGTGCGCTCGGCCGGGCTGATCTCGGCCTTCACCCTGCTGTCGCGGCTGCTGGGGCTGGTGCGCGAGCAGGCCTTCGCCGCGCTCCTGGGCGCGGGCCCCTTCGCGGACGCCTTCCAGATCGCGTTCCGGATCCCCAACCTCCTGCGCGACCTCTTCGCGGAGGGGGCCCTGTCGGCGGCCTTCGTGCCGACCTACACCCGGCTCGTGGCGCGGGACGGCCGCCCCGCCGCCTTCCGCTTCGCCAGCCGGATGCTGACGCTCCTGAACGTGGCCCTTGGCGGCCTGGTCCTCGTGGGAGTGGCAGCCGCCCCGCAGCTGGTCTCGGCCCTGGCGCCCGGGTACGAGGCGGTGCCCGGCAAGACCGAGGTCACCATCCTGCTCACGCGGGTCATGATGCCTTTCCTGCCGCTGGTGTCCGTGGCGGCGGTGGCCATGGGGATGCTGAACGCGGAGCAGCGCTACGGGGCGCCGGCCCTGGCGCCGGCCCTGTTCAACGTGGTGGCGATCGTCTGGGCCCTCGGCCTCTGGGGGCTGGGCTACGGCCCGCGCGAGGTGGCCCTGGGCTGGGCCGTGGGAACGCTGGCGGGCGGCCTGGCCCAGTTCGCGGGGCAGCTGCCGGGACTGTGGCGCCTGGGCTTCCGCTACCGCCCGGAGTGGCGCCCGTTCGACCCCGACGTGCTGGCGGTGCTGCGCCTGATGGGACCCGCCACCCTGGGCCTGGCGGCCGTGCAGGTCAACATCTTCCTGAGCAGCCGCTTCGCTTCGCACGACCCCGGCGCCGTCTCGTGGCTGAACTACGCCTTCCGGATCCTCTACCTCCCGATCGGGGTCTTCGGCGTGGCGGCGGGAACCATCGCCGCGACCGGCCTGGCGCGGCGCGCCGCCGCGGGCGACACGGCGGGGCTGGGCGAGACCCTGCGGCAGTCGCTGCGCCTGGTGGCCTTCCTGACGGTCCCGTCGATGGCCGGCCTGATGGCGCTGGCGGTGCCCGTGGTGCGGCTCCTGTACGAGCGGGGCAAGTTCACCAGCGCCGACACGGCCGGAACCGCCGCGGCCCTGGCGCTCTACTCGCTGGGCTTGGTGGCTTACAGCGGCGTCAAGGTCCTGGCGCCGGCCTTCTACGCCCTCGGGCGGCCGCGCGTGCCCCTGCTGGGCAGCGTGCTGGCCGTGGGCGCCAACCTGGCCGTCATGCTGGCCCTGCACGGGCGGCTGGGCTTCCGCGCGGTGGCCCTGGGAACCGCCCTCGGCTCCCTGCTCAACGCGCTCCTGCTGCTGGTGGTGCTGGAGCGCCGCCTGCTGGTGGTGCGCGGACACGGCCTCAGCGGGGCCCTGGGTCGCATGCTGGCCGGAGCCCTGGTGATGGCGCCGGCCTGCTGGGGGGCCGCCCGCGGCCTGGAGGGGCTGCTGGGCACCCGCGGGCTCCTCGCCCAGGCCCTGACGGCGCTGGGTCCGGTGGTGCTCGGCGTGCTCGTGTACGGCCTGGTGACGCGCCTGCTGCGCCTGCCCGAGGTCGAGGCCGTGCTGGCCCTGGCGCGCCGGCGCCGCCCGGGAGCCTGAGGACCCGTGGCGGGGCGGCGCCCGGCGGCGGAACGGCCGCGCCCCGACCGGCACGTGGCGGAGTACCTGGCCCACCTGAGGGTCGAGCGGGCCCTCACCGAGAACTCGCTGGCGGCCTACCAGCACGAGCTGCTGCGGCTGCAATCCTGGGCGGCCGGGCGCGGCCAGGCGCCGCTGGCCCTGGCGCAGCAGGACGTCTCGGCCTTCATCCAGTGGCTCAGCGCCCAGGGGCTGGGGGCTCGCTCCGTGGCGCGCGCGGTGCACGCCCTGCGGGGCTTCTACCGCTTCGGCCTTCGGGAGGGGCGCCTCGAGCACGACCCGATGGAGAACCTGCGTGCCCCGCGGGCGCCGCGTCCGCTGCCGCGCTGCCTGACCGCGGCGCAGGTCGAGGCGCTGCTTCGGGCCCCCGACGTGGCCACGCCCCTCGGGCTGCGCGACCGCGCCATCCTCGAGGTGCTCTATGCCACCGGGCTGCGGGCCTCCGAGCTGATCCGCCTGCGGCCCGAGGACCTCGACCTGGGCCTGGGCCTGGTCAAGGCCTTCGGCAAGGGACGCAAGGAGCGGCTGGTCCCCCTGGGCAGCGAGGCCCAGCGCTGGGTGGAGCGCTACCTCCAGGAGGCCCGCCCCGGCCTGGCCCGGGGCCAGGGGGCGCGAGAGCTGTTCCTGAGCCGCCGGGCGCGGCGGCTCTCGCGGCCCACGCTGTGGGTCGTGGTCCGCAAGCACGCCCGCGCCACCGGCGTGGCCCACGTGCTGACGCCCCACGTGCTGCGGCACTCGTTCGCCACGCACCTGCTCAATCACGGCGCCGACCTGCGCGCGGTCCAGGCCATGCTCGGCCACGCCGACATCTCGACCACCCAGATCTACACCCACGTCTCGCGCGAGCGCCTGCGCCGCATCTACGACCGCTACCACCCCCGGGCCTAGGGCCGCGCGCGCGGA